>JACFNF010000001.1:141422-153084 GCA_019454985.1 Bacteroidales bacterium
CCGGCCTGTCCGCCCGAGTTCAGGGCAATGTATTCGTCTTCAATATTGTCGGGAGTGAAGGTTTTAGCTGCTGCCAGCACATCATCGGCATTGAGGCCACGACGTTTGACAACATCACCAAATGATTCCTTCCCATAGGGGGCGCCTAATTGATCTCCGCCGGTGCCCTTGCCTTTCTTGCCGCAACCTGGTACGATGAGCATAAGGATCATCGCTGTCAGAAACAGGGCAGCTATAGAATGAATAAGATTTCTTTTCATATTATTATTCAATTGCTTATTTAACATTTGTGATCCTTAATTATTTATTGATGAGCTCAGAAAGCAGTTTTTTGGCACGCAGACCAACGTCGGCTGTTTTCACCTGATATTGCCAGTATTGTTCGGCCCACAGGAATGCATCGCGCCATTTTCCTTCGGCGGCATAGCGTTCGTAGTTTGCTTTGGAGGTCTTGGCTTGTTCAAGCTGGTCGAAGGCGTCCACTACAAGGGCTTCAACATAGGGATATTTTTCGTATTTGTTTTCCTTCAGATAAGCAACAACGCTATTGATGACTTCCTGAGTTTCGTTGATAACCTTGATTTTATCCTCGTAGTTTTTCTTGTACTGTTCGAGTTCTTGCGGAGTTAAAGCTGCTTCCTTTGCTTCTTCGGGCGATGGTTTGTAGCCTTTAGGCCTTACTAACAGAATACCCTCCATTTCGAGGTGGAGTGCCGAGCAGAATTCCGTGCAATAATATGGGAACACACCGGCTCTGTTGGCTTTAAAGGTGAGTGAGGCGGTTTTTCCGGGCTCAAAGCTGCCGTGGATTCCGTAGGTTGAAACGGTGAAGCCGTGGGTTTCGTCTTCGGCACGTTCCAGATTGGTCAGGTGGAATGTAACCACATCGCCCTCTTCCACTTCAACAATTTCGGGGGTGATGTGCGAGCGGATAAGGGTTCCGAAAACGTGTACTCTATTGCCTTCGCGTTCAATTTTTTCCTGGCCGGCCACAGTGCGATAGCGCGAAATCTCACCCGTGCGGGTGTTGGTTCCCAAAGGATAACGGATAATCGGTTTGATAGTGGTGCGCAGCACACTCACAGAGCCATAAAGGTTGGATTGTGGGATGCTCATGGTGTAAATATCACGCATTTCGTCGGACGAGATATCAATCAGGTGCTGATAGCTCGGACGGGTAGGCCCAATATTGATGTGTTTGTCGTAGAGGCCTTCTTTATCAGTCACAGTAAGGTAGTTGGAGTGTGGCTCAGCCGAATTTCCCTGTGGAGTCATCAGATGGCCCGGACGGAAACTCAATGCCAGTTCACTTTCTATCTTCAGGTCTTTATAGTTCCAACGAACGATTTTTTTGTCATTGAAAGCCGAAGCATAGGCTACGTTTTTCCGATAGTCGAATGCGATATCCATCACTTTCTGGCCGAGTGCGAGTTTGCCGTATTGTACAGCTTCGGTATTGAGCGTGGGGATTCCCAACACAGCCTGGCCAAATTGTTTTTGGTCTAAAGCAGCTTTGGTTTTTGCAAAGTCGAACACTTGTGCTTCGTCGGCAGCAGTGATGAAGAAATTGCCCGTCGGGTCGGTTTTCACGCTTCTTGCCGGGGCAGCGATCGGAATCAGAGCGAAAGCACCGGCATCCACCAAATCCTGTGTCGAAACCAAAGCCATATCGTTCAGCTTGGTAGTTTTCAGCTTAGCGGCTTTTTGATAATCAAACACATACACATAGTGGTTGTTTTTAAAGCTGGCCAATCCAACAACAAGTCCGTTTGAGGCAGCGCGGCCGGCATCGAAATAATCGAGGGTGAACGGTGGCAACTCAACCGTGAACGATTCTTCTTTGATTAAACGCCCGATGTGATGGCCAGTTCCGGCAGCATCTTCGCTGTCGTGGAATTTCCACATGGTGATTCCCGATTTGAAAGTTGATTCATAATCGTTGTCAACTGAAGCAATTTTTTCGTTCCAGGGAGTGGGGAACTGACTGGTATGAATCACATATTCGGTATTGGGAGTTACGGCTACTCCGGGGAAAGTACTCACAAAAAATGGATGCATGAGCACTTGTTTGGTTTCAAAGTCATCCAATCCGAGCAGGGCGATACGCGAGTTTCCGCCATCGGTGTAGAAGAGATATTTACCATCATATTTGCCACCGGTTTCGCTTAAAGCAGGAAATCTCATATCGCCATAGCCTGGCAAAAGGTTGTCGTTCGTACCCTTTTTAAGCATTAGTGTACTTTCGTCGTCAAATCCATAACCCTGCCAGGGCTCGGGTGAAAATACGCCAACGTATTTGTAGATACGCATAGAAGGCAGCCCATATACGACCATGGTGCCTGAATTGCCGGAGCCAACGAAAGCAAAATATTCGTCGCGTCCGCCTCTGGGCATAAATGTTTTGACAGCCGAGAGTACATCGTCGTCCGTTAAGCCTCTTTTTTTCTTCACATCAGCAAGTGATTGCTGCGCGATGACTTCAGACGACACCATACAAACCATCAGTAACAATGCCAACAGCGTTGATAGCTGTTTAAATGTGTGTTTCATATGAATAAAGATTAGTTAATGGTGTTTATTAGATTAAAAAAATGTGTGCAAAAGGTAAAAAAACCAGATCTGTCTATATTCAAGGTGCGTAATGCGATAACAAAGCTAAAAGCAACCGCCTGTTCACACAAAAAAAAGAAGTTTGAAATCCTGAATTGCAACTACTTGAAAATCAATGTTATTTAGAACCATTCTAAATAATTTGCTAAGCGCCTATTAATTCGTTATTTCGTTACGTAAATATTCATTTTCGACAAGGCAGGCGGAATCTAAGTTTCAAAAATAGAATCATAAAAACTTGTTTGAATTCCTGAATTCGACTATTTTTGTACAACAAACAAATCAATCGAAAGGCAAAAAAAAAGAATCACCGAAAAGAACGAATTTCTTTCATCCAAGGTTTCGCAACATGGAAGTGTTTAACCATTCATTATGGTTGCTGGTCAGTTACCAGAATTTAGGTTTTTTCGTTTATGGAATTTCGCTTTTTGCGAAAGAAAAACGTAATGCCGAATTGTTTTTTAGTTTATGTTGCTTTTTTATTGGTGTTGATATTTTTTTGTTTCACCTTTTGTTCTTTTCACATCATCAAGCACTTTCCCAGGTTATTCCGTTGTTGACTGCAACGGTCTTTTTACCCGTGCCGTTTTATTTTCTTTTCCTGAAAGCCGATTCCGATCATGATTTTCGTTTTCGCCCTATTGACGGATTTCATTTTCTACCTTTTTTTGTTGGTCTGACGGTTTTGTTTGTCCTTTATATAAATGACCTTCATCGTTTGCCGGTTATTTTTAACTCGCATTACATCAGTATATTCATTTTGCTTCAATGGGTGTTTTATTATATTAAAATCATCCGACTTATTCCAAAAACACAACAAACCTCACCTGAACGCCAGCGAAACTATTTAATGACCCTCTTTTCGGTCAATGCCTTTTTTGTGATGATGGTTTTATTGCTCGGGCGCGAATTTTTCCTGATTTCGGAAAGTCTGCATATTAGCTCTCTTTATTTGTTGTTGGTAGTCATTTTAAATCTGATTGTTGTTTTTCATGCATTTCGATATAAAAAGAAGCAGATTGAAACTCAACTGAATACAGTTAACAACCCTGAATATGAATTCGAGATCAAAGACAAATACATTTCTTCGCCTATTCACGATGACACCAAAAAGGCTCTGATTGCAGGCCTTGAGAAATATTTCAGTGAAAAAGAGCCCTATCTCAATTCGAAGTTATGTGTGGACGATGTGGCTCGTGAGCTGGGTACAAACAACAAATACCTGTCTCAGACCATCAACGAGCATTACGGAAAAAACTTCACCAGTTTCGTGAATGGTTTTCGTTGTCAGCGGGTGATTGAATATTTTGGTATGGAAGAGTACGAAAACTTCAGTTTAGATGGTATTGCCGAATCGGCTGGTTTTCAAAGTCGTTCCACTTTTGTTGCGGCTTTCAAGAAACATACCGGTCAGCTCCCGTCCGTCTATCGAAGCGAATTGAAAAGAAAAACAAAGGAGGCCTAATTATTTATTTCTGTTTTTTGCCAATTACACCATTATTCTAAAACAATCGGAAATCAGAGCTGTTGATAACATTGAATGATGATGTGATGTCTGTTTTTGAGCAAAATTTTTGTTTTATTTGTATTTTAATGCCTCGATTTTTCAAACTTAGGTGTTGATTTTTTGCAACTTATTGATTATTTGCCACATACAAACTCATCCTTATGAACTACTCCAAAGCAAAATCTGTGAAAGAAATTTCCATTGAAGGGAAGCGATATCGTTATGCCTCGCTCAAAGGACTTGATGATGCCAAAGTGCAGCGTTTACCTTTCAGCATTCGAATCCTGCTTGAGAATGCCCTTCGCAATTACGATGGTTTCAGCATCACCGATGAGCACATCTCCACTTTGCTCAACTGGAAACCCGAAGCCGTTGACCGTGACATACCCTTTATGCCGGCGCGCATACTGATGCAGGACTTTACCGGAGTGCCGGCAGTGGTGGATATGGCCTCGCTTCGGGCCGAGTTTGTCAGGCATGGGAAAGACGGGCAACGAATCAATCCGGCCATTCCAGTGGATTTAGTGATTGACCACTCGGTTCAGGTTGATTTTTTTGGTACTGATTATGCCTACGACAAAAACGTAGCTCTAGAGTTTGAACGCAACAAGGAGCGTTATGAACTGCTGAAATGGGCGCAAAAAGGACTTCGCAATTTTACTGTTGTCCCGCCGGGTATGGGCATTTGTCATCAGGTGAACTTAGAGTATCTGGCCAAAGGCGTTGTTGAGCGTGAAGGTTGGCTATTTCCGGATACTTTGGTAGGGACGGATTCACATACACCCATGGTGAATGGCATTGGCGTTGTTGGCTGGGGAGTTGGTGGCATCGAAGCGGAGGCAGCAATGCTCGGACAGCCAATTTTCTTTACCTGCCCGCAGGTTGTTGGGTTGAAACTCACCGGTAAAATCCCTGAACAATGCACGGCCACCGACTTGGTGCTCACCATCACACGCCTGCTGCGCAACGCCGGCGTTGTCGGAAAATTTGTAGAAGTCTTTGGCCCTGGACTCGATCATCTGACAGTAACCGACAGGGCTACTATTTCCAATATGTCGCCCGAGTTTGGCTGCACCATCACCTATTTCCCCGTTGATGGACGCACCTTGGACTATATGCACGCCACCAACCGTCCGCCGGCTTTAATCAATATGGTGGAAACCTATTGCCGCGAAAACCTTTTGTGGCGCACAGGCAACGAAGAAATTGTCTATTCGAGCCTTGTTGAACTCGACCTTTCAAGTCTTAAGCCAACTGTTTCGGGGCCAAAACGTCCGCAAGACAAAATTCTTGTAGAAGAATTGGGGGATAAATTTGGTGAAATCCTGAAAAATGAATTTCGTCGCGACTATCAGCCCAAAAACGAAAGGGCTGAATTTGCCATGTTGATTGAAGGCGGATCAGGGACAGAGTTCACTTTTGGCAAAGTGCCCATGAGCGGACAATTAAATTCCGACGTGATTGTGGACAACAAATTGCGTTCGGTCAGAATCAGACAATCAAACAAAGAATTTGTGCTAAGCGACGGAAGCATTGTGATTGCTGCCATCACCAGTTGCACCAACACTTCTAATCCTGCGGTGATGGTCGGAGCCGGTTTGCTGGCACGCAAAGCCATCGAAAAAGGCCTTCGCACCAAATCGTGGGTAAAAACATCTTTGGCACCAGGTTCAAAGGTGGTTACCAAATATTTAGAGCGTTCGGGATTAAATGCTGACCTTGACGCTTTGCGTTTTCACACGGTTGGTTACGGTTGCACTTCGTGTATTGGCAATTCGGGGCCACTTCCACCGGCCATTGCCACTGCCGTTGACAAAGGTGAGTTAGTTGTGGCTTCGGTACTTTCGGGCAACCGCAACTTCGAAGCACGTGTTCATCCACAAGTGAAAATGAATTTCCTGATGTCGCCCATGCTCGTTGTGGCTTACGCGCTGGCCGGGCGGGTAGATATAGACCTGATTCACGATCCCATTGACCTCGATCCAAACGGACAACCGGTTTATTTGAAGGACATCTGGCCTTCGCGCGACGAAATTCGGCAAACCATTGCCAGTTGCATGACACAGGACGATTTCAAAGAAGTGTATGATGTGATCTTCGATGGTTCGCATGATTGGCAAAATCTTGAAGTGAGCTTGAAGCAAAATTTTGAATGGGATAAAAACTCCACCTATATCAAAGAAGCGCCATTTTTCGAGAACCTGAAAGCCGAACCTGATCCGGTTTCCAATATAGAGAACGCCAGAGTTTTGTTATATCTGGGCGATTCGGTAACGACCGATCATATTTCGCCGGCAGGTTCGTTTGGCGAAAAATCACCGGCAGGGATTTATCTGAGTCAAAACGGCATTGCTCAAGACGACTTCAACTCGTATGGCTCGCGGCGAGGCAACCACGAGGTGATGATGCGAGGCACTTTTGCCAATGTGCGTATCAAAAACAAAATCACGGATAAAGAAGGTGGTTTCAGCCGCTATTTCCCGACAAACGAGCAGATGAGTGTATTCGACACGGCCATGGCCTACCAAAAAGACGCTACACCCCTCATCATCCTCGCCGGGAAGGAATATGGTTCGGGCTCCTCGCGCGACTGGGCAGCCAAAGGCACTTTCCTGTTAGGCGTGAAGGCTGTGATTGCCGAAAGTTTTGAACGCATCCACCGCAGCAATCTCGTGGGTATGGGCGTGGCGCCTTTGGTTTTTTCCGAGGGAGAGAATGCTGCATCGCTGGGTTTAGATGGCAGTGAAAGTTATCACATCATTGGACTGGCTAACGACCTGACACCACACAAAGTGTTGGATGTCACCGCTTTGCATCCATCTGGCAAAGTGACAAAGTTTAAGGTGTATGCCCGTTTCGACTCAGAAATTGAAATTGAATATTTCAAAAATCAAGGCATCTTACAATACGTGCTCAGGCAATACCTCAAAAGTTAGAAACATAGCGAGGATTGTTACCGAAGTTTAAAAAACGCTAAAACCTTTGCCAGCAGCGAAAAAGGCAAAGATTATTCGTGTTGATAAACAAGTTTTTTCTTAGTTTTCTTTACCCAACCGAAAGATTTTTAACGAAGTTTTTAACTTTGCTACTTTTAAGTCGCATTTATGGAAATTCGAATTGTCGCCTTGATGCTGTTTTACATCTTCACCCCAATTCTTGTCTTGCATCTTTGTCATCGCATACCCTTTCTGAATAAGTTGGGATCGGTGATTGTGGCATACATTTTAGGATTATTGCTCGGCAATATCGGGCTGTTGCCCTCGATGGGGCCGGTGTTGAACGAGATGATGGTGTTGAATCCTAAGACCGAAGCCGGCGAAGTGACAGCTCTTCTCGAAGCAGGCCGCATTACGGATAGTCAGGTGCTGGCATATCACATTTACAAGCTGCGCGACCTGCTGATGAGCATCACCATTTTGCTGGCCATTCCGTTGATTTTATTTTCGGCCAATGTCCGCCAATGGGGGCAAATGGCTGGCAAGGTATTGGCAGCTTTGCTCACCGGCATTATTTCGGTAGTGCTGATGGTGGTGGTTGGTTTTTTCATTTTTCGGGGTTTTGGCATGAGTGACCTCTGGAAAGTGTCGGGGATGCTCATCGGCGTTTATACCGGAGGCACGCCAAATTTAGCCTCTCTCAAAATGATGCTCAATGTGGATGCCAACACTTATATATTGACGCATACCTACGACCTGATTATCGGCGCGGCTTATCTTTCGTTTTTGATGAGTGTCGGTCAGCGTCTTTTCAACAAAGTGTTGCCAGCCTATCCTTATAAGCAAGATGATGTTCGCATTCGTGATTTAGATGGGAAAGACCCGTTTTGGGGGATTTTTCGCCGGCCGGTTTTTGTTCCGTTGCTCAAGGCCTATGCTATGGCCATTGGTATTTTTGGGATTTCCATCGGGTTGAGCACACTGGTTCCAGAAAGTCTTACGATGGTAATTGTTATATTGGTTATCACCACTTTAGGGATTTTGGTGTCGTTGTGGCCGGCCATTAATAAGATTGACAAGACCTTTGAGTCGGGCATGTATCTCATCCTCATTTTTAGTCTTGTGGTGGCCTCGATGGCCGATGTTCGAAGCTTTGCCGGCATCACGCCGGGCTTGTTTGGCTATATCACTTGGGCTGTGTTTGGTTCGTTGGCCATGCAGGTGGTTTTTGCCCGTTTTTTCAAGATAGATAGTGACACCGTCATCATTGCTTCCACGGCTTTGGTTTGTAGCCCGCCCTTTGTTCCGGTGGTGGCCGGAGCTTTAAAAAACAAGGAAATCATCGTGCCGGGAATCACCATGGGGGTCATCGGCTATGTGGTGGGCAACTATTTAGGGTTTATTGTTGCCAATGTTTTAAAGTTTTTTTAACTACTTGTCGGACACTGATTTAAGGCATCAGGAAGAAGAAAGATAGCCGTATTTTTCGGCATAGCGACTTAATCCGATCACCGATTTGGCTTTCGTTTTGCTGAAGATATTTTTGCGATGTGTTTCAACGGTGCGTTCGCTGATAAAGAGTTCTTCGGCTATTTGCTGGGTTGTCAGCTCTTTAGCGATAAGCACTAAAATCTCTATTTCGCGTGGAGTCAACACAGCATTCGTTTTGTCGTCAGGTTCGGCCTCAGATTGGCTGATTCCGGAAGTTGATTTTTCCACTTTGTTGAACAACACTTTCTGGATGTCGCTGCCAAGGTATTTTGAGCCGGTTGCAATCATCCGTATGGCATGGGTAAGCTCCTGAATACTGGCCGATTTCAGAATATAGCCCGATGCGCCGGCGACAATCATTTTTTCGACGTACTCGTATTCATCATACATGGTCAGTGCCAATATTTTGGTGTCCGGAAAACGTTTTGTCATCCGGCTTGTTAGCTCCACCCCCGACATCTGTGGCATATTGATATCTATCAGAAAAACAGCCGCTTCGGGTTGCTGGAGATTTTCGATGAAATCAACCGGATTGAGCGAAAACCCGGCTATACGAAAGCCTTCCACTTCGGCCAACAACGAACACAGACCTTCGACAAAAAGTTTGTGGTCGTCAATAATAAAGACAGACACTTGATTCATTCTATGCATCGTATTCTTTGGTTTGCAATGGCACAATAAAGGTGATGATGGTTCCCATTCCTATCTTGCTGTCAACAAACATATTGCCTTTGAGGCTTTCTATTCTGTTTTGGGTACTTTTTAGTCCTAGTCCTTTATTTTGCAGGCGGACTAGAGCGGGATCGAATCCTTGCCCGTTGTCCTCGATCATCACAGTGATATCTTCTGTGCTTCCGATAATCTGGATATTGATTTCAGTGCCATTGGCATGATGTAGGATATTGTTCAGGCTTTCGAGGATTGAACGATAAAGCACATGTTCCACATAAGGTTCCAGCTTGCCGTTGATATCAAACATATCGAGGGTTACATGATAATTTTGGGCCTCGTTCAGCCTGACAACAAGGTTCTTGATAGCCGCTTCGAAACCTTTTTCTATCAAGACTACGGGAGCCATATTTTGGGAAATTTGTTTTATTTCTTTCAAGATTTCGTTCACAGTATCAAGTGAGTTGTTCAGGATTTTCCAGTTTGTTCCATTCTGGTTTTCTACCTTATCGGCCATTGCAGTGAGGTTGAGTTTGGCCAAAGAGAGTAGGGGTCCAACGCGGTCGTGGAGTTCGAGGCCTAATTGTTTTCGTTCTTGAATTTCGGCTTCTAAAGCCACTTTAGAGCGCTCTTCGGTAGCCCTGAGGTTTGCCTCGTTGATTTTTTTCTGTTGCTCGGCTTTCACCTTGCTGGCAAAGAAGTAATAAGCCGCTGCCACTAACACCACGATGAACAGGGCCACTAACACCACGATATAAATGGTTGTGTTTCGCTTATTGATCATGTATTGCTGCCTTTCGATTTCGAGGCGTTGAATCTCTTTGTCCTTGCTCAACTGCTGAATCTCCATATTATACATTCCGTGCAGTTTTGATTCGTCAATAATTTTATTGCTGAGTTCGAACGCTGTTTGATAGTGTTTCAGAGCTTGTTTGAAGTTGCCCTTTTGCTCTAACACTTTACTGACGAGCAGGTGTGCCCCCGCAATAAGCTGTCTGTCGCCCACTGTCTGTGCCATTTCAAGAGCTTTGTCAGAGAATACCGCTGCTTGTTGCAGATTGCCCATGATCTGGAAGGTTTGTGCCATACTCTCGTAAATGCCTCCGAGTGTATTTTTATTTTCGATTCGCAGGGCTTCTGTTTCGCTTTGATAATACAAATCGAGTGCTTTGTTGTAATACTCTTGTGCAAAAAAGATGTCGCCTTTGACTTTGAGAGCACTCGAAAGGCTATAAATATCCTGAATTGATTTTGAGAGGCTGAGAGTTGTATCAATATAAGCCATTGCCGAATCATATTGTTGTGCCACAAGATAATTTCGGCTGATGCCCGTCATGGCTATAGTCTGACCCGAAAACAACCGGAGTTTCTTAAATCCGCTCAAAGCTTTCCGGAAGTGCATTTTCGATTTTTCGGAATTTTTAAGAGACGAATACAACAGGCCGATATTGCAATGCACGCTTGCGATCTTATCAAAACCCTTGTCTTTTTCGTAATAGTGTAGAGCTTCAAGATAGTTGGCCAATGCTTCGGGATAGTTTCCGGTAAGAAACTGTATTCCTCCTAAATTATTATAGGTGTCGGCCAATCGGGTATAGCTTCCTTTTTCCGATGCGCGTTCGAGCGCCTGATGGTAAAAGGCCAGTGCTTGGTTGTATTCCGATTTGATGGCATAAGCAGAGCCAACGAGGTTGAGCAGCCTGATTTCCCATTCATATTGTTGGAGCTCCTGAGCAATTTTGATAGCCTCCATGGTTATCTTGCGCGCATCATCGGGATGATGATACACCATTGACTGCACCCGCTGAAACAAACTGTCAATCGGCTGTCCATCCACCAAAAAATGATTCTCCGACTTTTTCTGATTCCCTTGAAAAAGGACAATATCGGCTGCCAATTCTCCTGAAACCGAAAGTGTCATCACGAGTATGATGACAATCCTGATCATAAGACGGCAAATGGCATTTTTAAAACTGATCTGCACTGGAAAATAAGTTTTCGTTACGAAAGTGAAACAAAAATAACTCATATTGACACGGAAAACACAAGCCTTAACCCCAAAAATGGCCAAAATACCCTATACTACGGATGTAGTTTACCGGCTACTACTGATGTGTTAACACATTCATTGACAATATCTTTGCTTTTGCATTTAAATTCAGGAGAACGAAAACACCTTGCTCTATAAGAAAACTTGAAGAATAAACCGAATGATATTAAACCACAATAACCAAAATTAAATAATATGAAACAACTTTTACTTGTCAGCCTCTTTGCGCTCTTATTTGGAATGACACCCTGTCGTACTGTTGAAGCGCAAACCACACCGCACCGGTCGGAACTTTCAAGAACGAACGACACCTTTATAAAGATGAATGTTGTGCGGCAAGATTACAACCTCCCCTTCACCGAAAACTGGAACTCGGGTGCTTATGAAACACAGGGGTGG
>JACFNF010000001.1:153184-187761 GCA_019454985.1 Bacteroidales bacterium
CTCATCAACATTGCCGGAGCAGGAAACCTCAGCCTGTCGTTCGACTTCTCGGCTATCACCTATTTAGCAAGCGGAACTGAGCATTTTAAAGTCTTTGTGCTGAACAACGGAAGCTGGATGGAAGTTGTAAGTTATAGTAACACCGGTGATATTGATTTACAAACCCTAACCTTTGAACTCGAAACTCTACAGGGAACTCAAACCCGAATCCGATTTGAGGCCTCAGGCCAAGACACCGACCGCATTAACCACTGGGTAATTGACAACATCGTGCTGAACGGAACAGCTCTTCAGTCTTTTGAGCTTACTCCAGCCCTGGTTGATTTTGGACCGCATATGACAGGCACCGTGTCGGCACCTCACACCTTTACTTATGCCAATACCGGTCTTCAACCGGTAATTGTAACAGAGACGGCTATCACCGGCAGCCACGCATCTTCATTCGTTTTGGACGATGCGCAACAATATCCGCTTACCTTGGAAGCTGGCCAAAGCAAACAAGTTCAAGTGAAATTTGCGCCTCAGGCAGCAGGCTCTGCAAATGCAAGTTTAACCGTGATAACACAAGCCGGTGATTATCATTCGGAATTGCAAGGGCTTGGATTTGCTGAATTTATTGGTTCCGTACCGTTTACCGAGAATTGGTCATCGGCTTCGTTCGAGACTCAACAATGGACATTTGACCAGCCCCAGACAAACTGGCGCATTCAGGCCAACAGCGGAAATCCAGCACCAACAGCAAGATTCAACTTTTCGCCCATTGCCACCAACTACAGCTATTCACTCATTAGTCCACGCATTCAGGTGCCTTCAAGCAGCCAAAGTCTTGCGCTTTCTTTCGATCTGAAACTTACTGATTTTCAGCCTGGGAACACCGAATGGCTCAAGGTTCATGTGTGGAATGGGCAATCGTGGCAACAGATTTCGGCTGTTTCGAATAATGGCAACACTGCATGGGTGTCGTATCAATACAATATCAGTGAAAATATTGGACAAGAAATCAAACTGAAGTTTGAAGCCACAGGTCAGAATTCCGGTTTTATTTCGAGCTGGGATCTTGATAATATCAGCCTGCAATTTATGGACTGGCCCACGATTAATATTACTCCTACTGAGCTTGTTCAGGTGCTGACAAATATGGGGACAGCCACCGATCAGGTGTTGATTGGAAATGAGGGAACCGGCAATCTGAATTTCACAACAAATGTGATTTACGATGCCTCCTCGGGGAATGTAAGCTGGCTCGGGCTGGAACCCTCGGCTGGAACCGTAGTCGCAGGACAGCAATTGCCGGTTGTTGCAACTTTCAACACAGATGGACTTGAAGGCATGGGAAGCTATTTCAGTGCAACCATTGCTTTTAACTCCAACGACCCACAACAGCCCGTTGTCAATGTGCAGGCATTTCTGACTATCCTTTTATCGCTCGACAACATAAGTATTGGCCAGATAAAAGTATATCCTGTGCCGGCCACTGAAGTTTTGTATTGTAAAGGAGTGGAAACCATTAAAAATGTTCAGATATTTAACACTAACGGTCAATGTGTGTTTGAGTTGAATCCGAGAGGGCGCGACATTGTACACATCAACACAAGTAGTCTGACCAATGGCTCCTACTTATTGAAACTTTTTCCCGCCTCCGGCAAACCCATTAAGCAAACCATCATTATTAACCACTAATTCTATAATAAATCTTTATGAAAAAATTCTTTACCATTGGGTTGAGTCTGATTTTACTGCTCAGCCTTACAAGCCATCTTTCGGCCCAAACATGGGGCAACAACGACAGCCGTCTTGTCCCCGTTTCGCAAAACATCTCTAATGGTATGGTGTCAAGTTTCCCACCAACCACCACAATTGTTGTGGACAACTATTTGTACTTTACCGATTTTTTTGGGTTTCAGGTTTACAATGTCAGCAATCCGGCCACACCGCTCAAGATTGCCACGCTTCCCATACCAGGGAGAGCAATGCATTTTACTATTCAGGGAGATTATGCCTATGTCTGTAATGAATCGGGGGTTGCATTTGTAAACATTTCCAATCCAGCACAGCCGACCCTCGAAATGGTTCGCTTTCTCGATTATGTGCCTTGCCGGATTATTGTTGAGCAGGACAGGCTATACCTGGCTTCTGTGGAAGCGGTTTACGCCTATACTTTAGGTGCATCCCACAGCCTCACTTTTGCCGGAAGCATCGAAATACCTCCTGCAACAGTAACCTTTGCCGGATTTATTAAAAAAGACAACTACATTTATTATGTGAACCAACGTTATCTTTATGTAATAGATGTAAGTAATCCGCAAATGATGGTTTCGGTTTATTCCACCGAATTTGGCGGAAGCGGAAGTTGCTGGGGTAATCTTCAGATTCAGGGTGATTACCTCTATGTTGCCACTACACTCGCACTCCAGGTTTACAACATATCAAACCCTACAAATCCTACAATAGTTTATTCAGGCCTCCCCACCACGCATACCATATATGAGGTGTTGGTTGAAGGTGATAGAATGGTGTTAAACCATTCAACTAACGCTTATTTTACTATTTTGGACATCAGCAACCCGGCTAATCCTGTTGCCCTCTTCAAGCATGATGGCTCATGGTATTTTGGTTCCAGCAAATTAGGGTTTCTCAAAAACAATATCCTTTATGGCATGGATACCGGCCAGGAGGGCTACAGGGGCTATACCCTTCATTTGATTGACATCTCGAACCCGCTCGACCCCATTCACAAAGGCAGCCTCAAATCGTTCCCGGGCTATACACGCTCGGTAGCTTTGATGAAAAAAAACAATCAATCCTATGCACTTGTTGGGCAAAGTAATGGTAATCCACAAGTTGGTTCGGGTCTTTTGCGCATCCTCAACGTAACCCATCCCGATGATCCATATCAGGAAAGCGTGCTGGAAATGGGCTCCGACATCGTTTCGGTAACCGCATTAAATCAAAACTATGCTGCTGTCGTCTCCGGAACCTATGTGTTGCCCGTTTATCACCTTCAGTTATCGCTGATTAATATTGAAGATCCTTCCACCCCATACATTACGGACAATTCTGCAATAGGTCAACATATGGGGCTGTTCAACAACAGCAGCATCACATCAACTAATGGGATTGGGTTCGCTCTGTCACAGTACAATCTATTTATTTTCAAAGAAACCCAAGGTGGGTTAACCACATTGAGCAGCCCGGCAGTTTATGGCGGTCATGCAATGGGTATCTTTACCAACAATCCGAATTATGTTTATATTGCCGGTGGCAATTTTGGAGTTCAGCTATACAATGTCAGCAACCCTGAAAATCCATTTATGATCAACTATCATCAAACAGTTGGTACATGCTGGGATGTGTATGTTGATAATGGCGTTGCCTGCGTGGCAGCATACAATGGCGGGCTGGCTGTTTACGATGTAAGCCAGAATATGATTATTCCTCTTACACAGGTGAACACCGTTGGGAAAGCTCTTTCGGTTGTGATGCTCAATCATACGGCTTATGTGGGGATGGAAGACGGCCGCATCCAGGTGTTCGACCTCACTAACCCTGCACAGCCGGTGAGCAAAGGCTGGTATTTGACCGACGGAACAACGGTGAACGATATGGTGATTGACCTCGATCCCGGCAAATCACTTCTGTATGTTGCCAACGAGCTTACAATGCCCATCTACCAAATGGATTATTTTGTTGGAAACACCGAGCTAAATGCCACTTCAGCCGAAGCCCGCATTTATCCCAATCCTGCAAAAGATAAAGCCTTTATTCAGATTAACCTGCCTGGTCAAAGTCAAGTTGAGTTAAGACTTTACAACCTGAGCGGACAATGTGTAGGGGCGTTGAATGCCGGTATGATGCCTGCCGGACGCTCGCAGATTGAATATGAACTGACGGGACTTCCACAGGGAATTTATATGGTTGAACTGATTGCAGGCAACATTCGTATGACAGAAAAAATGATGGTCAACAATTGATACACTTATACACTGGTTGGTTATTTTGTTTTCTTTTTTGCCGGCCCTTATTCGAACAGATGGCGATGCCTGCTTGCACTTTGGCATCGCCATACCGGCCGGCAATTCAAGTGCTTTTCACAACATTTAACTCCCTTTTAAAATGAAAAAATACCTGATGTTGTTCATTCTTTCAAGCCTTTGCATCGGGCTACGAAGTCAAACTTTTTCTGATGTTACCAATCAGGCAAACATCCAGGTGCAATTGCCCGCAATGGGCGATCTTGTGTTGTGGTTCGACTATGATAACGATGGTTGGCTCGATTTCTTCGGAGGAACGGAGTACGAAAATTTTCTTTTCAGAAACAACGGCGACGGAACTTTTGCCAATATCATTACAGGATCAGGGCTGGAAAACATTTTTCCAAAAGCTGTTGCCATTGGCGATTGCGACAATGATGGGTTTGACGACCTGCTCGTGAGTTCGTTTCATGTCTCAGTGCCACCAAAGGTGTTTAAGAACCTGAACGGAAAAGGTTTCGCCGAAGCGTATAGTGCACCGGTTTCCAACGGATCTTTACGTGCAATCTGGTTAGATTTTAATGGCGACGGTAAACTCGATTTTGTGACTTGCTCACCTGGAGGCAACACCCTTCTTTTTCTCAATAAAGGCAATTGCCAGTTTGAACAGGCAACCGGAATTGACAGCTTCAACACAGGCATGATACCCGCGGCCGCTGATTTTGACAACGATGGTCTTCAGGATATTTATGTGGCGATAGAAAGCACCACGAAAACGAACCGCCTTTATCGGAATATTGCAGGATCGGCCATTCAGGATGTAACTTTTAGCGCAGGGGTATCAGACTATCGCAATTCAGTTTCAGCAGCATGGGGCGACATGAACAACGACGGATTTTTAGACCTTTATATTGCTAACATTTCTTCAAACCGCAATGTGCTCTTATATAATCGGGGAAATTCAACTTTTGAAGACCGAACGTTAGCCGCAGGCGTTTCCGATGCCGGTGATGCCCGAACAAGTGCTTGGCAGGACGTAAACAACGATGGTCTGATTGACCTTTTCACCACAAACCACGTTGCTACCAATAAGCTTTTTCTCAATAATGGTGACGGCACTTTCACCAACATCGCGCCTCAGGCCAATATCAGCGGCCCATCGGATGGTTTTGGGGTGAGCTGGGGCGACTATGATAAAGATGGCGACCTCGATGTATTGATTTGTGGCCACTCTTTCGGGCCGGCCCTATTGCGCAACAATTTGAACAATGGCAATTCATTTTTGAACATTAAATTAGTTGGAGTTTTTGATAATCGGAGCGCCATTGGTGCCAGGGTAATACTATTCAGCAACGGTCAGATGCAAATCCGCGAAGTGAACGGCGGCCAAGGTGCAACAGGCCAAGACGCTTTTCCTCTTCATTTCGGTATGGGGCAACAAACCCTTGCCGACAGCATCATCATCAGATGGCCCAGCGGTGCCATACAAAAAAAATACAACATTGCGGCAAATCAACATCTTACAATAACTCAGGAAGGCAATGTCCCTCCCACCCGATTCAGATTGATTTCGCCATCGCCGGACACGGTATATCAGACGCAAAATCTTCGTTTCTTCTGGCAGGCTTCAACCGATCCGGATGCAGGCAATCCCATTCACTATTTTTTACGTATCACGGCTCCCTACCGCGACACCCTTATTGGCCCAATCAACGACAATCAGGCCTGGGTGCAAATGCAATCATGGATGGCTGTCGAACCCTGCTCATGGGGGGTTGCGGCGAGCGATGGAACCGACCAAACCCTTAGTTGGGAGGAGTTTTCACTGCATTATGATGTTCAGACGTCGCTCTTGACTCAAATGCAAAACGCTTCCACCGGATTCTCAATAACAGCCGGTTCACTCAGCCCAAACGGACAACAAATTCAGATTGAGCTGTTTTCGCCCAAGGAACAGACCGTTCTGTGTGTCATCTATGATTTTACAGGTCGTCTGCTTCAAAATCAGGCTCTTCATCTGGGAGTCGGGAAAAGCACCCATCACCTTACGTTGAATCACGAAGTTAATTCGATAATCATGTCCCTTCAATCAGAGTCGCACAAAGGCTGGTTCAAAATGATACGTCAGATCTCTCATTAGTTGTTTTGTATTTGTTTTGGTTAAAGACCCGGGACATTTGAGTCCCGGGTTCATTTTCCGGCATTTACAAAGCATGTTTCATAAAAACCTATATCTCATTCCCTAAAGTCATCAATGTATTTCCATCAGTATCTCAATATGAAAATCAAGAATAAATTCATTTTTCCTCTCGTTGCCAGCTTCCTTTTTGTGTTTTTAAACAATGGCGTGGCAATTTCAGGCTTTGCTCAGCAACCTTCAAATCAATCGGTTCGTGATCAGGTTGTGGTGTATCCGCTACCTACGCAGTTCAAGGTGGTGGATGCAGGATTGTCGGCACTTCTCACATGGAAAGCTCCTGGCAGCAGCACTCAGTTTCTGTCATCCTCTCCTGCTTCACTTTACAAACCCATCGAATCTATTAGACAAAATACGCTTTTCGATATTCAATCGGATATGCCAAGGGAAGTTAAAATTTTAGGCGGCGGAAGTAAATCGTTAGAATACAGTCAGTTGTTGTACGACAATGGTCCGATTATCAACAGTCCGGGTTCCGGGCCTGACGGAACCGATCTAAGCATTCTGCAGAACACGAGTTTAGGAATGTCAACGCATGGTGCCGGCATACAATTCCCCTATGGAAACCGGGTGGCGGACGAATTTGTTGTTACTGAAAACTGGGTGGTTGAAAGTTTCACTTTTTTCACTTATCAAACCGGTTCGGGAAAAGTGAGCACTATTGAGGAAGCCTATATGCAAATATGGAATGGAAACCCGGCTAGTGGCGGCCAGATTGTTTGGGGAAATATGACCACCAACAGAATTTCGTCAACAGCCTGGACAAATGCCTATCGCATGAGCGAAACGAGCACCAACACCAACCGTCCGGTAATGAGCGTAACTTGCGCCACTCCGGGATTGCAGCTCCTACCCGGAACTTATTGGGTTGATTTCTCGATGGATGGCAATTTAGAAAGTGGCCCATGGGCTATTCCCATCACCATCAACGGACAGTCAACCACCGGCAATGCTTTGCACTATGACGTGACGGACGGGTGGAAAAACTTTGTTGACAGCGGAACCAACACTAACCAAGGTGTTCCTTTTATTGTGCAGGGAGTGAAAGGAAATGGCCCTGTGGTGAGTGGCCCGCTTGTTGGATATAAGATTCTGCGGAATGGCGAAGAAATTGTTACGGTTGGCTCACAAACACTAAGCTATACCGATACAGGTCTTGCTCCTGGAAGCTACGTTTACAGCCTCCTTGCACTGTATGGTAACCCCTACCCCGGTACTTCTACACCGTTGACAACCAATACCGAAATTATTTCTCCATCAGGTTTTCCGTTTGAAGAAACCTGGAAAACTGGCACCTTCGAAGCCAATAATTGGACTATCTCGCCCTATCCGACAAACTGGATGGTTGCACAAGACTACGGGAAGCCGGCTCCCACAGCAAAATTCCATTGGTGGCCAACTCTGGGAAATTATAGTGTTTCACTGCTGAGCAATTATATTGATGCCAGTTCATCGGAACAAAACCTCAGCCTGCAGTTTGATGTGGCGGTGAACAGCTACACAAGTACCGGGCTCGAGAAACTCCGCATCTACATCTGGGATGGAAGCACCTGGGTATTGCTCGAAACCATCTCAAACAACTTCTCATTTAATTGGGACACACGCACTTACGATGTTACACCGTATGCATTGGGGAAGCTCACCCGAATTCGTTTTGAAGCCAAAGGTGTCAGCTCATCCAACCTCTCCAATTGGCTGATTGACAACATCAGACTCTATGAAGGACCTTCCTCTTTTCAACCTCATATCGGCATTAGTCCGCCTTCTCTTGAATTTTGGCTTCCATTAGGTGGAACACAAACCCAGACACTTCAGCTATCTAACACAGGTCAAGACCCACTTTTCTGGAATGCAGCCGTGCAATATGTGAATCCCGCCCTGAAAGAAAAACAACCTCTTTCTTCTGCTGCTGCAACTGAAGCCACCGGACAAATTATTTCACGGGAAGAAGGCTTTCTCAACACCACAGTTGACACCGCTATGCTACATTACGACAATGGCTATGTGAATGGCATCGGCCTCACAGGCGGAGGATATTTTTACGCTGCCGTGCGTTTCCCTGCTTCCACCACAAGTCTTTATTCCGGATACACGCTTGAGAGTGTAGATATTTACATCAAAGATGTTCCAATAAACAGTAAATTATACGTCTGGGGCAAAGGCAGTGCTTTTTCACCAGGACACATCTTGCACACACAACCTTTTACTGCCTTTGCCAATAGTTGGAATACCATTCCGCTTTCGGGTTCCATCGCACTCACCGGGCAGGACATCTGGATCGGTTATTCAGTAACCCACACCCCTTCTCAAGTGCCTTCGGGATGCGATGATGGCCCTGAAGATCCCGATGGAGGCTGGTTTTCAACCAACGGCGCATACTGGAGCCGGCTGGCATCAAACGATTTGAACTACAACTGGAATATTCGTGCATTCGTGAGGGGAAGTGATTACAACTGGCTGAATATCAATAACCATTCGGGAGTTGTTGCGCCAGGTGAGAACATCAATCTTACAGCATCGGTTGAAACTGCCAATCTTGGCGCAGGCAGCTATTATGCCAACATCGTGATCCCCAGCAACGACCCCAATTCACCAATGAAAACTGTACCTGTCGCATTGCACGTTGGAGTGGGGTTAAACGAAAAAGAAGCATTGACGTTAAATGCCTATCCGCTACCGGCAAATCATGAGCTTCTGGTCGAGCTGCCGGATAATGCCAGATTTCTGCGCCTTGTAGGCCCGCTTGGGCAGATCGTATTCAGTAAAATTGTTGAACGGGAACCATTACTTCGCATTGAAACGGAAAAGCTGAAACCGGGCATTTATTCGCTTCAACTGAAGAATGATCAGGGCGAAAGCTTCTACAAAACCGTTATAATCACGCACTAAATCGCTCAGTATGGCGGGCAGATCATCCAATTTGATCTGTTCCAGTATTGCACGCACCTGCGTATGAAAGAAGCGGTATTTTATGCCCACAAAGGTGCTGTGATTGAGGTGCAACAACTTGCTTGGGTTTTCATCAGGAAAAATCGACAGTTGGCTGGTATGATCCTTTATCCATTCTTCTGCCAACATCATGAGCTCGGTTAGTGCCTCTTCGGTATGGGCCGAACCGATGTGTTGTAAAACAATCCTTTTATTGTCCAGATACCGGACAACCTGCACTGCGCGTGCACCCGATGCGGTTCGTACAACCCTTGTTTTCATCCAAAATCATACCCTTAGTGCGGTAAAAATACACCTTTTTTAAACACAATCACTGATTAACAACTACTTACAACCGCACTAATTTGAGAGGGAACAAGTCAGGAATAATAATGTGGCTTTTCTAAATTTTTCTATTCCCTATTTTTTAGGGTTTGGGATTAAAGATTTTAGAAGTGGACAAGTCAAGAAAGATAGCCGTATTTTTCGGCATAGCGACATCATCCGATCACCGATTTGGCTTTCGTTTTGCTGAAGATATAGCAGTGAATACCGTTTTTATTTGGTTCCTGTTTTTGATTTTGCTTCGTCAATCAACTGATTCGCTTCTGTTTGTGCTTTTTGCATGAGATTGTCCGACTGTTTACGGGCTTCGGCAACTACCTTTTCTGCTTGAAGGTCTGCTTCTTTCCTGAGTTTGTCGGTGGCTTTTTTAGCTGCAATTTCGGCCAACGGGCCATTCTTTTTCCCTTCAGCCAACAACTGAAAAGCTTGTTTGTCGGCTTCGGCACGTAAACTGTTGGCCGTTTCTACGGCCCCTTTCACCATTCCATCCGCACGTTTTTGTGCTTCGCTAAGAATATTTTGTGCTTTCTGTTGTGCTTCGGCAAGGAAGCGGTCGGCTTCGGCACGAAATTTGGCTTCTGCTTCGTCTTTCTTTTGTTGCAGGGTTTCGCTAAGCTGTTGCTTCATCTGGTCGGCAATATTGGTTGCCATGGTCTTCAGATTCGTACTGATGATAGGGTTGGTCAAAGTTCCATTAATCAGTACAATCACCGGGATTACTTCACCTGGTGTAAATTGGGCGCTTTTGCTGTTGGCTGCTGCCACAAGCTTATCGAGCACTGCATTGGCGGCGCCTCCAAATTCAGCACGTGGAATATTGAGCTGCAACACATATTCCATCGTCTGATCGAATGAATTCCAACCAGAGATTTCGGCTTTGGTCTTTCCAAGATTTGTTTCAAACGGCTTGACAAATACTTTCCCTTCGTGCATCTCGAACGAGAGGTTGATTTGGCTGACGGCCCATTGTCTGAATTTTTCGATTTTTAAAGCATCGGCCAATTTGTTGAAACTGCTCACATTGTTGAATGTCAGTGCCGGCGATTGGAGATTTCCGTTGCCGTTGAGGGTAGAAAAAACAGGCATCATCTTTCCGTCGAGGTCGGTTTTCAACTTAAGCTGTGTGCTTACCTTCCCCGAAGTGAGCCCCGCAATCGGGGACAGCTTCTCGATGGTGTTGAAAGTGAGGAAAGCTTGTTGTGCATCCACATCGCGCACATCTATTGTAAAATCAAGCGTAGGCTTATCTTTCACAATGGTTGAATATGAGCCGTTCAACTTTAGATTACCATCTAATATCTTCATTTGCACATCATTAAAAGACAAGGTGTTGTCCTTAATCCTGATCTGCCCATTGAGATCGTGAATATCCATTTTATCGTAAATCAGATGGGCAAATGATGTGGTGAGCGCAAAATCAACTCCTGCCGGCACTTCGATGATTCCTATTACCGTTGTGTCGGGTTGTGCTTCGGGTTGCGATTGGTTTTGAAGAAAGTCGTTTGCGTTGAAATAATCTGAGCTAAGGTTGAGTTGTCCTTTCAGTTCTCCTTTTCCAAAGGCATAAGCCATCAGATTTTCAATTTTTCCTCTGGCCTTCAGATTGTTTTTTCCGATGGCAGTTCTGAGTGTGGACAGCTCGGCCACTGAGGGGCTGAGATTCAGCAAGGCTTCACTGATGACAAGTTTTTCGGGTAAAAAGTTGTTCGTCATATTCAGGTCGTTGACGGAAAAATGGCCTGAGGCATCAAAGTCGGAATATCGTCCGCTCTCGATAGCCGAAAGGTTCCCTTTTGCTTTCAGATTGGCTTCAATGATTCCGGAGAATGTCATACCATCGTCTAAAGGATAGAAACGACTCACATCGCCAAGGTTGAGTTTTCCAAGGAGATTTGCATCCACATATGGATCGCTCACCGGCGTTTTGGCCATCAACCTAAGGTCAACCGGATTTTCCCCCAGCTCGAAATGAAAGGCGGAAATGTCGATCACTGTAGCATCGGCGCCGTTCCCATTGTTGGCCACCCGAAGCGTCAGTCCAATATTTTTAACTGCCTCTGGCAGTGAGGCATAGCGAAACATGGCATCGTTCACCTGAAGGTTGAGGCCAAAGCCCGGAAGGCTTGTTTCGCTGTAAAGGCCTTTGACATATCCTTGAAAAGCCATGTTTCCTTCGGCCTGAAGATTCTCAAAATCTTTGGCATAGAGTGCAGGAACGAGCGAAAGAAAACTACGGAAATTATTCTTTTCCGCTTCAAACGCAATATCCATTTCATAACCCTGATCGGGCATGGCAAAAAATCCGGCGGCGGTCATCACTAATTCGTTCAGCCTGAGCCGTGCACCTTCAAAAGTAAATTTCCAGTTGTCGAGATCGGCGCCTATCATGGCCGAAAACTGTCCTTTGGCCTTTTTTACATAGCGTAAGCCATTGTAATCAACATCAATCAAATTGGCTGTTGCTTCGGTCATCAGATTGGAATTGGCTACCGAAAGATCGCCGCTCATCCGAATACTTAGTCCGTCCAACACGGCACGCATAGGAAAAGTCGCATCGTCGTATATCAATCGTCCGTTCACCACTTCCATCACCCTGAGTTTGGCTTTGAACACGGATGGTGTTTCAGCTTTGCCGGCTGACTCTTCCACCGGTTGGGTGATGTCCCAGTTCACCCTGACTTCGTCTAAAGCCTTGAGTTGAAGATATGGCTCAGACAGCTTCACCGTTTTTATATCATAAGGCCCTCTCCGCATTAAGCTCCCTAACCCGATGCCTATCCTGAGTCTGGGAATAAAAATCAGGGTATCGCCCGAAAAAGCTTCGGTACCCGTGAGGCTCAACCGGGTGATTTCCAATGATAAATTGGGGAAACTGCGAAAAAACGAAAGGCTCACCTTGTCGAAATCCAAATGTGCCCGAAGCTGTTGATTGGCTGTGGTTTTGACAGCCTCCATAATTTTGCCTTTAAAAGCGAATGGAAGTACGAAAAGAGTGATGACTAACAGCGTTAAAACAATCCCTGAAATTTTGAAAACCTTTTTCATGGTTACAGATTTATCGGACTCAAGTAAAACGACTTTTGCACAAACTTATTTCACTGTTTATCAACATATTGCTGTTGATTATCAAAAAATCATACAGCATCCTGCCATTTAGCTTGTGCCGTACAAAAGTAGTGATTATCTCCCCCGTGGCTGCCGTTCTGGTTTCAATGATGAGAAATAAAAGTTGTTCTGTGAAAAGAAAATAGCCGTCAGCGAAAACTGACGGCTATTTCAACAAAAGTTCACATCATCGTTATTGAACTATCAGTTTCTTTGTAATGGTATTGGAACCAGCTTTGACGTTCACAAAATAAATTCCGCTATTCAAATCCGTCAAATCAAACCGAAGTTTATGCGGTCCGCCATAACCTAACATATAAGTATTAAAATAGACTTGCTTTCCAACTAAATTCACGATACTGATATCGGCTTTTGTCGTTTTGTTAACATTGACAACAATCTGAGTCTCAGTAGTTGCAGGGTTTGGCCACAATTGATCAACCGTTAGAACAGAGGCCGGTTTTTCAGTCATCCCCACCACTAAATTAAGGGGTAAATACACAATATTATTGTCATTTATTGCATGTTCTTCGAACCGGGTAGCGTTGCCGGGGATATTGTCCGATTGATAAATCACATGCAGCTTATTGGTCACTGTAGGCGATGCAGATGGCCAGACACATTCCGTAAACATGTGGAAGATGTCGGATGTCAGGTCAACCTGTGGGCTCCAGCTCTGGCCATAATCTTCGGAGAAACGCATCCAGATATGCCGGTAGTTGTAATCGTCGGAAGAAACAAAACCTAAGGTGACCGCCGAATAAAATGCATACAGGATTTTGCTGTTGTGATCAAACACCAATTGTGGCATGGAAGTGAGGGAAGCCTGATATTTTGCAATACTGGCCAGCTCATCTACTCCATTGTCGTAAACTTCGGCAAGAAGATACATTGGGTTCATACTGACAAGGTTGAGGATACTGTCGGTGAGCGCGGTACTATCCATGGGAGGCATGGTTTCATTCCAATAGAGCAATCCGTTTGAGTAAGGATAATAATTTGTGGCGCCACCCGAACCATCGGCCGAGTGGATCATTCTTCCAACAGCCACATGTACGCGTCCCTGATCGTCAAGAACAGCATGCTGATAGCCGTCAATACCTCCATGTTTTGGCAATGGCACTTCATTCCCAAAAGCCGGGATGGGCGCTTCATAATATTTCATGCTCTCCCAGGTATCACCGTTATCCGTTGATTTGAGTACAATGCCATCGGCTAAAAAGTCACCGACAATGAATGCAATTGTTTCGCCCACCGGTGCAGCCCAGGCATAAACGTCGCCTCCAACACCATGGATTTCGCCTGCTGCCAAACCCGGCAATATCTCATTTTGCGGATTCCAGGTTTGTCCGCCGTCGGTAGAGCGGCTATAAAGCAGGGCTCCTTCTAAGCCTTGATAGCTGGCATCGAGGGCAGCAATCACATGAATGGTGGTATGGTTCACACCACTCGTAATCATTCGGGGCCAGAGTAGGTCCTGAAATCCGGCAGGTCCTTGCAAATAGAAAGTGTTCCAGGTTCCGGTACCTTTGTTTTCGCGCCAGCTAAAAAGCAGACCCTGGGTTCCGCCGGTATGTGTACAAACGATTTCGCCGTTTTCACCATAGGGTTGGTAGTTTGCCCAACCAGTACGTGCCGATTCGATTCGTGCTGTTGGTGCCGGCCCCCACGAGGTGCCATTGTGATAATTATAGCCTGTACCCCGATCAGCAAATGACGGATCGTTCATCCCATAAACCCAAACGGCTCCAAGTGTACCGTCCGGATGTGCATAAATACGTGGCGGAACAGCAGCATTCGATGCCAGATCATAGCGGGTTTGGCCAATAACGATGTCGGCATCTTTTACATTGGATACATAGGGGTTCGCTTCGCCGGAAAATTCCGGAAAATATTCAGCAACCGCCTTTGCTTTTTGCATCATTACTTTCTCGAGGCCTGTAGCCTGTTTCAAAAAAGGGGACTGTGCCATTAAGCCTGCCGAAAGCATGATTGTTACGATTGAGAGTAAAAGTTTTTTCATATCGAAAAGTTTTGGTTAGAAAAATAATTGGTAAAAGTTCAAGATAAGAAGCGTGTTTCGTGTCCAAAAATACAAACGGTTTAAATAAAAAGCAAACTTTTAGGCTTCCAAATATTTTGTGAATACAGCTTTTCTTCAAAACAAACGAAATTGCACATTACGCAAGGAGTAAAAAGATGATCATAAAACGTTGATCGATTTATCAAAGTAATTTCTGTAAATAGCTCATTTATTGATGATTAGGATAAAATGATTTTTAGGAGGAATATTGTCTATTTTTGCATTTTAATTCCAACTACGATGCAAACCCTTTATCCTTTTAAGTTTACGCCTTTATTCAAAGAAAAAATCTGGGGTGGAGATAAAATAAAAACTCAACTGGGAATGGATTTCGGAACTTTGCCCAATTGCGGCGAGGCTTGGTTGCTTTCGGGGGTCGAAGGTAACCCAAGCTTAGTCAGCAATGGCTACTTAGCCGGCAATGAACTGAATGAGTTAGTCGAGGTTTTTATGGGCGATTTGACGGGCGAAAAAGTATATGAACGTTTTGGCGATCAGTTCCCCATTCTTGTGAAGGCGATTGATTCAAACGACTGGCTTTCGCTTCAGGTGCATCCCGATGACGAATTGGCCCAAAAACGTGGCATAGGTTTTGGTAAAACCGAAATGTGGTATGTGATGCAGGCCGATGAAGGCGCACAGCTCATCAGCGGTTTCAACCAAAAAGTGAGCCCGGAACAATATCTCAGACATTTGGAAAATAAAAGCATTAAAGAAGTCATGAATTTTGAACAGGTGAAAAAAGGCGATGTGTTTTTTATCCCTGCCGGACGAGTTCACGCCCTTGGCCCCGGAACTCTGATTGCCGAGATACAGCAAACCAGCGACATCACCTACCGCATCTACGACTGGGATCGCACCGATGAAAACGGCAAAGGCCGCGAACTCCATATCGAAGAAGCCATGGAAGCCATTGATTACAGTGTGTTGCCCAATTATAAAACCCCATACCATCTGGTCGAAAGCCATAGCGAAAATTTAGTCAGGACTCCGTTTTTTACAACCAACATACTGAATATCAACCAAAAAACAGAGAAAGACTATTCGGATCTCGATTCTTTTGTTATCTTATTCTGTACCGAGGGCGAGTGTACAGTTGTAAGCCACGATCTACAGCTTTCACTCAAACCGGGAGAAATTATTCTTATCCCAAACCTGATTGAAAACATTAGTCTTATACCATCAAAAAACACCACTCTGCTCGAAGTATATATTGAATAAGCCTGCAACCTTTCGCCCACAGCGGTTGTCATGCACCCATGAGTAACTTTTAACATCATTTTATTCGTTTTACACAAAAGCTCCCATTATGAAAAAACTTTTGTTTATCCTTTTGCTGCTCGTTCCGATGAGCCACCTCTTTTCACAGGAAAGCCAATTGCCCAAAGTGAACATTAAAACACTAAACGGACAAAGTTTCAATACGGCCGACATCAAAAATGATGGCAAGCCGATTATTCTGAGTTTCTGGGCATTATGGTGCAAACCATGCCAAAAAGAGTTGGATGCCTTCAATGAAGTATATGAAGATTGGCAAAAGGAAACCGGCTTGAAAGTGGTTGCCGTTTCTATTGATGACTCTCGTTCCACCGCAAAAGTGGCTCCTCACGTCAAAGGAAAAGGTTGGGAATTTGAAGTGCTGCTCGATCCCAACGGCGATTTCAAACGCGCCATGAATGTGAATATGATTCCTCACACTTTCCTCCTCGATGGAAACGGCAAAATCGTTTCACAACATACTGCCTATTTCGACGGCGCTGAACAGGAACTTTACCAGAAAGTGAAAAAACTTGTTGGTAAGAAATAAACCGGCCTACTCTTTTCCCATCAATAACCCAATCGCATGAAAAAACTACTGTTCACCATCACAGCCCTGCTTTTTAGTATGGTTGTGAGCGCACAGGATATCTTTGACAACTCCTCTCTTCACGGGAGCTTTCAAACTGATGTACAGTTTTACAGACCCGATGCTGCTATTGGAATCTATGATTCCACCATTGCCGGGCGTAAAATCGGCATCAACGGATTTACCAATCTTACTTATACCCTTGGCAAGTTCAAAGCCGGCTTGCGCTACGAAGCCTTGTTAACCCCTTTGGCAGGTTTCGACCCACGTCAGGAAGGCAATGGCTTCCCTAATGTTTGGGTCAACTACAACACTGATTTTATTGAAATTACTGCAGGTAACTTCTACGAGCAGTTTGGTAACGGCCTTGTATTTCGCACCTATGAAGAATGGACTCTTGGTTACGACAACTCGATGAACGGAATGAGGGTAGTGTTGTTCCCAACCAAAGGCCTAACCCTGAAAGGCGTTTATGGTAGTCAGCGTTTCTTTTGGCAAAAATACGAGCGTAACAACCGTGGTCTTGTTCGCGGCGCCGATGCCGAGTTTAGTTTCAATGATGCTTTCAGCAAACTCGACGAAGCCGGTCTGCGCCTGAGCGTGGGAGCCAGCGCCGTTAGCCGTTACCAGCGTGATGCCGATCCCATTTACAAACTTCCCGAAAATACCGGAGCTTTTGCCGGAAGGGTGAATCTGGGTGCAGGCAACTTCAATTTCATGACCGAATATGCCTATAAAATTAACGACCCCTCGGCCATCAACCAGTTTATCTATTCCAACGGACAAGCTTTGCTAAGCTCTTTTTCCTATTCGCAGAAGGGTCTTGGCGTGATGCTGCAGCTCAAACGCGTGGATAATTTTAGTTTTAAAAGCGATCGCGCCGAAACAGCCAATGCACTGGATATCAATTTTATTCCTCCCATCAACCGGATGCACGCCTATAGCCTTACCGCAAAATATCCTTATGCCACACAGCCAAATGGCGAAATGGGCATGCAGTTTCAGCTCAACTATAAAATCCCGAAAGGAACCCCACTTGGAGGAAAATATGGCACAGGAATCTCACTCAATTTCAGCCAGGTCAACGATATTGTCCGCGACACATTAGATAAAGAATACCGCGGAACCCTCGGATATAAAAGCGACTTCTTCAAGGTGTCGGATCACATCTTTTTCCGCGACCTCAATGTTGAAGTTGAGAAACGCTTCAACAGCAAGCTGAAAGGCGTAATCCAGTATATGAATCTGCTTTATGATATTGCCGTTATCGAAGGTCATACGGGCGAAGAGGCTGTGAAAGCCCATCTGGCGGTTGCCGATTTCACCTATAAATTCAACAGCCGAAACGCTTTGCGCGTCGAAGCTCAAGGTATGTGGACCAAGCAAGACGAAGGCGATTGGGCTGCCCTGATGGCTGAATACACCATTGCCCCTAAATGGTTTATGGCCTTGTCTGACCAATACAACTATGGCAATCCTGATCCCGACAAACGAAACCATTATTATACCATTTCGGGTGGCTATACCCACGAGTCAACCCGCATTGCGCTGACTTATGGCCGGCAGTATGAAGGCGTGGTTTGCGTCGGCGGTGTTTGCCGTCAGGTTCCGGCTTCCAGCGGATTCACTGTAACAATTTCAACGAATTTTTAAACTGATCCGATCTATGAAAAATATATTTCATCTTCCGGCAATACTTCTTTTGCTCAGTCTTTCTTTCGCCGGTTGCGACAAAATCGAACCTCCCTTTAAAGAAGGCGGAGGCGGTCAGGTTACCAACGACACGCGTAAAATCCTGCTTGAAGATTATACCGGTCACACCTGCGTGAACTGCCCCGGTGGCGCCCGTCTGGGTCACGAGTTGGTACATCTCTATAATGGTCAAGTCATCATGATTGGGGTACATGCCGGATATTTTGCACGGCCAAAAGCCGCTCCTTTCGATGCCGATTATCGCACCGAAGCTGGCACTGCCTGGGACAACTTTTTTGGTATCTCGGCTGCCGGGAACCCCATGGGGATGGTTAACCGAGTTAACAATCAAGGCGCCTATAATGTGACGGCTGCCAACTGGGCTACTGCTGTTGGGCAGGCTGCTCAGGAAAAAGCTGCCCTCAGCCTCAATATCCAGACCACCTATAACAGCACTAGCCGCAACCTGAAAGTTGAACTCGAAAGCAAAGTGATTCACCCACTTGACAACAAACTAATGCTCATCGCCTGCATTATCGAGGACAGCATCGTGAGTGCACAAAGCAACAACGATCCCAATGTGGGCGCTACGCCTACCATCCCCGACTATGTGCATCGCCATGTGTTGCGTGGAAGCATCAACAGCCCCTGGGGTGAAGAGCTGGCCGCTGCCGGACAGGCCACAGCCAATGCTACTTTCAGCAAAACTTATACCCTCGATCTGAACAGCGCCTATAACGATCAACACGTTTCGATTGTAGCATTTATTTACGACGATACCAGCAAGGAAGTCCTCCAGGTAGAGGAAAAGAAAATCCGCTGAGATAAAAATCAAGCTTTATAAATTTTCGGTAAAAGGTCGGGAAAACATTGTTTCCGGCCTTTTGCTTTTCGTAGGGATGATAGCTACCTTTGTCGGCTACGTTTGTATGATTATGAAAACAAAAACTTTGTTTTTTTGCCGCAACTGCGGTAACGAATCGCCAAAATGGATTGGTAAATGCCCGGCCTGTGGTGAATGGAATACCTATGTGGAAGAAACTGTAGCCACAGGAAAGCCGTTGCGTCATAGCCAAAATGTGGGTAAAAGCCCCGCCGCCCGGCCGCTTCCGGTGAAAGAGATCGAAAGCGAAAATGAAGCCCGCATTGATCTGCATAACAGCGAGCTCAACCGCGTGCTGGGCGGTGGCCTTGTCCCCGGTTCATTGATATTGGCCGGAGGCGAACCGGGAATTGGCAAAAGCACCCTGCTGCTTCAGGTTGCTCTCAGACTTTCTCCTCTTAAAGTTTTATATGTCTCGGGCGAAGAAAGCAACCGTCAGATACGAATGCGTGCCGACCGCATCGGTATTGCCAATGAGAACTGTTTTATCTTTACCGAAACAGATACCCGCGAAATTGCCCGCCATTTCGAACAACTGAAACCCGATATCGTGGTCATTGATTCCATCCAAACCCTTGCCACACCACAAGTTGAGGCGTCGGCCGGGAGTATCAGTCAAATCAGGGAGAGTGCAGCCGAAATGAACCGTCTTGCCAAAAGCACAAACGTCCCCTTTATTCTGATTGGTCATATCACCAAAGACGGCAGCATTGCCGGTCCAAAAATCTTAGAACACATGGTTGACGCTGTGCTCCAGTTTGAAGGCGACCGACATTACGGATTTCGTATTCTGCGTGCCATCAAAAACCGCTTCGGACCGGCTTCGGAATTAGGAATTTTCGAAATGCGCGACAACGGCTTGCGCGAGGTTGAAAACCCGAGCGAGATACTCCTCTCGCAGCGCGAGACTCAGGTGAGTGGCGTGGCCATTGCTGCCATCGTCGAAGGGCTCAGACCCATCCTCATCGAAACACAGGCCCTCGTCAGTACGGCTGCCTACGGCACCCCACAACGCTCCGGAACGGGATTCGACCTCCGCAGACTCAATATGTTGCTGGCTGTATTGGAAAAACGTGCCGGGTTCAGGCTGGCCACCAAAGACGTGTTTTTGAACATTGCCGGCGGTCTTCGCGTGGACGACCCTGCAAGCGATCTGGCTGTGATTGCTGCTATCCTCTCATCAGCCAACGATCAAGCGTTGGATACACAAACTGTTTTTGCCGCCGAAGTGGGTCTTTCGGGCGAGATAAGAGCCGTAAACCGCATCGAAGCCCGTATCTCGGAAGCCGATAAATTAGGGTTCGAACGCATCTTCGTCTCCAAATACGGACTCAAAGGGCTCGATTTGACCAAATACCGCATCCGGGTTGAACCGGTGACGAATGTGGGGGAATTTTGGGCAAAGCTGAGCCGTTGAACGAAAATTCCGCCTGCAAACTATCCTTCAATTTGACCGGTGCGGCGCAAATAGTGCATCGAGCTGCCGGCTATATGGTAACTGATTGTTTCACCAATTTCCTGAATCACCTGATTTAGCGATGTAGTGCTCAGTGCAGGGTCTTTGTCTAAGTTTGGTTTATTGTCGTAGAGTAGGTATTTTTTTCGGTTGGGCACCGGAGTTAGGTTAGGCATCACCACATTGGCGCCGGCCAGAATACCTTTTTGCCTGCCAAGCGGATCAAGGGTTTCAAGGGCTGTTGAAGCAGCAATATTGATCCAAGGCATATTGAGGCGCAACAAAGCAATCATCAGCAACCCTATCCTGAATCGTTCCTGCGATGGCCACAGAAGTGCGTCTTCAGCCGAAAGCGGGATGTCGGGATGCTCAATATACGGACCCATCCCCACCATGTCAATGTCCTGTGTTTTGAAAAACAATAAATCGTCAGCTAAATCAGCCAACGTTTGTCCGGGCAGGCCGATCATCACGCCGGTTCCCACCTGATAACCTTCCTGACGCAAGAGCGTAAGTGCGTGCATACGGGCGTCGAAGTTGTGGGCTTTGTTGTGAGGGTGAATATGCTCAAAAAGCTGTCGGTTAGTGGTTTCGATACGCAGCAAATAACGTTCGGCTCCGGCCTCACGCCAAAGACGATAAGTTTCTGCCGACTGTTCGCCCAACGAAAGGGTGATGGTGAGTTCGTTGTGGGTGCGCTGATGGATGCCCTTGAGCAAACGGGCAATATGATGGGTAAAGGTTTTGTTTTTTAACTCGCCGGCCTGGATAACCAATGACCCGAAGCCTTCTTTCCAGGCAAAATCGGCAGCCTGATAAACCTCTTCGTCGGAAAGCGTATAGCGTTCAACCATAGGATTGGCTGCACGAATGCCACAATAGTAGCAATTCCGGGCACAGCGGTTCGACAGCTCAATCAGGCCACGCAGATACACTATTCGTCCCGGATGCTCGGCTTTGACACGAAGGCCGGCCTGCAACACTTTTTCGGTTTCCGGCCCGGGTTCAACCGAAAGCAGGCGAATCAACTCTTCTTTTTTATGATTACTTTTTAAAAGCAGTTCATCAATGGATTCACTCATTCTGCATGTTTTTTAAAAGGTTCGGTCACCCTGTCGAAAATACCATTGATCCAGGCAATGGCCATTCCATAGTTGCTCACAGCGATATCGGCATCCACGGCCGGCTTCAGCCGGTTGAGCAGTTGTTTGCGCGTCACCACACAGCCGCCGCATTGAATTACCATCTTGTATTGTTGGATGTCTTTAATGGCATCCAATCCCGAAACGATCTCAAATTTCAGTTCTTTGCCCGAATACTCCCTGATCCACTTTGGCAGTTTAACACGCCCGATATCGTCGCAACTCACCTGGTGGCTGCACGATTCGAGAATGAGGATGGTATCGCCGTCATTGAGTTTTCCCAACATGGGCGTGCCTTGCAAATAATGTTCAAAATCACCTTTAAGGCGGGCAAACACAATACTGAAACTCGTGAGCGGCACTTCGGGCGGCACAATGGTGTTGACGTAAGAAAACACCTGACTGTCAGTAACCACTAACTGTGGGCGGGGCATATTCTGTTCAAAATACGATTTCAGGCGGTCTTCCTGAAGCACAACACAAATATTGTCGTGGTCGAGCACATCGCGGATGGTCATCACCTGCGGCAAAATAAGTCGGCCTTCGGGGGCTTCCGCATCAATGGGTGTGACAAGCATTACCAAACCACCAGGCTGGATGATATCGCCCAAAAGCGAAGGTTTTTGAAACGTATTTTCGGGCATGGTTTTTTTCAACAACCCAATCAACGCCTCCAATTTCTCGCTGTTCGTTGTCGTGAAATCAAGCACTTCGGCCTTTGTGAACTCACTGATTTTATCGCGGGTAACCTCTTCGAGAGGTTGAAGGTCGCTCTTGTTGTGAACGATGAAATACGGGATTTTCAGATCTCTGAATCGGGTAATCAGGTCTTTTTCATAAAATCCAAACTCGTTTGCGGTAATCACGAGCATTGCGCAATCAATGGTTTGGATGGCCTGAAAGGTTTTCTGTTTCCGTTTCTCGCCAAGTTCGCCAATATCGTCAATGCCGGCAGTATCAATGATGATGACCGGTCCGAGACCAAAAATTTCGAGGGATTTTTTCACCGGATCGGTTGTAGTGCCGGCTTCGGGCGACACGATGGCAACTTCCTGATTGACTAAAAGGTTAATGATAGAGCTTTTGCCATTGTTGCGCCGGCCGAAAAGGCCGATATGTGGTTTGAGGTCTTTGCCTTTCGCCATAGGATCGTCAGAGAAATTTGCTTAAAAATAGAGGTCGCGTTCGCCGTTTTTGATACGTTCCACTCGATCCCTCACCTTGTTGCGATACGATTCATCTTCAATCTCGTCAATGCTTTGATCCACAAGCCTCCAGCCTTTAGCTGCAGTTTCCGGAGTAGCATAATCAATGATATATTCGGCCAAAGTGAAGAGTGCATTTGGGGTACAGAATTTTTTGATAAATCCGGGCACGCTGAACTCCATAAAATGTTGACCTGTACGTCCTTTTCGGTAACAAGCCGTGCAAAACGAAGGGATATAGTCATTTTCGATCAGCTCGTCAATCACCTGATTTAGAGTACGGTCATCGTTGATTTTGAACTGTTCTTTGGTCAGGTTTTGATCCACTTCGGGGTTTTCGGCATAGGCGCCGATTTCGAGCTTGGTTCCGGCATCAATTTGCGAACAGCCGTAGGCCAGCACTTCGCGGCGGATATGTTCGGGTTCGCGGGCGGTGAGAATGAGCCCTGTGTAAGGCACTGCCAGACGCAGGATGGCCACTAAACGCGTAAATTCTTCATCGCTCACCTGATACTGGTCGTCGAGGTCGTAATCCAAAGCATCCTGAATTCGCGGGAACGAAATGGTGTGCGGTCCTACGTTGTAGCAGGCTTCTAAGTGGTTCACATGGCGCAGCAGGGCCAGCACCTCGAAACGCCAGTCGTAAAGGCCAAACAAGGCGCCAATGCCCACATCGTCAATTCCGCCTTCCATAGCGCGGTCGAGAGCCGTCAGGCGATAATCGTAATCGGCTTTCTTGCCCGACGGGTGGCAAATTTTGTAAGTAGGACGATGGTAGGTTTCCTGAAAAATCTGATAAGTGCCAATGCCCGATTCGCCGATAGTTTTGAACCCTTCGATATCGAAAGGAGCGGCATTGATGTTGACACGACGAATTTCGCCGTGATCTTTTTTAACCGAATAAACCAATTTCACGGTTTCGGCAATGAACTCGGCCGAGTAGGTACGATGCTCGCCAAATACCAGAATCAGTCGCTTCTGGCCATGTTCTTCCAAGGCTTTCACATTGGCAATCAGCTCATCGGTATTTAAGGTTTTACGGATGGCCGATTTGTTGGATGCCTTGAACCCACAATAACGGCAGTTGTTCGAGCAGTAGTTACCCACATAAAGCGGCGCAAAAAGCACGATGCGCTTTCCATAAACACGCTCTTTGAGTTGGCGGGCTCCCTGACGGATCCATCCAATCATCTCGGGGTCGGTGGCATTGAGCAACACTGCCGTTTCTTCAAGGCTCAGCCGCTGTTTGTCGAGCGACTTGGCAATGATGGCTTTTACGCGCTCTTTTTCGGGTATGGCCTGTCGCAGTATATCGTGAATTTCCTCTTCGTCAATAAAAGGCTGCATACTGACGTCGGGAATGCGGTATTGTTGTGGTTCAAATTTCATGGTTTATATCTTTAACTGGTTTGTTGGATTTAGGTTCTGTATTACCTGTTTATTCGTGTACTCCTTAATGAAGTTCGGATTGCTTTGCTGACACGAAGATTTTTGGTTAATTCCGCGGCAAAGTTACTTCAAATGTTGTTCCCTCATCAGGAATACTGCTAACGGTGATGGTTCCGTTGTGTTGTTCCACCATTTTTTTGGCAATGGAAAGCCCCAGGCCTGTGCCGGTGATTTCTTTGGTTTTGCTGTTTTTGATGCGAACAAAATCCTGAAAAATCTTTTCCATATCGTCGGGGCTCATTCCGATTCCGGTATCTGTCACTGTGATTTTGATGCTGCTCCCTTGATCTACAATGGCAACATCCACTTTTCCATTGTCTTTATTATATTTTACCGCATTCGAAATGAGATTGTTAAAAACAATTTCCATTTCATCGGCATCGGCCAGCAAATACGTGTTTCCTGATTTTTGAAGGGTCATCTTCACATTTTTCTGTATCGAATAGGGTTCCATCGTGTCCATAGCTGTTTGTGCGATGGTTCCCAGCTCGATATCGCGTAGTTTTCGTTCTTTTTTTCCGGATTCGATTTTCGTCAGGTCGAGCATATCCATGATGAGATTTCGCATGCCGCGCAATCTGATCAGCGATCGTTCGACCATTTTGTCGTAATCTTCGATTTTATCGCCAAGCTGTCGTTCCTGCATCATTTTGAGGTATCCTTCAACAGCATTGATGGGCGATTTGAGTTCGTGCGAAAGGACAGAGAGAAATTGAAACCTGATTTGTTTTCCTTCTATCTGCATTTTGCGTGTCATACGTTTCAGATAGAGGTGTTTGGCCACATTTTCGATGCTTGCCCTAAGCTCATTGGGCGTGAAGGGTTTAGGCATGAAGTTGAAGGCGCCATTTTTGGTGGCCTTGACCGCCAGGTCGAGCGAGGCATAGGAGGTAATCATCACCACTGCCAGGTCGTAATCTTGTTTCTTAATGGTTTCGAGTACTTCGATGCCATCCATTCCGGGCAGTTTGTTGTCGAGCAACACCACATCCACCTGTTGTTTACTCAGGATTTCGACGGCTTCTTCGCCTGTCCCTGCCTCAATAAGGTTGAAGTCGAAATCTTCGTCCATAAAGGCATAACCCACGGTGAAGTTACTGAGGATGCGGCAAACACCGGAACGTATTCCGGGCTCATCGTCAACAATCAAAACATGCAGTGTGGCCATGTTTCAGGTTTTTAAAGACGTAAAGATCAGAGTTTTAATAATTTATTGATTTCGCGATGAAGCTGGTCGGCCCGAAGTCCCTTTTCGAGGTAAACATCGGCTTTGATCCAGCCCTTATTGTCTTCGCCATACAAGTCGAAACTGTAGCCAGTGTCGGCAGTGGCGGCAGTAGCCATGATGATGGGCATATTGGGATATTTCTTTTTGGCTTTATAGCTGAGAATGAATCCGCTATCTTCGTTTTCCATCATCAGGTCGAAGATACACAGATCAGGTTTCATGCTTTCGAGCATCTTCTCGGCCTGAGCCTGACTCTCGGCAGTTTTCACTTCAAATCCCATGTTTTTTACCATAGTTTCAATTTGAAACAGATAATCGGAATCGTCGTCAACGATAAAAATAAGTTTGTTTTCTTTTGACATCATATTCTTGGGTTTACAGATTTTTAATTTTCGGGGTTACGTGGCAATGTGATTACAAATGAGGTTCCAAGGGGGCCGTCTTTGGGCTCTGCATTGGAATGAACGGTTATTTTTCCTTTGTGCATTTTAACAATGCCATAACAAAGCGGGAGACCTAAGCCAGTGCCTTTGCCCACTTCTTTGGTAGTGAAGAAAGGCGTGAAGAGTTTTTCGATATTTTCCTTGGCAATACCTGTTCCGGTATCGCTTACCGACACTATCACTTCGTTGGGTTTGTCGCGCAGTTTCAGGCTCAGCACACCACCATTGGGCATGGCCTCAATAGCGTTTTTTTCGAGATTGTTGAACACCTGCATCATCTGGTCGGCATCCATAAAAAGATAGGGGTCTTTCAAATCTACATCAAGTCTGATTTCGACCGACTGTGGAACAACCACCGACTGAAGGCTTCGCGTGATGAACTTTTCAAGATGCGTCTCGGCGAGCCGTACCTGATTTTTACGAGCAAAATTCAACAGTCCGCCTACGATTTTTCTGCATCTTTCGGTCTGTTCAACAATCAGTTGTAAGTCGCCTTTCAAGTTTTCGTCCGTGGTTTCGTCTAAGATGAGGTTGCTGTACATGGTAATGACGCCCAGCGGATTATTGAGTTCGTGTGCAATTCCGGCCGAAAGCTGCCCCATGTGCGCTAATTTTTCCGACTGCTTGAGCGCTTCGCGGGCTTTGTTGAGTTCGCGGTTCGAGATGTTCAGTTTTTCGACGGACTGATGCAGTTTCTCGATGGAATAAGGCAGGCACATTTCATTTTCGGCCAATCCCTGAACAATGGCGATGGCATGTTCAATACAACTGTCGTAGCCGCAAGCGCCACAGTTGAGATAGTCCGACGGGTCATTTTTCCCCATTTGGAACAGCACTTCGGCCACTTTGTCATTCGAAGGGCTGACGAGCCGGCGGTCGCGGGCAACAAAACTATTGCACAGGTCAATCTCTTTTGCGCATTCCATCTCGTTTTCCCATTCTTCAACGTTAAGCTTTTTCATTTTTTCTTCGGCATAGGCCGAAACCAATGCACGCCGATGATATTTGTTGCCGTTTTTCGACATGCCAGGCCCCATGATACAGCCTTCGCAACAGAGCAGTTCCAAATGGTTTACCTTCAAAGTGCCCTTGGAATATTCGTTGAGGGCGTCCATAAAATTGCGCCGGCCTTCGGCCACAACCACATCAACCCTTGTCAGATCATCGGCTATCTCCATATTTTGGAGCATGCCGTGGCTCACCGGAAATATTGCTCCCCGGGCAGCATGGGGCGGGTCGAATTCGGAAGGCTCAACATCTTCGGGATTGATACCGGCCTTGGCAAACATTTCGCGTAACTCGCAAAAAGTGAGGGCGTAATGAATGTCGTCAGATTCGGCCTTTTTGGCAATACAAGGCCCGATGAAAACCACTTCGAGTTCCGAGCCATAACGATGCTTCAAATAGCGTGAAGCAGCCACCATAGGCGAAACATAAGGGGCCAGATGATCTATCAGATCGGGCTGAAAATGTTCGACATAATACACGATTGCCGGACAATCGGACGAGATAACACCTTTTTGTGTTCCGTCGTCATATTTCTGACGGTAGCTCCGGGCTACCATATCGGCGCCAAAAGCCACCTCGGTAACATAGGTGAAACCCAAAGCCCTGACCATCCCCACCAATCGGCGATAATCGCCAACCGAATGAAACTCAGCGGCAAAGCTCGGCGCCAAACAGGCTGCCACAGGTTTGCCGGATTTCAGCAAACCCGTCACCTCATCGGTGAGTTTCAGATAAACTTTAGCTTCCTGACTACAAACCCGAACACAATTGCCACATCCGATACATCTTTCACTGATGACTTCGGCCTGGCCATTGATGATCTTAATGGCCTTCACCGGACACTCGCGTACACAGGTATAGCACACCCTGCAACGGTCTTTCACGGTGAAAACCAACTGTTTGTATTTACTGTTATGGGCCATCGTTCATCGAAATCAGGGGCAGGAAGGCCTCATCTTCCCTCCTGCCCTTTCGTATAACTAATATACTTCTCGTTTCTGATAATGAGTATGCAGTAAATCGTGGCTCCTGTGGCCTAAAGGCTTGCCTAAGAATTTATCATACAACTCAATGATGTAGGGGTTCTTGTGCGACACTTTGATGGCATCTTTTTCGTCAATGTCGTAAAGGGTTGCCATACGTGCTTTGACAGCTTCTTCGGTAGTTCCGATGGGTTGGCCGCCTCCGTTGATACAGCCACCGGGGCAAGCCATTATTTCGATGAAATGCAGGTCTTTTCTTCCGTTGCGGATTTCCTGGAGAAGGTCTTCAGCATTTTTCAGGCCACTCACTACGGCAACACCCACTTCGAGATCGCCAATCTGAACGGTGGCTTCCTTGCGTCCTTCGAGCCCGCGAACAGCTTTCACCTGAAACTTCACCATTTCCTTACCAGTGATGAAATAGTGTGCCGAACGAATGGCAGCTTCCATTACACCGCCCGACGAGCCAAAGATCTTACCGGCAGATGAGCGTGTTCCCAGCGGCGAGTCGGCCAGTTCAGGTTCTAACTTATGAACGTCAATGCCATGAAGTCTGATCAGTCGTGCCAGTTCGCGTGTGGTAAGCACGGCGTCAACATCCGAGATACCGTTTTGGGTCATCTCTTCACGTTGTTGTTCAAATTTCTTGGCGGTGCAGGGCATGATGGATACAGAATAGATATTTTCTTTCGGAATTCCTTCTATCTCAGCGAAGTAGCTCTTGATGATGGCTCCCATCATTTGCTGCGGCGATTTGCAGGTGGACAGGTTGGGCAACAGGTCGTGGCTAAACTCTTCGGCATATTTAATCCATCCGGGGCAGCAACTGGTAATCATGGGCAGCACCCCGCCATTCGTGACGCGATGGATGAGTTCGGTGGCCTCCTCCATAATGGTTAAGTCGGCCGAAAATGAGGTGTCGAATACATAGTCGAAGCCGATTCTGCGAAGGGCGGCATTCATCAGACCAACGATATTTTGTCCGGGTTTGAAGCCCAATTCTTCAGCCAAAGAAACCGAGATGGCCGGTGCATGTTGCACAATGACCACTTTGGAAGGGTCGTTCAGGTTTTTCTTGATTTCGGCAATATGTGGCTGTTCTTTCAGTGCGCCGGTTGGACAAACCATAATACATTGTCCGCAATTCACGCAGGTGGACAAGTTGAGTCCATGGTTAAACATGGTATCAATGAATGTTTTATTGCCTCGGCCAACAAATCCGATAGACGACACATTCTGGACTTCTTCGCAAACTCTGACGCAGCGTCCGCAAAGGATACATTTGGCCGGGTCGCGCACCAAGCTCGGGCTCGAAACATCGAGTTTATACTTATTCTTGTTTCCGCTGATACGCCTTTCGCGAACATGAAGGTCTTCCGACAGTTTCTGCAGTTCGCAGCTTCCGTTGCGTTCGCAGTAGAGACAGTCGTCGGGGTGGTTGGACAGCAGCAGCTCGACAATGGTTTTGCGCGATTCAATCACCCTTGAGGAGTGGGTTTTTATTTTCATGCCATTGACTACCGGTTCTGAGCAAGCCGTAACTAAGTTGCGACGGCCTTCAACCTCCACCACACACATGCGGCAGGCGCCGGTGGGGAAAAACCCTTTCATGTGACACAAAGTAGGCACGCTGATACCGTGACGGTTCAGCGCATCGAGAATGGTATCGCCGGGTTCGGCGTATATTTTATTGTTGTTGACTTCGATTGTGAGTTTCATAAAACGCTGTATTTTGTGTTATTCTGGTTAGCTGACTAAGACTGCATCGAAATTGCACACCTCGAAGCAAGCGCCACAGCTGATACATTTATCGGCGATGATGAAATGAGGCTGTTTACGTCCGCCAATGATGGCGTTGGTGGGACATTTCTTGGCACAAAGCGTACAGCCGGTGCATTTATCGGCATCAATGGAATATTCGCGCAGGTTTTTACATACTCCGGCCCGGCATTTACGGTCGAACACATGCTCTTCATATTCTTCTCTGAACCAGCGCAATGTGCTCAGTACAGGATTTGGAGCCGTTTGACCTAAGCCACAGAGCGAAGTGTCCTTGATGACATTACCCAGTTTTTCGAGCTGTGTCACTCCTTTAAAACGAGCCAGCGGTTCGTGGTTCTCGCTGTTTTTCGGTTTATTGGTGATGCTTTCGAGGATTTCGAGCATTCGTCGGGTTCCTTCACGGCAGGGGATACATTTACCGCAGCTTTCGCGCTGGATAAAGTCCATAAAAAATTTGGCCACATCCACCATGCAGGTATCTTCGTCCATGACCACCATCCCGCCCGAGCCCATCATTGCTCCAACGTTGATGAGGCTTTCGTAATCAATTTCGATGTCTAAATTGGCTTCGGTGACGCATCCGCCCGAAGGTCCGCCCATCTGCACAGCTTTGAACTTTTTGCCGTTGGCAATACCTCCGGCCATTTTGTAGATCACATCGCGCACAGTGGTTCCCATTGGAATCTCGACTAAGCCTGTGGTGTTGATTTTGCCTGAAAGGGCAAACACCTTAGTTCCTTTACTGGTGGCAGTACCCACCGAGCTGAACCATTCAGGGCCGTTATTGATGATAGCCGGGATGTTGGCCAAAGTTTCCACGTTGTTGATGATGGTGGGTTTGCCAAAGAGTCCGCTCACGGCGGGGAATGGCGGGCGGGGGCGCGGCATGCCGCGTTCGCCTTCGATGCTGTGGATGAGGGCTGTTTCTTCGCCACACACAAAAGCACCGGCTCCTTTTTTAATCACAAACTCAAGATCAACACCGGAATCGAAGATGTTTTTCCCGATAAGTCCATAGGATTTAGCCTGGTCAATGGCTTTGATCAGACGTTCGATGGCCAGCGGATATTCGGCGCGGATATAGATATAGGCCTTGGTTGCGCCGATGGCGTAGGCAGCAATGGCCATGCCTTCGAGCAGTTTGTGCGGGTTTCCTTCGATCACGGCGCGATCCATGAAAGCTCCCGGGTCGCCTTCGTCGGCATTGCAGATCAGATATTTCTGGTCGGACTCGGTAGCTAAGGCAAACTTCCATTTTTTGCCTGTTGGGAAACCACCGCCGCCACGGCCGCGCAGGCCGCTTTTTTCAATCTGGTCGCACACCTCGGCTGGCGAGAAGATTTTCAACGAGTTCAGATAGGCTTTATAGCCATCGCGGGCAATATATTCTTCAATGCTTTCAGGATTGGTGATGCCACAATCCTGTAAAACAATGCGCCGCTGAGGTTTGAAAAAACGATGCTCGTCAAGATAATTGACATTGTCCCAACCTTTCTGATCATCCTGTTCACGTAACTGACCCAGCACGGGCTGTCCGGGGAGCTTTTCGTCGAAAATACTGTCGAGAATTGCTTCCACTTTATCGCCGGTTACTTTTTCGAACGAAATTCTTTTTCGTCCGGGAATTTTCACGTCGAGGATTGGTTCTGACGAGCAGAGGCCAATACATCCAACGGGGATCACCTGGGCATCTATCTTACGGGCAGCCAAAAATTCTTTTACGACTTTGATGGTTTCGCCGGCTCCTGCGCCTAAACCACAAGTACCCGCTCCTACGAAAATCACCGGCTGACTATTGTGATCGTTGCGTACCACTTTCAATTGTTTCACGGTATCGGCTGTAAGTTGAGCTTTTTCGCTCACTTTGAGCACCTCATTGATAAAAAATGATTTGTCTGCCATCATGATAATTCCTCCTTGTTACGATATTCCTGCAGGATGTTTTGAATGGATTCGGCGGTTAGTTTTGCGTGAAACTCGCCGTTGATGCTGATGACGGGAGCCAGTCCGCAGGCGCCGATACAGGCTACCACTTCGAGGCTGAACATTTTGTCGCGTGTGGTTTGCCCGGCTTTCACCTTGAGTTGTTTCTCAATTTCTTCGAGTACGGTTGCCGAACCAAGCACGTGGCAAGCCGTACCGCGGCAAACCTGAATATGATATTTTCCTGGCTGGGTAAATCTGAACTGATTATAAAAGGTGGCCACTCCAAAGATTTTGCTGGCCGGCATATGCAAGTGTTTTCCAACCTCGATCACTGCCTCTTCGGAAAGGAAGCCCAGTTTGTCCTGAATCTGTTGCAGGATGGGTATCAGGCTGTCGTTGGCCGCAGCAGGATAACCGTTTAAAATTTCGTGAACTTGTTCTTTCATACTATCTTTTGTTAAAATATCCGTTGCAGCCGCGCTGCATTGGCTTTCTTCTATAATTGATGTCTCGTTGAATTATGCTTTTGCTTCGGCTTTCTTGGTTAAGATGCGATGTACTTCGGGCAACAGTCGGTCGCGGTCAACCGGTTTGCGTACAAAGCCGTCAACCGGAACCCATACCGAACGTCCATCTTCGGCACGGTAGTCAATGCCTGAGTTGCCGGTGACGATGTCGCGAATCAGGATGACCTGAAGTTCTTTGTAGTTGGGATCATTCCGAAATTCCCGAGCCATGGCCTGCACGCTGGGTTTGGTGGTCATCAGCACTTCGATCGAGGTCTCCATCAGGGTAGGAATATCGCGTAATGCAGGGTTGTCGGCAAATTCCTTGGCCATTTCAAAGCCTTCATATTGGGTGGTCATCATCACATCGAGGATGGCCAGATCAGGCTTATAGCTGAGTGCCAGTTGAATACCTTCTTTTTTGTTGAAGGCCGAAATCACTTCATAACCTTCGTTGCGTAACATTTGCTCTAAAAGGGTGATCACGTCCATGTCGTCGTCAACCACCAGAATCGTTGCCTTTTTCATATTTTTAAGGTTTTTAAATTTCTTTGTTATTTCATTAACAATCACTCAACAAAAATACTGACGAATAACAAGCCCCAAAAGGGGTTTTGTTACTGATTTCACAACGGCAAAAAAGGTAAAAACAGGAAGTAAAAACCAGTACTTTTACGCAAATCCAAGATGATGCAGTTGAGTCGAGAGAGGATCAACAAACGTTTTTTCGTATGCTCTCAAGCATAGATGTGACTTTTGGAAATGGTTTTTGAAAGGCTAAGTTATATGTGAATCAATCCGTTTCGGATTGCAAAGGCCAAAAGGCTCACCGTATTTTTGGTGTTGGTTTTTGTCATCAGGTTCGATTTATGGCCGACAATGGTGCGTTCGCTCACAAAAAGGCGGTCGCCAATTTCCTTATTGCTCAGGCCTTCGGCCAGCAGTTGAAGCACTTCGAGTTCGCGGCGGGTGATGACAAGGTCGTTTTCGGTTTTTTCCTCTTTCACGATGCTTTTGGTAAAATAGTCCCAAAGCTCTTCGCTGTAATAGGTTTTTCCGTTATAAACAGCTTGGATGGCTCTGTCGAGTACATCTTTGCGGATGTTTTTGATGAGGAATCCTTTGGCTCCGGCTTCAATCATGTGCTGAATGTAGGCGTCTTCGGTAAACATTGTCAGGGCAATTACTTTGAGTCCGGGTTTTTTCTCAAGGGCTTGGCGTGTGGCTTCAATCCCGTTCATCACCGGCATCTCAATGTCCATCAGCACGATGTCGGTTTCTTCTTCATCGAGCAGTTGCAAAAATTCGGCTCCATTGGCTGCTTCGGCCACTACACGCGCATAGCCGAGCTTGTTGATGACCATTTTCAGGCCACTGCGAAAAATTTCGTGGTCGTCAACCACGATCACACGAATCAATGAATCCATGTTCAACCGTTCAATTTATATATGCAAAGGTAGTTTTTTCATCGGAAATTTTTATATGATGATTGGCGGCGAGCCTTCTATTGATGACTTGAATGCCTGAAACACGACACCAAATGGTCGTTCACCATGCCGGCAGCCTGCATAAAAGCATAACAGATCGTACTTCCAACAAATTTGAATCCGTGGCTGATCATTGCTTTGCTCATGGCATCAGATTCGGGGCTCCGCGCCGGAATTTCGCTGCTCAAACGGAAGCTGTTCACTATTGTTTGTCCGCCTGTAAACTGCCAGATGAACCGATCGAACGAACCATGCTGTTGTTGTATTTTCAGAAAACACCGGGCGTTGGTTACCGTTGCATTGATTTTCAATCTGTTGCGTATGATTCCATCGTTCGAAAGCAGTTTTTCAATTTTTGCCGAATCGTAACGGGCAATTTTTTGTGGGTCGAACCCATCGAAGGCGGCCCTGAAATTTTCGCGTTTCAAAAGAATGGTTTTCCAGCTTAGCCCAGCCTGAAAAGCGTCGAGCACAAGAAACTCGAACCATTTGCCATCGTCGTGCAGCGGCACACCCCATTCGTTGTCGTGATAGGCAATCATCAGCGGATGCTCGCCCGGCCATTGGCATCGTTCAATCTTATTTTCAGTGTGAAAATTCATCATAAAGGCTTTTCAGAAGAGATATTCAGGTCAAAGGTACATGAAAACCGGTGAGTTTGCGGTCGGAACGAACCATAAATTTCAGAAGTAAGGCTTTCTGTATTCATAAATTTCATGTGCTCCGTTCTCCACCAAATACAGATTACTTCGGTGATTCCGGAGACTTTCGTCCTATAGATGAAGCAACGATTTAAGGTGTTAAGATGTTAAGGTGTTAGGGTGTTAGGGTGTTAAAGTGTTAAGGTGTTAAGTATTTTGGGAGTATTCAGAAAACTGTGTCAGTCTCATTTGCGAATTTACAATTTTTTCT
>JACFNF010000020.1 GCA_019454985.1 Bacteroidales bacterium
ATTTGCAGTTGTTTTTTCATTCATTGCCGGCGCTGCCCGCCGTTCGCGCCTGCCCACGCACCCAGCCCGGCAAGGGTTTAAAGTTTTTCGATAGTTTTTCCCGAAAAACGACTTCATAACATCTTCAAATATGCTTCTATTCAAGGGCGGTTGAGCCTGTCGAAACCGCCCTTCATCCCGATAAGATAGAAACACTGAAAAAATGAAACTTCCGATTTTGCGGTTAGTCAAGGGCGAGACTGACACAGTTTTCTGAATACTCCCCTTTTGCAAACCCCACCCCAAAAACACATCAACAACTAAACCTCCTAACCCCTTAACCCCAAAACAACTAAACCCAAAGTCCTCACTAACCCACCAAAGGTTTGATTTTTTCAGCAATATAACGGCGTAACTCATTGATATTCACCCGATCCTGTAGCATACTGTCGCGATCGCGCAGGGTAACGGTATTGTCGTCTAAGGTCTGGTGATCCACGGTGATGCAATAGGGTGTCCCGATGGCGTCGTGACGACGATAGCGTTTCCCGATGGAATCCTTTTCTTCATATTGGCAATAGAAGTCGTAGCGCAGGCTGTGTAAAATTTCGCGGGCTTTTTCGGGCAGGCCGTCTTTGGCTACCAAAGGCAGCACGGCAGCTTTCACCGGAGCCAACACAGGAGGCAGCTTCAGCACCACACGCTCACTGCCGTCGTCGAGCCGTTCTTCGGTATAAGCATAGCTGAGCATGGCCAAAAACATGCGGTCGAGCCCGATGGAAGTCTCAACCACATAGGGTACATAGCTCTGATTGAGTTCGGGGTCGAAATACTGTATTTTTTTGCCCGAATATTTCTGATGGGCTTCGAGGTCGAAATCGGTACGCGAGTGAATTCCTTCGAGTTCTTTGAATCCAAAAGGAAACTCAAACTCGATGTCGGCGGCGGCGTTGGCGTAATGGGCCAGTTTTTCGTGATTGTGGAAACGGTATTTCGAAGCCGGAATACCCAGCGAAAGATGCCATTTCATGCGTTCCTGCTTCCAGTGTTCATACCATTGGAGTTCTTCACCGGGACGGACAAAAAACTGCATCTCCATCTGTTCGAACTCTCGCATGCGGAAAATAAACTGCCGGGCGACGATTTCGTTGCGGAAAGCTTTACCGGTTTGGGCAATGCCAAATGGGATTTTCATGCGGCCGGTTTTTTGCACATTGAGAAAATTGACGAAGATGCCTTGGGCTGTTTCGGGTCTCAGGTAAATTTCGCTGGCGCCATCGGCTGTTGATCCCATCTGCGTTGAAAACATCAGGTTAAACTGCCTCACATCGGTCCAGTTACGGCTGCCCGAAATGGGGCAGACGATGCCAAGCTCTTCTATCAGGGTTTTAAAAGCCGGCAAATCGTTGGTTTCCATGATGCTGTACAGCCGCTTGCTGATGGTTTCGTGCTGGCTGCGGTATTCGAGCACCCGTGCGTTGGTGGTCACAAATTGTTGTTCGTCGAAGCTCTCGCCAAAGCGTTTGCGGGCTTTTTCCACTTCTTTGGCAATTTTATCTTCTATCTTGGCCAGAAAATCTTCGACAAGCACATCGGCACGATAGCGTTTTTTCGAGTCTTTATTGTCAATCAGCGGATCGTTGAAAGCGTCCACATGTCCCGATGCTTTCCAGACGGTGGGGTGCATAAAGATGGCCGAGTCAATGCCCACAATATTTTCGTTGAATTGCACCATGGCCTGCCACCAATAGCGGCGGATGTTGTTTTTCAGCTCAACGCCGTTCTGTCCGTAATCGTAAACGGCGCTCAGCCCATCGTAAATCTCGCTCGACTGAAAGATAAACCCATACTCTTTGGCATGGGAAGTAATTTTTTTAAAAAAATCGTCCTGGTTCATCATGGCGCAAAATTAGGGTTTTCATCCTTAAACGGAGCTCACAACGACTCCATTTGAACTGGCAAAAGTACAAAACAAGGCGTTTGGCTTTGACGGCCTTTTGTCGAAAAAATGCAAATTTTCCCAGAGAACGGTTTTTTTGAACCGTTTCCTTTTTTCGCAATAAAGAGGCAAGGCGAAAGTTATACCTTTGTAAAAACGAGTATTGATTCCATGATGACCAAACTTTACCGATTGTTTGCCTTTGGGGCAGGCATTGCGCTCATATTCACTATGACAGGCAGAAATGAGCTTCGAGGCCAGCCTGCAGTGAGCTATCTTTCGCTTTCCGAGGTGATCCGCATTGCCCAGGAGCGTTCGCCCGAGGCCATGATTGCACGCCACCGCTTCAAACGCAGCTATTGGGAATACCGGAGTTTTAAGGCCGGATATCTGCCGCAACTGGGCCTGAGCGCTACTTTGCCTAATTTCAACCGCACCATTGACGCCATTACTCAGGGCGACGGAACGGAAACCTATCTCGAGCGTACTCTGGCACGCTATTCTGCCAACCTCTCACTAACCCAAAAAGTGGGGCTCACCGGTGGTGAAGTGTTTATGCAGTCGGGTTTGAGCCGGTTAGACAATTTTTATGCCGATACCTCCACACGGCAGTTTTTATCATCGCCCATCAGCATCGGTTTCAGGCAGCCTGTTTTTGCATACAACACCTATAAATGGGACAAACGCATTGAGCCTATGCGCTACGAGGAAGCCCGCCGACAATACCTCGAAGCCAATGAACAAGTGGCTTCAACGGCCATTAACCACTTCTTCAATCTGTTGACGGCTCAGGTGGAGAAAGATATTGCGCTGAAAAATATGGCCAACTACGATACGCTTTACAACATTGCCAAAGGGCGCTTTATCTTAGGCAAGATTGCCGAAAACGAGCTGTTACAGCTTGAGCTCAACCTGCTTCGCGCCGAAGCATCGGTGGAGACGGCCGACCTCAATTATGAAAATATGCTGTTCTCGTTTAAATCGTTTCTGAGACTCAGCACTACCGACAAGATTCAGCTCATCTCACCCACAGCGGTTGATTTTCATAGTGTTGACGTGGAAGAAGCTTTGCTTCAGGCATTGAACAATACTTCCTCGGGATTGAATTTCGACCGTCAGATTTTAGAAGCCCAGAGCAACTTAGCCAAAGCGCGTACCCAAGGACGTTTCGAGGCCGAGATCAATGCCAGCTTTGGGCTAACTCAAACCTCCGATGTGTTTGACATGGTGTATTCCAAACCCCTTGATGAAGAACGCATCAGTTTAGGTGTCACCATTCCCATTCTCGATTGGGGTCAGGCCCGCGGCCGAATTAAAATGGCCGAATCAAATTTAGAGCTCGTGCAAACAACCGTGGAGCAAAGCCGTAAAGACTTTGAACAAAACATCTTCCTGAAAGTGATGCAGTTCAATATGCAGAAAAATCAGATGAAAATTGCCGCCAAGGCCGACACCGTAGCCCAGAAGCGTTTCGATGTCACCCAAAAACGTTATATGATCGGAAAGGTGAACGATATCTTAGAGCTCAACAACGCCCAGATTGACAACGATAATGCCCGCATTGGATACTACAATGCCTTGAAATCATATTGGAGCAGCTTTTACGAGTTACGCCGGCTCACCTTGTTCGATTTTCGTGACAAACGCAAAATAGCGGTTGACCTGAACACCATACTTTGATTTTTGGGATCAAAAAAGACCAAAAATCAAGCTGTCTTTGAATAAACACGCCTTAACCGTTAGTGTTGCGGCTAAGTTTGGGGCGGTTCTTTTTCCATAACATAAACACGATTAAACCAAAAAGCCCGAGGCCAATGGCCGAACCGGCTAGATAGTGGTAAACTCGTAAACGATAGGCTTGCTTCGTATTTTCGACTTTCAGTTTTTCATTCTGATTGATAAGTTCCTCGTTTTGTAGTTTACAGGCTGCTTCGCTGGCTTTCAACTGTAAATGGGCTTCCGTCAAACTATCGTTCTCACTTTTATATTGGCCATAAAGGCGCAAAAAAGACTGAAAGTCGTTCATGGCAATATAATTTTCCATCAACTGGTCGCGGACATTGGCGCTGTAACCGGCAATTTGATTTTCCAGAGCCTTGGTCGCACATTGTTCAAAAAAAGCATTGGATTGACGGAAGTCTTTTATACTTTGGTATGCCTCGCCCAGATGGTAAAGGACGCGCACCTGCCCGTTCACCACCTTTGCATTTTGATAAATCTGCATGGCACGCCTGAGAGTGGAGATGGCTTGATTAGTCCGACCCTCTGCAATGTCAACATTGGCAATATTTACTAACGTATTGGCAATGGGTACCGGATGTCCATTTTCTTCCCGGATACGGAGAGCCTCCTGGAAATAGGTCAATGCCCGGGCATATTCTTGCTTATCGAAAAAGTAGATCAAACCAATATTCGAGCAGGCTTTGGACAGCATATCGTCGAGCTGGTTGCGGCGGGCAAAACCAATGGTTTTCTCGAGGTAATCCAAAGCCTTATCATTTTCGTCCCATTGCCACAACACCTGACTCAGATTGATCTCCGCTAAAGCCTGGCTGGCCGAGTCGCCAAATACCCCAAACATAATGGCAGCTTTGTAAAACGCATCGTGCGCCTTGTTCAGATCGCCGGTTTCGAACCACACATTGCCACTGTTGTTGGTGGCGTAGGCTAAAAGACTGTCGTTGTTCAGAATTTCCGATGCTTCGATGACTTTGTCAAAATAGTACAAAGCACTGTCGTATTCTGAAAGCTGCGATTTCAGTTCCCCAATCTGGTTGTGAAGCCGGGCGGCGAACACAGGCTCGCCAATTTGTTGCAGGAGCTTCAGCGACTGGTGATAATATCGCATAGCCAGATCAAAATCGCCTGCATTTTGCGCACTCATGCCAATCGAGCGTAAAACAACAGCTTTCATCCGACCCATTTGATGACTGTCAGCATATTCCAAGGCCTCAAGGCCCGATCTCATGGCCTTATCGTAACTCACTAAACGATAGGCCTCGGAGAGTGCAATCAAGCTCGAAACACGACTGGCACCTGACTGACGATCAAGCGTCTGATTCAGCGAGTCAATCTTTTTTAAAAACGTATCCTGCGCCAATAGCGGATGAATGCCGATAAGGCTGAACCAAAAGAGAAAACTAACAACCGGATGTTTCATAACCAACGGACAATATTACCGTTTTTTTCGGCTATTCAGATACTGAGTTAAAAAAATATCCGAAAGGCAAAAACCCTATGTTTCTGCTGTTATTTCCGACAGCTGCATGGTTTGGCTTTGAAGCCTTTTGAATTATCTTTGCAAAAAACCGAAGCAACCTTATGATACGATCCATGACAGGTTATGGCAAGGTGCAGCAACAGCACGGCCAGATGAAAATTATTGCCGAAATCAAATCGCTCAACAGCAAACAATTGGATCTGGTGCTTCGGCTGCCGGCCGATTTTAAGATGATTGAATTTGAGCTTCGGAATCTGATTGCAGAGTCAGTAAAACGTGGAAAGGTTGATTTTGTGGTGTCGGTCGAAGGCAATGGCTTACTGAAATCGGGACGTATTGACCAACAGGCTGCTACCCTTGCTTTTCAACAAATTAAAGAAACGGCTGACAGCCTGAGTCTGCCTTTACCCGAAGATGTTTTTTCGATTTTGATTAAATATCCCGGCGTGATCGCCAACGGCGAAACGGATATTCCGGTGCCCGAAGAACTTGCCGAAGCCACCATTGAAGCCTGCCGGCAGGCCCTTGCCTCTTTCGACACTTTCCGGGCTCAGGAAGGTGCAGTGCTGAAAAGTGATATCGAAAATCGTATTTATCTCATTCTTCAACTGCTTGATAAAGTGGAACCATTCGAAAACCAACGTACCGAACAGTTGAAGCAGAGGCTCTGGAAAAATATTGCGGAGGTCAGCGAAAACCTGAAGTTCGACCCAAACCGTTTTGAACAGGAATTGATTTATTATCTTGAAAAACTCGACATTAGCGAGGAAAAAGTCCGTTTGCGGCAGCATTGCCGCTATTTTCTCGAAGCTGTGAACGAAGATTTTGCAGGCAAAAAGTTGGGTTTCATCGCTCAGGAAATCGGTCGCGAAATCAATACTTTAGGCTCAAAAGCCAACGATGCCAACATTCAGCGCCTCGTGGTTCAGATGAAAGACGAGCTTGAAAAAATCAAAGAACAACTGTTTAACATTTTATGATATGGAGGGACTGAAAGGAAAAATGCTCATTGTGTCGGCCCCTTCCGGCGCGGGAAAAACCACATTGGTGAAACATTTGCTGACCCAGATTCCGGACCTGGGTTTTTCGGTCTCGGCCACCTCGCGTCCCAAACGCGAAAATGAAACCGATGGCAAGGACTATCATTTTCTGAGTGTGGAACAGTTCAGGCAAAAAATTGCCGAGGGTGCGTTTTTGGAATGGGAAGAGGTGTACAATGGCGTTTATTACGGAACCCTGCTCCACGAGGTGGAGGCAATGCTCGCCCAGGGACGTCACCTCATTTTTGATGTGGATGTTGTTGGCGGACTGAATATTAAAAAACATTATGGCGCTCAGGCACTCAGTGTCTTTATTCAGGCGCCTTCGCTCGAGGTACTCGAACAACGTTTACGCAGCCGTTGCAGCGACCCGGAAGAAAGCATCCGTCAACGCATTGACAAAGCCAGATGGGAGATGGGCTTTGCTCCACAATTTGACCTTGTTTTTGTGAACGACGACCTGAATATCGCCCGCGAGAAACTCACCTTCTTAGTCAACGAATTTCTCCATCACTGATGAAACCTGTTTATCCGCTTCACTATCGGGTTGCTTTGCTTCCGGCCTATCAGCCCAATCCTTTGCGGGCTTTATTGAGCCTTCAATTGGCCGAAAAAACGATCGAAGCACCCGCTGCAGGCCAGCTGCTGGTTCGGATGAAAGCTGCACCCTGCAACCCCTCGGATATTGCTTTTATGCAAGGCGGATACAATGTAGTGAAACCATTGCCGGCCGTACCGGGCTTTGAAGGCGCCGGGGTGGTGGCCGATGTAGGCCCCGATATTGACCCGGCATGGATTGGCCGGCGCGTCTCGGTTTTTGTTCAGGGCCATAACGACGGAACCTGGGCCGAATATGTCCTTGTCAGCCCGAAACATATTTTACCTGCTCCTGACGGATTTACCCTTGAACAGGCGGCCATGTTTTTTATCAATCCTTTCACCGCCTGGGGGCTGATGGAAACTGCGTCTGGACAAAATGTGCTTATGAATGCTGCAGGAAGTCGGCTTGGCGAATATCTGCTTGCCTTGTCAAAACAACGTCAAATGCACCTCATCGGCATCGTGAGAAAGGAACAAACCGCCGAAACCCTCATCAAACGCGGATTTGACAGTGTGCTGGTTTCTTCGTCACCCGATTTTGAACAACAGCTTCGTCAGGCCATTCAGCAGTTTCAGCCTCATCTTTTCCTCGATGCTGTGGCCGGCGAACAATGTGGCCAGGTGGCCAGCCTGTTGCCTCCCGACAGCCGGGTGGTGGTATATGGCGGACTTTCGGGCAAAGAAATCAGTGGTATTTCGGCTCTTCAACTCATATTTAAAAAGCTTACTATCAGTGGTTTTGATTTGAATGCCTGGTTTGCTGCTGCCGGTAATGAGAAAGTGAATGAAGTTGCCCGGCAGCTTTCGCTTATCATTCGTAACAACGAAGTGCAAAATCCAGTGGCCATCACCGTGGGACTCGATGAACTGGCCAAGGGCTTGCGACACTATCTAGGCGCCATGTCGGAAGGCAAGATGCTCATCCGTTTTTAATATCCGATTCCATGAAAAATATCGGTCTCTTTTTCGGCTCTTTCAACCCCGTGCATCATGGGCATCTGATGTTAGCCAATTTTATGCTCGAATTTGTCCCTTTCGATGAGGTGTGGTTTGTGATTTCACCACAAAATCCACTGAAAGATGCCGGAGATCTATGGCCCGAAAACCTGCGTCTGGAATGGGTAAAAAAAGCCATTGGCAGTTTCGGACGCTTCAAAGCATGCAACATCGAATTTGAGCTTCCACGACCATCCTATACCATTGAAACATTACGTGCTTTGAAAAATAGATTTCCGCAACATGAGTTTTCGGTTATCATGGGCGCCGACAGCCTCAGTAACTTCCACCAATGGAAAGAGCATGAGGCCATATTAAAAAATTTCAGCTTAGTTGTTTATCCACGCAAAGGATTCAGTAACAGCCTTTTAGAAGCACATCCTTCTGTTAAACGCGTTGATGCGCCTCAAATTGAAATATCGTCCACTTTTATCCGTCAGGGATTAAGGAAAGGAAAAGACTTGCATTTTTTTCTTCCTGACGGACTGTTTCAGACCATCAAAGAAGCGATGAATTTCCACTGAAACCGGATGTGATTGAGTTTGTCGTCGTTCTGTCAACGATGATTTTTCCATAAACAAAGTCAAAGCATGAGGCGCTTGTGCGGTATTCCGGTGCAAAAACATTTAACTTTGGCGGTTTGAAAAACAAAACCTGAAACTTCAGATGAAAACGACTTTTTATCACCAGAAAAAAATTGCTTATACCTTGTCCGGAGATGGACCCGATTTGATTTTATTGCATGGTTTTCCGATGGATCATCGGGTGTGGGAGGGTTTTATTCCGGTTCTTGAAACGCATTTCAGGGTTGTTGCGATAGATCTGCCCGGCTTTGGGCAATCCGAAATGCAAGGCCATATTCATTCGATGGATCTGATGGCCGGGGCTGTGAATGCCGTGATGGAGCAGGAGCAAATCGGGAAAGCTGTGATTGTTGGCCATTCTATGGGCGGCTATATCACTCTGGCATTTGCCGGACTTTTTCCATCGAAACTTGTGGGCGCAGTTTTGTTTCATTCGCATGGCGCCGCCGATGACGATGCTGCTTTGGCCGGCCGTGCCGCTGCCATTGATCAGGCTTCAAACAATCATTTGTCTTTCGTCAGTCAGTTTATCGAAGGCCTGTTCGATCCTCATTTTCTCAAATCTCATCCGGAGGCTTTTTCTCAGCTTGACGCGGTTGCCCGTAGTCAGAAAAAAGAAGCCATTGTGGCGGCTCTGGCAGGTATGCGCGATCGCAGCAGCAAGCTCGATGTATTGTATCAGATGACTGTGCCTGTTTTGTTTATTCTCGGCAAAACCGACAGCCGTATGCCTTTTGCACGGCTGATGGCTCAGCTTGCCTTGCCGGCTCAGGCCGAACTATTGTTGCTCTCAGGTGTGGGTCATTTGGGTTATTTGGAAGCCCGCCAAACCACCTCATCAGCCATCCTCCATTTTGCAACGCGCTGTTACGAGAATCCATGAACAGCCTGATTTTTCGTTATTTTATCATAGCGTTGAAGCGGAATTTTCTGTTAGCGCTTGTTGTGCTGTTGTTCTTTGGGTCGGGACGGTTACAGGGGCAACCAACGGAGGCTTATGTTGCCTTTTCAGGCGGACTTTCCATTCCGCTGGCTGCCTATTCTGCCCGTCAGCTCCCCGAAGGTTGTTTTACCATGCCGGGGCCGGAAGTCGTCATTTCAGCAGGAATACCCCTGTGGCGGCAATTTGGTGCAAAAGCAATGGCAGGCTATTATATCCATCCGGTGGACGTGTCAGCTTTGGGTTATCAAAAACTACAGGCCGATCCCTTTTTGAGTGATCTGACCATTCGCAGCGAGCCATACCGGATTCTGGCTTTCATGGGTGGGCCTTTTTTTCAGCTTCACGCATCAAGAAAACTGCGGTTGCAGGGAATGCCCGTGGCCGGATGGTTTTCGAGCCGAAGCCCGTATCAACTGCATAAAACAAGCTATTTCATGCCGGGACCTGCATTCTACGAAATTACCACTTCTCTCGACCGAAGCTTTGCCTGGGGCTTATCGGCTTTGTGCAGCTATCCGGTTGCGACATGTTACGAAGTCGGCCTTAGTTTAGATTACCTATACACCAAAGCGCAATTTCGATTTCGGCGCCCCGACGGAACCGAACGGACTGATCCGCATCCCATCTCTATGTTCAATATCCACCTCAACCTGTTGTTCAAACTGCCTGATTTCCATAACTCAAACAAGCAATAAATTGAAGCCCATTGCGTTATAAAACAAAAATCCGATTTACCTGATGATAATTTAAACATCTGATTATCAAATCAATATTTTTAAAGATACCATCAAAACCTAATTCCCGGTTTATGAAACATAAATTTTACTTCCTCCCTCTATTTCTTTTGACTTTTGGTTTTTTCTTCAGTAATGCTCAGGGGGTTGGTATTGGTCAATGGCGCACCCATTTGCCTTATCAGCGTGTGATTGATGTTGAAATAGCCGGCGATAAGGTATATGCTGCCACTCCATACGATCTTTTTGTTTACGATAAAACCGACAATCGCCTGCAACTCCTCAACAAAGTGAACGGGCTGAGCGATATAGGCGTCAGCAAAATTGCATACAGCAGCGAATACCAAACGCTTTTGGTGGCCTATACCAATACCAATATTGACCTGGTTCAACCCGATGGAATCGTCAACCTGAGCGATATTAAAAACAAGGAATTGGTTGGAAATAAAACAATTAACAATATTCTGTTTCGTGGGAAATATGCCTATCTGTCGTGTGGATTTGGGATTGTTGTCATAGATGTGGTCCGTCAGGAAGTTTATGATACTTATTTGATTGGCCCTCAGGGAAGCTTTATCAATGTTCACGATATTGCCATACTGGACAATACCCTTTATGCAGCAACCGAGTCGGGGGTTTATTATGCTTCGCTCAGCAGCCCCAACCTGGCTGATTTCAATCAATGGACCAAAGACCTCCGGCTGAGGTATCCGCATTTGAATTACAATCAAATAGAAACTTTCGGCAACAAAGTTTTCCTCAACTACAGCCGTGGAGCCTACGAGGCCGATACCCTCTTTGTGTTGAACGGAGATAATTGGGATTATTTTGATAAAGACAATACCTCGCTTCATCGCCAGCTTCGTGCGCATAACGATCATTTGGTCATTGTGAACCATTTCAACATTTACGTTTACAATACTGATCTGCAGATGGAGCTCTCCATTTATTATCCGGAAAGTGAATTTGTGGAGCCCTTGGCAGGAGTTTACGAATCGGCCGATGGCATTTGGATTGGCGATCGTTGGAGGGGACTTTTGCAGGTTTACAACCTTGGTTTCAGCGCTTACCAAATGATGCCAAACGGCCCCGGCACCACCAATGTTTACGAGCTGAAAGCGCGCGGTAGTCAGGTATGGGTGGCTTCGGGCGGAAGACGAAATGATTGGGGCAAACGTTATATGAACGATGGCGTTTTTTCGTTCGACGGCTCCAATTGGAAAACTTATAACAGCCGAAATACCAGTGGATTAGATACCATTTCTGATTTTGTTTGTGTGGCTATTGACCCCAAAAACCCGCTCAAAGCCTATATTGGAACCTGGCAGGAAGGCGTTATTGAGTTTACCAATTACGAAAAAACCGAAATCTATTCGGAACATAACAGCAGCTTAAGGCCTTGGATTGCCGATCCGAGTTTAGTCAATGTCAGCGGCCTTGATTTCGACTCCTTTAACAACCTCTGGGTAGCCAATACCGGGGCAACCAATCTGCTCTCGGTACGAAAAACCGATGGAAGCTGGAAGTCCTTTTATCTGGGTTCCAATGCAAGCGGAACCGATATCGGCAATATGATTGTAGATAAAAACAATTACAAATGGATTTTGCGCAGGGGCGAAGGCCCGGTGATGGTGTTCAACGACAACAATACGCTCGACAACACCTCCGATGATCGTCTGAAAATCCTGACCAACAGCCCCAATTCAGGCAATATCCCCGGCAACTCGGTGTTTTCGCTGGCCGTGGATCACAATGGTGCAGTGTGGATTGGTACCGACAAAGGCCCGGCCATCATCTATAATCCAGAAAAAATATTTACAACCGGCGCCAACTTCGATGCACAGCAGATTCTTGTCCCGCGAAACGACGGTACCGGTCAGGCCGATTATCTGCTTGGCAGCGAAAAAATTCTTTCGATGGCTGTCAACGGCTCCAACCAAAAATGGTTTGGTACCGAAAACGGAGCTTTCCTGATGACGGATGACGGACTGAAACAAATTCATTATTTCAACACCGATAACAGCCCTTTGCTCTCAAACACCGTCAACAGCATCGCCATCACCGATGATGGCGAAGTGTTTTTTGGTACACCGAACGGCATTATTTCTTACAAAGACATTGCTACCACACCTGACGTAGAAAACAAAGATGTGTATGCTTATCCCAACCCGGTGCGCGAAGATTTCATTGGGCCTGTTGCCATTCGGGGAATGGTGAGGGATGCCATCGTAAAAATTACCGACGTCAGCGGCAACTTAGTTTTCCAAACACGTTCAGAGGGCGGACAAGCCGTCTGGGATGGCAAAATCATAAACGGAAACCACGTGAAACCCGGAATTTATTTGGTCTTTATCGCCGATCAATTCGGCATTGAAACTTTGGTGACAAAAATTATGATGATGCGTAAGCAATGAGCCAGCATAGCAGAGGCATTGTATTGCAACAAGTCCGTTTTGGCGACTCCGACCTCATTGTCAAAATCTTTACCGAAGAATTCGGCCTGATGTCGTTTATGGTCAAAGGCGCATTTGGTAAACGTTCGCGTATCAAACCGGCTTTTTTCCAACCTTTGACACTCATTGAGTTTGTATGTAAACTGAAGCACAAACGCGAGCTGCAGTTTTTGACCGAAATTGCGATTGAAACTCCATTTCACAGCCTTCATCACGATATCACAAAAAATTCAGTGGTTATCTTCATCAGCGAATTACTCAGTAAAACCATTGTCGAGGCCTCGGCCAACAAAGCGCTTTTCAGCTTTATCTATCAGGCCGTTCAATGGTTCGACCTGCGCGAACAGCATTATTCCAATTTTCACCTTTATTTCATGCTCGAACTCAGTCGTTATCTGGGCTTTTACCCCCGAACCGACACTTATGCCCCACAATATGTTTTCGATCTGATGAATGGCAGCTTTTGCCTTCCTCATCCTTCGGTTTTCCATGCCATCGAACCCTCTTTGTCAGCAACATTTCACCGGCTTTGTCAAATATCGGCCAACAATCTTGGCGAGCTTCAGCTTTCGCGCGACGACCGCCGTCAACTGCTCGACCATTTGATTACTTATTATCGGCTTCACCTGCCTGGCTTTCATGGAATGCATTCGCATCAGGTGTTGTCGGTGGTGCTGGGATGAAGAAAAAGGCGAAAAACAGCTTTTAGCCGGGGAAAATCCGAAGCGAACAGAAAAAACCTTAATTTAGCCCTTTGGAAATTGTGAAAACAAACCCTTTTATCCCAATTGGTTATGGATAATTTTCTCGACTTTGTGAGTTCACGGTACAGTGTGAGGAGCTATGACGGTTCGCGCGAGATCGAAGAGGATAAGCTGTTACGGGTTCTCGAGGCCGGACGTATGGCGCCTTCGGCAGCCAACCTGCAACCAGGAAAGATTGTTGTTGCTCAGTCGGCAGATATACTCGACAAGCTGCATCGGGCTTATCCGGCACCCTGGTTTTCGGAAGCCAACACCGTGCTGATTGTCAAGGGAAACACCTCTGAAGCCTGGGTGAGAAAATCAGATGGTTACAACTCCATTTGCGACGACCTGAGCATCCTGATGACCCATCTGATTTTGGCTGCCCATGCCGAAGGATTGGTCACCTGTTGGGTGGAAGCTTTTGACACCGACCTGATGGGCGAAATATTACAACTCAAAGAAGACGAAGTGGTTTACGCCATGACACCCATCGGCTATGCCCCTGAAAGCGGGATGGTTACACGCCCCAAGACAAGGAAACCCCTTGACGAAATTGTGGAATGGCGCTGACCGAAAACCCACGCAACATCGGGAAGGATTCATTTAAAACCTGGTTTAACAGGCCGTTTTCTATGAACGATATCCTCATGATGAAGGATATTGTCGTTCAACGATCCGAACTGATTTCCCAGGCAGTTGAAATAGCCGCCGGAGGCTCAACACGTGAAGCCCGTACAGCCGCATGGCTGCTGACCCATCTTGCCGACGACGATCCGATGCTTTTGATGGAAAATCAGACCCGCATTATTGAAATTGCTTTGAGCACCCCTTCCGATTCTATTCGTCGCGACCTTTTACGAATTATCCTGCGCCTGCCGCTGCCCGAGGCTTATCTCGGACCTCTCTACGAAAATGCCTTAAACTGGGCGCTTAACGAAAAATATGCTATTGCGGTCAGAGCCAATGCCATACAACTGCTTGGCCAGATTTGTGAGAAGGAAAACGGACTTGCTGCCGAAGTTGAACAGTATCTTTCCCCCGTTTTGGATTATGGTTCAAGCGGATTGATGGTTCGGGGGAAAAAGGTGATTTCAAGGTTGCAAAAAATCCGGCAAAACGTTGATGTAAACCAATAGTTGTGAAAATTCTTCTTCTTACCATCGGAAAAACGGATGAAAGCTATCTGGAGCAGGGGATGGCTAAATATATTGAACGGATTATCCGCTATATCCCATTCAATATGAAGGTGTTGCCGGATATCAAACAACGCAGGAATCTGAGTTTCGACCAACAGAAAACCCTCGAAGGCAAGATGATCCTCGATCAGTTGCTTCCCGGCGATGAGTTGGTGCTCCTTGATGAGAATGGTAAAGCTTTCAGCTCGCGGGAATTTTCAACTTTCCTCGAACGAAAAACCATTGAAAGCCCGAAACGGTTAGTCATTGTAATAGGAGGACCATATGGTTTTTCAAAAGAAGTTTTCGAACGCTCGCAAATGCGGATCTCGCTCTCATCCATGACGTTTTCGCATCAGATGGTTCGCCTGATTTTTTTAGAACAACTCTACCGCGCGCTCACCATCATCCGCGGCGAGCCTTATCATCACGACTGAAGTTCCCTTTTCGGCCAAAATCGGCTGGAATCTCTCCCCATTCTTCGGTTTCCCATTTTCTCAATGGAACAGTAATGCCGTTTTCGGCCAGCCATTTCTCTGCCCTTTCAATCAGCTCAAACAAAATGGCATTTTGTGGTATGGGTTCGAGTTTTGTACGGGCTTTCCCTTTCCGTGCCCAAAGGATGGCAGTTTCCGAGTCGCTGTAAAGGGTCATGCTTAACGATTCTTTTTTCATCCAGCCTAAGGCATGAACGATGGCTAAAAATTCGCCTATATTGTTGGTCCCCATGGGATAAACCCTGCTGCGGTAAATTTCTTCGCCATTGTGTGTATGAACAATGCGATATTCCATATCGCCCGGATTGCCTGAGCAGGCAGCATCCACACAAACAGAGTGCAGTTCGGGAGCTGAAGCTACTGCACCATCATTTTTTTCTGAACGATGTTCATCAACAAGTTTTTTTGGTGGCCCGTTGCGGAAAGCCTCTTCTGCCAAAGCACGGTCAGGAAAAGATTGATATCTGGCTCCCGCAAAACCGGCAATCAGCTTTTGGCAACTGGCCCAATCGGTAAAAACTCCCGTTTGACGGCCCTTCCAGACGACATAATATTTTTGCTTCGGCATGTAAAAAACGATGCGCTACATCAGTTTCTGAAAAAACTGCCACCATCTGTCAGGCACTTCTTCTTTCAATGCTTGATCGTAGTCTTCTTTCGTACAGGGAACAAAATGGTGTTTCTCGTATTTTTCCCGATCATTGCGACCAAAGCTGAGATCGAGCCACCAACGATTGGTTTTTTTGCTTCTTAAAAATACGATGTCTTCATTATGCCCCTCGATTTGTACAATATAGCGGGCAAAATCGGGGCTGTCCTTTTCCGGAATATCGCCTGTGCGGTTTGCCACACCATCTAAAAAATACCAGATCATTTGGGCGATTAATTCCGCTGTCACACGGTTCTGGTCGAAAAGAGGGTTGTATTCAAAAAAGCCGATGGAGCTTATTTTGTCGCTCAACCCGGCGTAACGCACCACTCGACAGGCTTCTTCGCCCGTAAAACCATTGGGTCCGGCATTGCCATTGCCCGGTGCATCGGCAGCGCGGATGGCCGACAGATCGAAACTCAAAATATCGGCATTGCGAACAGCCGGCTCGCAGTCCTCAATACGCGACTTGAGATGTCCAAGACGATAAACGTCGAACAGCAGATTATTCATCAGGTCAACTGCGTAATGATCAACGAGATAGGTCTGATAGCCAAGGTTGGTGAAATTAAACAGAAAATTAGGTTGATGCAGGATGATACGGCCGAGATACGACTGCGCATCAAATTTTTCTTCGTCCTGGCCAAGGTCGAAAAGAGGGTCAACAGAAACGATGTTAACCAATTGTCCGATGTTTTCGTAGGCTTGATACATGGCATAAGTCAGATCCTGACTTCCGCCAATGATGATAGGGATGATTTTACTGCGGATGAGCATTGCAATCACCTGATTCAGTGCAAAATAAGTGTCGTCAACATGATGTCCGGCGCGGATATTACCCAGGTCAGCCACTTCGAGTTGCGGCCAATGATGGAAAAGCTGATAAAGCGAGGCCCTCACATGGTCGGGGGCTGTGCTGCATCCGGCGTTGTTTACCGACAGACGTTCTTCGAGAACACCCACAATGGCTACACGGGTATGACTCAGATCGGGAAAGTCGGACTTGTCGGTATGGATGAGTATTTTTTCGCCTATGCGATGCTGTCCGGGTCTGGAAGCCGAAACCGGAAGTGCATTCAGGTTGACCGGATCTAAAAACAGGTTGATTTCCATGCTGCTTGTGATTAGTGGACAGAAATAGCAAGGTTAAAAAAACGACTGCCGGAATCAGCTTTTTCGTTTGACAAATCTTTTTTTGGGGGTATTCTCGGGATCTTCGATAATTTTCATGCAGTCTTTCAGGCTCAGTGTAGCGGCATCGGTCCCTTTCGGGATTTTGAAGTTTTTCTTTTTGAAACTGATATAAGGACCATAGCGTCCATTCAGCACTTTGAGCTCAGGCTCCTGTTTAAATTCGCGGATGACACTTTGTGTTGCCTTTTCTCTTTTGGCTTCGATGAGTTCGATGGCTCTTTCAATTCCAATCACTGCCGGATCATCAGTTTTCTGGAGGCTGTAAAAGGCGTTGTTGTGCTTCACATAAGGACCAAAGCGGCCAATGGCCACACTTACTTCCTTTTCTTCATATTCACCCAGAATTCTGGGAAAATCAAACAGTTTCAAAGCCTCTTCCAAGGTAATGGTTTCCATGCTTTGGTTTTTCCGCAAGCCTGCAAAACGCGGTTTTTCGTCGCTTTCGGTGTCACCAATCTGCACCACAGGGCCAAAACGACCAACTTTTACAAAAACATTCTTGCCGCTCACCGGATCAAGGCCTAATTTTTTCTCGCCCGAAAACTTACCGGCATTGTCGGTGGTTTCGGTAATCTGGCGATGAAAGGTTTTGTAAAAATCACTGATCATCTGGTTCCACACGGTGCGGCCTTCGGCAATATCATCAAATTCCTTTTCAACATTGGCGGTAAAATTGTAGTTGATGATATTTTCGAAATGTTGTTCAAGGAATTTGTTCACCAAAGAGCCGATGTCGGTGGGGAAGAGTTTGGCTTTTTCCTGCCCGACGGTTTCGGTTTCTTTCTTTTGTTTGATCTGGTTGTTGGCTAAACGGATCACCTGATAACTGCGTTTTTCGCCCGGAAGATCCTTTTTAACCACATATTCTCTTTTTTGGATAGTCGAAATGGTCGGAGCATAGGTCGAGGGACGTCCGATGCCCAGCTCTTCCATTTTTTTCACTAAACTGGCTTCGGTATAACGTGCCGGATGTCGTGTAAACCGTTCAGAAGCAAGTAGTTCATTGAGATTGAGTGTCTGACCATTCGTCAGGGGAGGCAGAATGCCTTCGGCAGCGTCGTGGTTGTCGTCGTCGGTACTTTCAAGATATACTTTCAAAAATCCATCAAAGAGGATAATCTCACCTTCGGCTACAAAATGCTTGTCGTTGGTCGAGATGAGGATGTCAACGATGGTGCGCTCGAGTTCGGCATCGGCCATTTGCGAGGCGATGGTTCGTTTCCAGATGAGCTCATAAAGTCGCTGTTCTTCAGCTGTTCCCGACACTGTTGGGTGATTGAGATAAGTTGGTCTGATGGCTTCGTGAGCTTCCTGAGCGCCTTTTGTGCGGGTGGTGTAGCGCCTTGTTTTGACATACTCTTTACCAAATCGTTCGGCGATCTCCTTTTTGGCCATATTCAGGGCTGTGTCGGACAGGTTCACCGAATCAGTACGCATATAGGTAATTTTTCCTGATTCATAAAGGTTTTGGGCCACACGCATAGTGTTGGCCACCGAAAAGCCAAGTTTTCGACTGGCTTCCTGCTGAAGGGTAGAAGTGGTAAACGGAGGTGCCGGCGACTTACGCCCGGGCTTTTTCTCAACTCCTGCGACCGTGTAATTGGCGCCTAAACAGCTCTTTACGAAGTCCAAAGCAACGTCGTGAGTGGAAAACCGTTCGGGCAGCTCGGCCAGAATAGTGTGAGCTGTATCATTTACTAAAGCATTAAAACTTGCCGTCACCTTGTAGGAAGAAGTAGATTGAAATTGTCGTATTTCTTCTTCGCGGTCCACAATAAGTCGTACAGCCACCGACTGCACCCGGCCTGCCGAAAGAGCAGGCTTCACCTTTTTCCAAAGCAAAGGAGAAAGCTCGTAACCGACAAGGCGGTCAAGCACCCGACGTGCCTGTTGTGCTGACACTAAATTCACGTCAATATCACGCGGATTTTCGATGGCTTTCAGAATGGCGGGTTTGGTGATTTCGTGAAAAACAATGCGTCGAGCCTTGTTTTCCTTTAAGCCCAAAGCTTTGAATAAGTGCCACGAAATGGCTTCTCCTTCGCGGTCTTCATCAGAAGCCAGCCACACCATCTCAGCCTCTTTGGCCGCTTTTTTCAACTCGGCGATCAGCTTCTTTTTGTCGGGCGAGATCTCATATTGCGGTTCAAAACCATTTTCAACGTCAACGCCAATTTGGGTCTTGCTCAGATCCATCACATGGCCATAGCTCGATTTAACAAGAAAATCGCTGCCCAAAAACCCTTCAATGGTTTTTGCTTTGGCAGGCGACTCGACAATGACAAGATTTTTTGACATCTGTGGCTTTTTTTATTAATCGGTGGTGGGTATCACCAAAAAATTCGGCGCAAAAGTAAGGTTTTAAGTCAATAAACCACAAAAGGCTTAAGCTTTCAACCCGTTTCCTGATTCAAAATCTGTTGAAAACCATCCGGAAAAGATCTTTTTGCGTAGTTTATGCATCTAAAATTTTCCTTTCCTGATGTTCAGGTAAATCCTTCATCCGTCTTACCTTTGTAAACCAATGGACTGTTTTTTCTCCCTGTTACTTTTTTATTTGTCCTGACAATGCACAACGAAAATGATCAAATTTCAACCTCGGCTGAAGGATGCCTCTTCTGCGGCAGCGGATTGACTTATTTAACGCAAGCTGAACCCATGTCGTGCAGCATTTGCCAAAGCCTGGTAATGTCAACTGTCCGCTGTGTAAAGGGTCATTTTGTGTGCGATAACTGTCATGCCTTAGAAGGCAATAATCTCGTCGAAATTTTTTGCGCCAATAGTGAAAGCATCAATCCAATTGCAATGGCCACTGCCATCATGCATCGTCGGGGGATCAAGATGCATGGGCCGGAACATCATTTTCTGGTTCCTGCAGTCCTTATTACGGCCTATTACAACAAGACCGGTCAGAGGGGACTCATCAACAACAAGTTGAAAATAGCCCGCGAAAGAGCCAAAATGGTTCCCGGAGGCTCCTGTGGTTTTTGTGGTAACTGCGGAGCTGCTGTGGGTACCGGAATTTTTATGAGCATTGTATTAAACAGCAGTCCACTTGCCAAAGAAGAATGGCGTTTGAGCAATCTGATGACGGCCGAAGCCTTGTTTGAAGTTGCCCGTATGGGCGGCCCACGCTGCTGCAAACGTGATACCTGGTTAGCCATCAAGGCAGCCATCTGTTTTGTGAAAGAACATCTGAATGTTACATTAGAGTCCTCGGATATTCATTGTTCTTTTTTCGGTAAAAACAAAGAGTGCCTGCAAACCGATTGTGCGTTTTACCCCACTAAACATTAACAGGACTTGATAAGTTGTTGGTACTGTATTCATTAAAAAGTTTCGTCGTTTTTCCCAGTACTTATACCACCCATTCTTTCTTCTTTCCGATTTGGTTTTTTACGCGAAATGGCTCCAATCATGATCACAATGAATGGGTATAGTGATTGCTGTACTTTTTATTCGGCCAGAATCTGGCATTGCATCAAAACTTTAAAAAAAATTGACAACCTACATGTTTCTTTTGTAATTTTATTTGATGAAAAGTATTACATGAAGGCCAGTCAGTCAAATATGTAACAACAAAACAAGCCGTATTATGCAAAAGCAGGTTTTTCTGGTTCTGGTGAGCATCAGTATTTTGAAAGGACTTTATTCGCAGGACAACAATTTTATTCAGGCATACGAAAACATGCATTCCCAATTGTCTGTTGAGTATCCCATGAGCAGTTGGAAAGGCATTGACTGGATCCAGCTCGATGCATTGATTCGCCCAAAAGTGATGGATGCAGCCGGGCGTCATGATTCGGTGGGTTTTTATATAGCCTTGCGTGAATATCTGACCCATTTGCATGATGGCCATGTGAATATGCGTCGCGGATGGACTTCCATTTCCCAGCGGGCGATGGACCGTCAAATTGGCGGGAGTTATGGTTTTGCAACATGTCTGACTGATGATAGCCAACTGGTAGCCACCATTGTCAACCCCGGTACGCCTGCCGATGGTGCAGGAATGAAATTTGGCGCTCGTCTGCTTGAGATTAATGAACAGCCGGCTCTTCAGGTTTTAGATACCGTCTCGGTTTGTTGGGCTGAGCTTATTCCTGCAACGGCCGAAGGAAAATTGTTAAATCAGTGTCGTTTTATTGGGAGAGCTCCGATAGGAAATCAACTGAAAGTAAAATTCCTCAACCGTAATGAAACGGATCCCATCACTGCAACCCTGACAGCTGTTGACGATCAATATGAAACCTATCACCAAACCAATATGTGGGTGGTCGAACCCGGGCCCGAAGTCAGCTCTGCCTTCATCCCCGATACTCCTTTTGGCTATATCAAACTGACCACTGAAAGTTCGGGGGCCGATTCCACGGTCACAAAAAAAATCTATACCGATTTTCGCGATGCACTTCAGCAATTTAAAGAACACGACGTCAAAGGATTAATCCTTGATATGCGAATTAATTCGGGAGGGCTCGATGCGCTTTCGGCAGCGCTGGCCGGCTTCTTTTATACTGAACCTGTTCTCTATGAAAATTTGAGCTATTATGATCCGGAGCTGGGTTCGTTGGAGGTTTTTCCTATTCCCATTCCAACTTTTGATCCTGAAACGCTGAAACCACGCTATAACCCGGATTATCCCAACGGGGCGTTATTTATCGAGCCTCAGCTTTTGAATTTTTCTCAACCTGTCCTCATACTGGTAAGCCCACGGGCAGTCAGCTCCGGCGAAGGATTGCCAATGGCCTTGCAAAAGCTTCCTCAAAGTAAAGTGGTTGGCTTTCATGGAACTCACGGGTCATTTGCTTTGGTAGGCACTTTACTTAATGTCATTTCGCCTCCCGACAGTCTGTGTGTGCAATATCCATTCGGATGCAGCCTGGATAAAAATTTTCAGATTCAGCTTGATAGTGATGCTGATTTTTTTGGTGGCGTAATGCCGGATTATCGGGTGCCAATCAATGATACGGTTCTCGACCAGTTGTATCTTCAGCACGAAGATGTGGAGTTGAAATATGCCATCAAAACCTTGAACTCGATTCTTGGGAATATTTCCGAGATGAGCCCTGTGAATACCGGTCTTCTGTTAGAAATTTCCCCGGCTTCATCCGACAGAGTTTTGGCATTGCGCTATACCCTTCAGACAAGCGCTGATGTTCGTCTCGAAATTTTCGATCTGAATGGCCGGAAAATCAGAAATATCATCAATGGCCGAAACAGCGCCGGAACACATATGGTTTATTTTGACCCTTCGGGACTGGAATCCGGCATGTATTTATTTACGCTGACAGACGGAAAATCAATTGTCAGCAAAAAATGGGTGTATCAGCGATGAATTTCATCAGAGCTGTTCATCGGCCAGCCATTCGGCATAGGAAGTGGCCGTTTCGCGAAGCAACAGACTCACGAGTTCAATGCCGGCAGGAAGGCGCGACCGAATACGGGCCGCAAAATCAGTTACCATCAATTCGCTGGTGGGTTGATAGTGGAGCAGGATAATCTTTTCGAAATTCTGATCGAGTAAACGGATAGCCTGTTGATCCATATCCTGGTTCAACACCAATGCATGATCGAAAATGTCAATAATTTCAGAACGAACGATTCGTTTTAAGTCGCCAAAATCCATCACCATGCCCTGTTTTGGATGATCTTTCCCGACAATTGGCTCGCCCTTTACCGTCACTTTCAGCTCGTAGGAATGTCCGTGAATATTGCGGCAAGGACCATCATAGCCCATCAGGGCATGTGCCATTTCGAAACGAAATTCTTTGGTTATTCGGATTACGGCCATAAATCCTTCTATTTGATGATAAGCTTTCTTGTTGCCGGCGATTTTCCTGCAGCGCTGAGGGTGACAAGATAACAGCCTGGTTTAATGTTTGTTAGCGGTATATTCATTATGGTGTTTCCGGCCTGGGAAAAGCTGACAGCCAAAGAACGACCGCTCAGGTCGGTCAGCGATACCTGCCAATCGGCTTCATCGAACGGATAGAAAGAAATGGACACCGATTCGGATGCCGGATTGGGCCAGAGCTGGAACATGGCTGCCACACTTTCGTCGAGCTTAGCCGTTGGATCCCAGATGAGTGCCGCAAATTCAGGATGGTCAATGAATGGGTTACGGTTGTTTTGCAACTGAAATACGGTGTTGTTACGGGTAATTTCCTTATTGCTCACCGGATCCTGTTCATGCCATTGCAGTAAAAGAGCCCGCGCCCATGGCAAAAGCTCGGCTCCGGCAGTCATTGCACTTCCGGGCCAACCGGCGTCTTCGCCCGCATAACGCACCGACATATACATGAGCCCTCTGGCTAAATCACCCTTGTACTCGTCAATGGGTTCAAAAGCAGTTCCCGAATAGCCTTGCGTCACACTGTTTCCAAGACGGGAACCGTTGGTTGAAGTCCAGCTTGCCTGCCCAACCTTGGCATAGGGAAAATTTCCCCTTTTATTGTTTACATAGCCATCCACCGGATAAAGGTGAAAAAGGTCGGTGTACATGGGAAGTTGGCTACCAAACCAACTGGCAGGCCAGGAGTGTTCGCGGTTATAACAATCGCCTTCGTGGCTGTAATTGCCACACTGGTCGGTCACAAAAGTGTATTCATAAGCAGGAGTACCGCCCGGAATGTCAGAATACATATCCCAAACCTTTTCATTTGGTTTTTTATCGGTCAGAATAAAATCCTGCCAGAGCTGTGCGTAAGTGTGCGGCTGATGGTTTTTGATAATGTTGTGAAGAACTGCTTTCAGGCTCTCGCCCGTGAGGTTTTCTGTTCCGTCGTAATATCCTTGCGGCGGCTGTGCTACAGCTCGAAATACGATGCTTGAAAAAGCAATGCAAAGTGTCAGAAAAAATGTTGTACTGCGCATTACAACCATTGGTTTGTGATTAAATAGATCAAGGCTACAGCAAAAATGACCAATGCGGCAAAGAGCTGTAAAAGGCTCGACAACAGGATGTTGGTGCGTGAAAGATTCATGCTGATTCCGGCGATGGACCATGCAAAACCGGCAGCCACGAGAAATACAGGCATTTGACCGTCGAAAGGTGAGAAATGCTCGGCTGTCATCCCGATAATAAAGGTGTTGATGCCGGCAGCCACTGTCATCATCAAAAACTTGACATAATTATCGAACGAAAAAAGTCGTTCTCCGCGGCGAATCCTTGCAGCTTCGAGGATCATCCGGATGCTGACAGCCGTCAAAACCCCAAAAACAACCCATTTGTAACGAATCACAAATAAATGCATAAAGGTTTCACCCAGTAAATCGCCCAAATGGTACATCACACCCTGGACGAGGCCGAAAACCGTTGCCAGCAGAATATTGGTCAGATGCGGGTTGCGGTGATCGCGGTTCAGACCGAGAGCTAACGGGAAGGTGTTGTAGGCCACTGAAATGATAAACAAAATGAGAAGCGCTTCCTGCACGGTTAAAATATTTTCAGCCTACAAAAGTAAAACTATTTCACGGATGCTGATTTTTTGAAGGCTTTGCGTTTAACGAGTTTTGTTTAGTGGCTCAGAATCATTTATTTAGCTTTTGGTAGAGAGGTTTGGATGATAAGTTGTTAATTCAAGGATTTGCTTTGTTTTTTCATTCATATCTGGCTCAGCTCGTCCTTCGCGTCAGCCTGCGTACCCAATCCGGCGTGGGTTTGAAGATTTTCTGCCATTGTTTCAAAAAATATTCTACTTTTAAAACCAGGCTTTGACTTGAAAATACCTTAACACTCTAACACCTTAACACCTTAACTCATATAACTTCCCCCGGACCGGGCGGAAAAAAAATCTTGTAACCAAAATAAAAATCATCCGGAAAAGCGCAATCATTTTTTTGGGTTTGAGTTTTTCAGCTTCCAAATGGGTGAACTTGTGTACCTTTGCAGCTTGAAAATCCGGCCTTTTTCACCAAAAGGTTTCCAAAACGAAACATAAATCATCAAAACCATGTACGGTAAACTTCAGGAATTTTTACAGCAGGAACTCGCAGCCATCCGCGAGGCAGGACTGTACAAAAACGAACGAATCATTGTAAGCCCGCAAAACGCTGAAATTGAGCTTGAAAGCGGTCAAAAAGTCCTCAATTTCTGCGCCAATAACTATCTTGGTCTTTCCGACCATCCGGCGCTTGTTCAGGCAGCCAAGGATGCTTTGGACAGCCACGGTTTTGGGATGAGTTCGGTGCGCTTTATCTGCGGGACGCAGGACCTTCATAAAACTCTAGAGCGCAAAATAGCCGAGTTTTTCGGTACTGACGACACCATCCTTTATGCCGCCGCCTTCGATGCCAACGGAGGAATTTTTGAACCCCTCTTTGGCGAGGAAGATGCCATTATCAGCGATGCCCTTAACCATGCCTCGATCATTGACGGGGTACGCCTGAGTAAAGCCAAACGATATCGCTATGCCAATGCCGATATGGACGACCTCGAGGCACAATTGATTGCGGCTCAGGAACAACGATTCCGTATCATCGTTACCGATGGTGTCTTTTCGATGGACGGTAATGTGGCTCCAATGGACAAAATCAATGAATTGGCACATAAATACAATGCTTTGGTGATGGTTGACGAATGTCACTCGGCAGGTGTTGTTGGCGAGACCGGACGCGGTGTGACCGAGCTTTTCAACATCCGCGGACAGGTGGATGTGATTACTGGTACCTTAGGAAAGGCCTTCGGCGGAGCCATCGGCGGTTTCACTACCGGTCGCAAAGAAATCATCGAGCTGTTGCGCCAGCGCTCACGCCCCTATCTCTTTAGCAACTCCCTGCCTCCCGCAGTGGTGAATGCAGGAATTAAAATGTTCGACATGATGAGCCAAACCAGCGAGCTGCAGGATAAATTGCATCGCAACACGGAATATTTTCTGGAAAGGATGACCGCTGCCGGGTTCGACATCAAGCCGACCAAATCGGCCATCTGCGCAGTGATGCTTTACGATGCCAAACTGTCGCAGGAGATGGCAGCGCAGCTCCTCAACGAAGGAATTTATGTGATTGGTTTCTACTATCCTGTTGTACCTAAGGGACAAGCTCGAATCCGCGTTCAGCTCTCGGCTGCCCACGAAACCACACATCTCGACAAGGCCATTGCTGCCTTTACCAAAGTGGGTCGTGCGTTGGGAGTCATCAGCTAACGGAAGAGATGATTGACCATGACATTATCAAAAAAAGCAGGTGAAAGCCTGCTTTTTTTGATGAATAATCCGGAAAGCATCTAACGCATATCAAAAATCACTTTTAGCAATACATCGCCCACCACCTTCAGCGTGTTTGGGTCAATCTGGCTGAGGTTGTCGTTGAGGGTGTGCCAGTGTTCGTAGAACGTACCATTGCTGCTGTTTTGATCCTGGTGGATGATGTTGATCATCGGGATACCGGCAATCTGATTCACCGGCACATGATCGTCGCTGATCGGTAATCCGGCCTGATTGGAGAAATAAGCATCATAGCCGGCATTTTGAGCAGTACGCCACACCTTGTCAACTACCCATGAGGCATAGAGTTGCGAGAAGTATTCTCTTGGAAAGACCGCCTGTGGTGCACCTACCATATCGAGCAGAATACCGAAATTGGCTTTATAGCCGGGCAGATGCGGGTTGCGTGACCAGTATTGCGAACCAAGCGCCCAGAAATTCTCGTCGCCGTTGAAGCGTTCGTCGGCATGTGGTCCGTAGTCTTCAAGGTCGAAAAGAACAATATCCACGCCAATACCTGACCCGGGAGGTTGTTGCCGCAGCAGCCGGGCCAACTCCATCAGCACGCCTACGCCGCTGGCGCCGTCGTTAGCGCCATCAATGGGTTTGCGCCGGTTGGCTTCCACCGGATCGTGATCGGCAAAAGGCCGTGAATCCCAATGTGAAGCCAGTACAATCCGCTTTGTAGCCTTTGGATTGAAGATAGCGACAATGTTTTGTCCATCGAAAATGGTTTTGTTGTAAACCCTTGTTTTAAAGGGCTGTATCACTACGGTATCAGCCCATTCATCAAGCCGTCGGATGAGCCAGTCGGCGCAGGCTTGGTGTGCCTGGGTTCCGGGTACACGCGGTCCAAAACGGGTTTGAGCAGCCACATAAGCATAGGCCGAGTCGCCTTCAAAGACAGGAAGACTTACCTGAAGTTGTGCCTGCACGGAAGAGTCATCTGTTTTCGGTTTCGTTGAATTGTTGCCGCACGAAGCCAGCAATAAGACGAGAATGAATGGAAAGATTTTTTTCATTCTGCAAAAATAGTCATTCTCCTGCTGTCGAACGTTTTTTGGGATGCTTCCGTTTACCAGTTTCGAAAAGGCTCACCAAATTTTCCGGAAAACACCATCTCACTGATATCCTGGCGCTTGCGAACAGCCTTTTCAGCTTCCACCAAGTTGGGATGCAGCAGGTCGGGGTCATCGGGATAGCCTAAAACAGCTACCGAAACCACCACATGATCATCGGGAATGTCAAACAAGCGGGAAGCCAGATCGGCATCAAAGCCCCCCATCTGGTGTGCAAAAAGCCCTTCGGACATCGCTTGAATGCTCAAATAGGCCAGCGCCTGACCAAGGTCGTACTCAGCCCAGCGATTTTGCCGGCCGGGATGCCGTTTGCTGCTGTGATTGGCGATATTGAGCATGAGCACCGGCGCTGTGCCGGCCCATAGCTGGTTGTAGCTGTCAAGGGCTGAGAAAATCTTTTGGTATGTTTCGTCTCCCTTGAGGCCTATGATGAATCGCCAGGGCTGTTCGTTGGAGGCCGAAGGAGCCCAACGGGCTGCTTCAAATACCCTTCGCAGCAGACTCATTTCCGGCTGCTGATTCGAAAACGATCGCGGACTCCAGCGCTTTTTGATTGCCGGAAGCAGAACCTGGTCGGTGGTGGCATGTTTGTGTAAAGGTTGAAAACGCATAGTTTAAATTGTTTTTTTTTTGAAAAAGATTGTCTTCAACAACAAAACTACGGTGTTTTTGTTTAACCTGGACAGGCTCGTGTGTTCATACACTTTCAATTGTCTATTTTTGCCCACTGAATTCAAAAGAATGAAACTGACCAATTATCACACCCACACTTTTTTCTCTGACGGAAAGACTTCACCGGCCGAGTGTGTGGCTCATGCTTATCGTTTGGGTTTGAACGCATTAGGTTTTTCTGACCACAGCCCTTTGCCTTTTGAAAACAGCTTTTCGTTGCACGAAGACCGTCTGCCTGAATATGTAGCCGAGATACGTCGTCTGCAAAAGGAAAACGAAGGGCTGATGCAAATCTGGCTTGCGCTCGAAATGGATTACATCCCTGGCATGTCGGCTCCTTTTGCAGCTTTGAAACAACAAGCCGGATTAGATTATGTGATTGGCTCGGTTCACCTGATCGGACATTCGCATCAGGATAATCTCTGGTTCACCGACGGCCCGGATGTGGCGGTGTATGACGAAGGACTGAGACGTTTTTACAGAGGCGATATACGTCGCGGCGTAAAAGCCTTTTACGATCAGACCAACGAGATGATCCAAAATGAAACTTTCGATGTGATTGGTCATTTCGACAAAATTAAAATGCACAATCAGGGCCGTTATTTCAGCGAGTCGGATGCGTGGTACCGCCGATTGGTGCTCGAAACCCTCAGTCTGATTCGTGAAAAAGGACTGATTGCCGAAGTCAATACCCGCGGCATTTACAAACAGCGCTACAACGGCCTTTATCCTTCGGGATGGCTTTTGCACGAGATGGGCAAAGCAGGTGTCCCGGTCATCATCAGCAGCGATGCACATCATCCCTCTGAACTTACAGCCGAGTTTGACAGAGCTGCAGAAACGCTGATGGCAGCTGGATACAAAAGTGTGATGATGTTTGACAACGGGCAATGGATCGAACAGCCGTTAAACGACCTGAAACATCGGTAAGATTTCAAACTTTGGTTGTGCTCAGGGTAATTCTATCATTTTTGCAATCATCAATGGAACCCGATATCATAAAATCATGGCATCTTTTGGCCAAAGCCTTATCTTTGAATTTTAAAAACCACTGTTTTGTATGATTTTTGGCATCGGCACCGATATTATCGAGGTTGCGCGGATTGAAAAGCAGTTGGCAAACAATCAGGCGCTGAAATCCAAGCTGTTCACCCATCGCGAACAGATTTATTCCGAAGGCAAATCCACGATGTATCAGCATTATGCTGCGCGTTTTGCCGCCAAAGAAGCTTTCTTCAAGGCTTTAGGCACGGGCTATCGTTTTGGGATGGCATTTCACGAAATCGAAGTGGTGAACGACGAACTGGGCAAGCCGGTGATTCATCTGCATGGCAAAGTGGCCGATTTTCTTCGCGAAAACCAGATAGCACATGTTCACCTGAGCATCTCACATGTGAAAGAGATGGCAGTGGCTTATGTGGTGCTCGAAAAATAATCAGCAATCGAGTTCCACCACCACCGGACAATGGTCGGAATGCACGGCCTGAGGCAGGATGGAGGCCGACTTGAGCTTTGGCAAGAGGTTCTCGCTTAGCATATTGTAATCAATACGCCAACCTTTATTATTGGCCCGTGCGTTGGCCCGATAACTCCACCAACTGTAGTGATGAGGCTCTTTGTTGAGATACCTGAAGCTGTCGATAAACCCCTGATCTAAGAAACCACTCATCCATTCGCGCTCTTCGGGCAGGAAGCCGCTCACCGTGGCGTTGCGCACCGGGTCGTGAATGTCAATCGGCTGATGGCAGATGTTATAGTCGCCCGAGAGTACCAATTTTGGACGTTCGAGGCGCAGGTGATTTACATAATCCTGAAAACGACTGAGCCACTGCATCTTGAAAGACTGACGTTCATCGCCGCTGCTTCCCGAAGGGTGATAGACCGACACCACCGAGAGTTCGCCAAAATCGGCCCGTAAAAAGCGACCTTCGGCATCATAAAGAGGGATATCCATCCCATAAATCACACGGTCGGGCTGTTTTTTGGATAGAAGCGCCACCCCGCTGTAGCCCTTTTTTTGGGCCGGATACCAAAATGTGTGATAGCCCAGAGCTTCAAATTCCATCACCGGAATCTGATCCACCATCGCCTTGATTTCCTGAAGACAGATCACATCGGGCGACGCCGTTGAGAGCCATTCGATAAAACCTTTGGTGATGGCAGCCCTGATGCCGTTGACATTGTAAGAGATAATTTTCATATTGACTGACTGGAAACAAGGCTGCGAAGGTAAGAAAAGCTTTGCAACAGCCGGGAGTGGAAAAAATACCGGAAAAGCCCGATAAAGGGAGTTTTTTTCTATTTTCGTCAAAAAAAATAGCAACCTCAGACATGGAACAAAAGCCAAAATTGTTGGACAGGTTTCTGGTTTGGAGGCCGAAGCACATCAACGACAGACAATATATATATCTGTTGAGTGTGGTAGCCGGTATCATTGCTGCCATTGCTGCCATTGTCATTAAGAAGTCGGCACATCTGATACAGTATTTGCTTACCCATCATTTTTCCAATCAATACGAAAATTTTCTTTACATCTTTTATCCGGCCATCGGTATCTTGCTGGCCTTACTTTTTATGCGCTATATTGTGCGGCAGGAGCCAGGCCACGGTATTCCGGGAGTGTTGTATGCCATTTCGCGCAAAAACGGGCTGATCAAGTTTCACAATGTTTATTCGGCCATTGTTTCGAGCGCTTTTACCGTTGGTTTTGGCGGTTCGGTGGGGCTCGAAGGTCCAACAGTTTCAACGGGTGCGGCTGTCGGATCCAATCTTGGCCAGTTCTTACGGCTCAACCATCGTCAGATCATCCTGATGATCAGCTTGGCCAGCGCTGCTGCAATGGCTTCCATCTTTCAGTCACCTATCGCGGCCATCCTTTTTGCACTTGAGGTTATCATGATTGACCTTTCGGTGGCTTCGCTCGTGCCCCTGCTCATCGCCACGGTGACGGCTGTACTCACTTCCTATTTTGTTCTCGGACAGGCGGTGATGTATCCCATTGACCGAAGTGTTACCTTCGACAGCTCCAACACCCTCTATTATATTGGTCTTGGAGTGTTGGCCGGACTGTTTTCAGTGTATTTTACCAAAGTTTCCATCTGGGTTGAATCCTTCTTTAATAAACGTTATACGGACTGGCGTTTGCGCTATATCATCGGAAGCCTGTTGCTAGGGATTCTGATTTTCTTTTTCCCCTCACTTTATGGCGAGGGTTATGAGGCCATCAACCAGAGTCTGAAGGGTGACTTCAGCGCTTTGTATAATCACAGCATCTTTTTTGGATTCAGGGATGATATGTGGATCATCTTCGGGCTGTTTGCAGCGGTATTGCTCATGAAAGCTTTTGCTACCTCGCTCACTTTTGCTGCGGGCGGAGTAGGAGGTATTTTTGCTCCATCGCTGTTCCTGGGTTCTTTTCTGGGACTTTTCTATGGCGTTTTTGTGAATTATACCGGCCTGGGAAACCTCGACCCGGGCAAGTTTGCCGTCATCGGTATGGGCGGAATGATTGCCGGAATCCTTCACGCACCACTGACGGGTATCTTTCTGATTGCCGAAATCACCGGAGGCTACAACCTCTTTGTGCCGCTGATGATCGTTTCGACCATCTCCTTTGCCACCGTAAAAGTGTTCGTTTCCGACTCAGTTTATACCTATCAATTAGCCGCCAGGGGCGAACTGATGACCCATAACAAAGACAAAAGTGTGCTTAATATGATGAGTGTAAGCGGAATGATCGAAAAAGACTTCCATTGCATCTTGCCCGGACAAACATTGGGCGACTTAGTGAAAGCCATCAGTCGCTCCAAACGCAATATTTTCCCGGTGGTGGACAGCCAGGGGTATTTCAAAGGTCATATCCTTTTGGATGATATCAGGCCGATAATGTTCGACACGGAATTATATAACACATTGGTTAACAGCATAATGGTTTATCCTTCTTATATTATTAACCCGTCTGATCCAATGGAAAATGTGGCCACCATGTTTCGCGATTCCGGAAAATACAATTTGGTGGTACTCGACGAAGGAAAATATTTGGGCTACGTATCACGCGCCAATGTATTTCTCACCTACCGAACCAAGCTGAGCGAAATCTCGCAAGACTAATCTTGCCGTTCCCCAGGCTTTCACAGGAAAATTATTCGATGTTTGATTTACTTTTTTGGAGCACCCAGAGCTCGTCCATTTCGTTTTGTCGTAGCTCGGCAAGCCAGTTGCGGCGTTTTGAGGGAGCCTGCTGTATAGCTTGCTGCCGATGTTCGACCACTTCAAATCGGTTGTTTTCAATTTCATTGGCAATGGGATGATTTTTGGTGATGCCGGCAACAAGTCCAAAGTTGGAAAAAGGTATCACCAACAATGTATGACCCGACAGCAGGCGGCTTGCCTGTTCAAAAAACTGATCGAAGAAACCTTGCCCATAGTGCGTGGCTAAGTCGAGGCTGTTGGCTATCGAGCCAGGGGTCCAAGGTGGATTGAACACCACCAGATCAAACTTTTTTGGTTGTAATCCATCGAAGAATGATCCGGCATGAAGCCCGATTTTCGATGCTTCAGGATGGTTTTTTAATTCCATCCGGATACTTTTTATAGCAAAAGGGTTGATGTCGGTTGCCGTCACTTTTTGGCAGCCGTTTTTTAGCAGATAGAAACTCAACACACCACAGCCGGCTCCCATGTCGAGGGCTTGTGAAAAGGGTTTTTGACTTTTCAGCCATTGATCGAAAAGCTGCAGGTGGCCAAAGCGTGTCGGGAAATAGACTCCATAATAAGGATGCAATGGATAGTCGAGACCCGGAAAAAGGATGCCATTGCGAAACCATTGCCAGGAGCCGTTGATGCCTAGAAAATCGGAAAATTTGAGCAGAAAATCGTCTTTCTCCGGGAAAAGTTCAGCAAGCCAGGGGTTTTGTGGCGCCGAGCGCAACATGGCCCGGCCGTGGGTGATTCGTAGCAGAAAACCGTCGGTCAGCGAAGCAAAAAAAGCTTTGTTTCGTTGCGATGAGGCGTAGTCGGTAACCGGGATTTTAACTTGGGCAAATTTGCGCAGCCAACTGTAAAAGGCCATTGCCGTGGCATAAGTGTCGGCAGCGACCACTTTTTTTCCCTGCCGGATTGAACCCAGCAGGACTCGAAAAGGCGTTGCTGCAGTGAGATTCAGATGATGGACTGCCACATCGAAAGTTTCGGGCAGCAGAGATAAAGGGGAAGAGTGGTCAACAGGCATTCTTTTTTCAGCTTCCAACCAAAAGCTTAAACCCTACACCATGCACATTCATCAGTTCGATCGAGGGGTCTTCCTTGAAATACTTGCGCAGTTTGGTGATATAGACATCCATCGAGCGGGCGTTGAAATAGCTGTCGTCGTACCAGATTTTGTTGAGCGCCACTGAACGATCGAGCACATTGTTCATGTTTTCGCAGAGCAGGCGAAGCAGTTCCGACTCTTTGGAGGTGAGCCGGCTTTCCTCGTTGCCGCGAATAAGCATCTGGCGGTTGTAATCAAAGGTGAAGCTGCCGATCTGGAACACGGTGGGGCGCACCGTATCTTCGGCCGAGCGGCGCATGATGGCTTTCATTCGTAGCAGCAGCTCTTCCATACTGAAGGGTTTGGTGAGGTAATCGTCAGCGCCCAGTTCAAAGCCTTTGAGTTTGTCGGCTTCCATGTTTTTGGCCGTCAAAAACAACATCGGCACTTTTTTATCGAGCTTGCGCACTTCGGCAGCTAAGGTAAAGCCATCCATGACCGGCATCATAACATCGAACACACAAAAGTTGAAATCTTCGCGTTTGAACCGCTCCAAAGCTTCGTGACCATCGCCGCAAAGGGTAGTCTGAAAACCTTTTGCCTCGAAATAGGCTTTCAGGATAGTGCCAAAATTCTTATCGTCCTCGGCTAACAATATTTTCATTTGCTGTTCCATAATAGGTTGAGTTTTTAGTAGTTACTGATCAATGGCAGGCGGATATAAAATGTTGAACCTTTTTTTAATTCGCTGTGAACTCCGGTTGTGCCGCCCAATTTTTCCACCACGGCTTTCACATAGCTCAAACCTAAACCAAAGCCTTTTACGTTGTGGACATTGCCCGTTGGCACCCGAAATAATTTTTCAAAGATACGTTTTTGATTGGCTTTGCTGATTCCAATTCCGTTGTCGGTCACACTCAGTTCAATGGCATTGGGAATATTGCGGCTGCGTACCACAATCTGAGGTGCTTCTTCAGTGTATTTCAGGGCGTTGTCGAGCAGATTGAGCACCACATTGGTGAGATGAACCTTGTCGCCCATCACCATAGAGTCTTCGGCTTTCAGGTCGGCAAAAATATGTCCGCTTCGGCTTTTGGCCTGAAGCATCTTGGTGGCCACGGCATCTTTGGCTATCTCGTGCAGGTCAATTTTATCGTGTTTCAACAACAATACGCCTTTCTCATGGGCTGCCGATTGTAACACCTGTTCTGCCATCAATCCTAGCCGTTTGTTTTCTTCGTCAATGATGCTGATATAATTCGAATAGAGCACTTCCGACTTTTGCACATCGGGATCGCGCAGAGCCTCGCACGCCAGACCAATGGTGGAGATGGGCGTCTTGAATTCGTGCGTCATATTGTTCACAAAGTCGTTTTTCATCTCAGAGAGCTTCTTTTGTTTCAGGATAAACCACACTGTGGCGCCAAAACCGGCAATGATGACCAAAACCAAGGCTCCGGTAACAAAGATCAATGAGGCCATTTGCTTCATCAGAAAACGCTTCTCGTGAGGAAAATATACCAAGAGCTTGTCGGCAAACATAGCTGGTGAAATGGTGGGATATAAATCGAATGCAAAACTCTGCTCCATGAGTTGTTGAGGATAGCGACCGGTTTTCTGAAACAACATGAGGTTTTTTGTTGGGCTGTAGATGCCTAGCTCAAAATGGGTGTCAATACCGTAACGCCGGAACTCGTTGCTCAGAAGACTGTCAATATGCAGCGGCTGAAGCTCCTTGATGTTGCCCGACGTTTCGGAATAACCAAAAATCATATCCTGGATTTTTTCCTCGGCGATGGTACTCCGGCGGATGAAGGCGGCATACTCATCCTTGGTCATGGGCTTCTGCAACTCAATGGCAATGCTCCTTTTAAGCGAATCGTAAACCGCCATCAGGTTGGCACGCTGATTCATCAGCCTCACATGATACTCATACTGACGCTGCATCTCTTCCTTTTCCAGATTCACCACAACCTGCCCGATGGCCTGGTTCACATCACGCACAAAGGTGGCCTCTTTTACCTTGATTGCATCACCAATCAGATAAAACTGAACGGCCATGATCCCAATCAGGGCGGCCGACATCAGAAATGCTACGCCATAAAGCAGCTTTTTGTTCATTTGACAAAAGTAAACCATTGATTTACACAGTTTACAGACGCTTAACAAATCTTAACATGCATTAAATTTCATTAACAGCACAGGCTGATTTTTGAATGTACTTTTGTAGCAGTTCTTTTCAAACCTATTTTGATGTGGTAAACCTTTCCCCAAGGAAACCACATTGTGCGTAAAAGGTTTTCATATATTTTGGTTTTTGGTTCGAAGAGGCGGAATTTTCATGTTCCGCCTCTTTTTTTTTTTGCGTTAAGCGCAAGAGGACTATTTTTGTACTTTGTCCTTTACACCGCAAAACCTTTAAAACAATTGACATGATACAGCTAAAACTAAATCTTGACCAGCTTTATGGCTTTGTTCCGAAAGAAGAATTGCTTTCGTACGATAAAAAAATCAGCAGCGTTTACAGGGCTATTTATAACAAAACCGGAGCAGGCAATGATTTTCTGGGCTGGGTTGATCTTCCTTCATCCTACACCGAAGAGCGCATCAGCGCCATCGAACAACATGCGGCCGAACTCAGGGCAAAGTCGGAGGTGTTTGTTGTAGTGGGCATTGGCGGCTCTTATCTGGGTGCACGCGCCGTCATCGAAAGCATGAGCCATCATTTTGCACAGCTTTGCGGGCACACACCGCATATTGTGTATGCCGGACATCATATCAGTGAGGATTATACAGCCGATTTGCTCGATCTACTGGATCGGAAAGACTATTCCATGGCCGTCATCAGCAAATCGGGGACAACCACCGAGCCGGCTATTGCATTCCGTATCCTGCGGGCACATATCGAAAAGAAATATGGTGTCGAAGAAGCACGCAGGCGTATTGTGGCCATCACTGACCAAAGCCGCGGAGCGCTCAAACAACTGGCCGACAGCGAGGGTTATGCCACTTATGTGGTTCCCGACGATGTGGGCGGGCGCTATTCGGTGCTGAGCCCGGTTGGACTGCTGCCTGTTGCGGTAGCCGGAATAGATATTCGCCAATTGATTGACGGTGCCCGAAAAATGGAAAACATGAGCCGCACCGTGCAAAACCTGCATGGCAATCCGATTGCCTGGTACGCAGCGGCACGTCAGGCGCTCTACCACTCGGGCAAAACAGTGGAAGTGTTGGTGAACTACGAGCCACGTCTGTTTTATCTTACCGAATGGTTCAAACAGCTTTATGGCGAAAGTGAAGGGAAAGAAAACAAAGGCATCTTCCCTGCCGGGGTGGGCTTTACCACCGACCTGCATTCGATGGGTCAGTATATTCAGGAAGGACTGCGCTTTCTTTTCGAAACCGTGATCTCGGTTGGAACCCCTGAACGTGAATTGCGGGTGCCCGAGGCCGACAGCGATCTCGACCAACTGAACTACATTGCCGGAAAACGCCTTTCGGAGGTGAACCACAAAGCCGAACAAGGCACCACACTGGCCCACGTTGACGGAGGCGTACCCAACATACGCATTTGTATTCCCGAAATCAGCGCCAACACCATCGGGCAATTGATCTATTTCTTTGAAATGGGCTGTGCATTAAGTGGTTATATGCTTGGGGTGAATCCTTTTGACCAACCCGGAGTGGAGGCTTACAAAAAGAATATGTTTGCATTGTTAGGGAAAAAGGGCTTTGAAGCACAAACTGCCGAACTCACCAAACGCCTTGGCCTGTGAGCCAATACGGTTTTCATCAACGCAATGAAGGTTAAAACCATTCGATTCAGAGTAATCTGTTCCATATTTCTCGCCCTTCCCTGGATGATCGCGTGTTCGTACATTGACAAACCCATTGCCAGCCTTCAACAACTTGAGGGTTTGTGGGTCGTGCGACACGGCCCCCTGCTTTTTGAAGAATGGAAAAGCGTGTCAGACTCTGCACTTTTAGGCAGAAGCTTCAGTGTGAACAATGCCGACACTTTTCTGATTGAGTCAATGCGCCTTGAGAATGATCAGGGAAAATGGAGGTTTTACAGCCGCGAAACGGATCGAATGACGGCAACAGAAACAGTTTATGAACTGCAACATTCTGACGGTGGTAAATGGGTATTTGAAAATCCAAAAGTCAGTTACCCGCAACGCCTCACCTTCATATTTGAATCGGACAGCGTTTTTTTGGCTGTCAGAGAAACACTGCGGCAAACCAAACGCAAAGAGTTTGAATTCAGTAGGATTAAATGATAAAGCGAAAGGTTGAATAGAAAAAGCCCGCTGCCAAAAAGCAGCGGGCTTTTTCTTGTCTTCTGGTTTTAGTTTTTGTTAATTCTTCTGCTGGCCGGAATGGCTTGTTCCTGAGGAGCCACGTACTGATTGTTTTGTACGATCTTCATTTCACGGAGCAGATGATGGGCATCGGCAAATTTGTCAATAATCAGCATCACATAACGGATATCCACGCTGATGGTGCGTTGCAGTTCGGGTTCAAAGGCAATGTCGCCGCTCATGGCTTCCCAGTTGCCATCGAAAGCAAGTCCGATGAGTCGTCCGTTGCCGTCAATGACCGGACTGCCGGAGTTGCCGCCGGTGATGTCCAAATTGGATAAAAAGTTTACTGACATAGTACCGTCAGCATTGGCATAGCGGCCATAATCGGCAGCCGAGATGATTTTTTTTAGTTTTTCGGGTACTTCGAACTCCCTCACCGACGGGTCTTCTTTTTCCAGAATCCCCTTTGTAGTGGTGTAATAGTCGTAATGGATGGCATCGGCCGGATAATAATCCAGCACGCTGCCGTATGTCAGCCGGAGGCTGAAGTTGGCATTGGGATAGAAAGTGCGATCGGGTTGCATCTGGCGTAGTCCGGCCACAAAAACGCGATTCCCCTGTTTGAGGTTTTCGTTGGCCTGACGGGTGGCTTCCTGAATCTCCTGATTTTTGGCATAAAACGCCTTAATCAGTTGGAAAGCAGGGTCTTTTTCAATGGTTTTTGACTTGGGCGAAGTCAGAAAAGCCTTGATTCTATCCGGACTGGCAAACAGCGACTTTTTGAAGATTCCGGCAGCTAAGTTGCTGAAATTACCTTTGGAAGCATGGATCAACGAACCTAACAAAACGGGTTGTTGATGCTGTGGAACATCGGCGCTGTACATCTCCAACATTCGAGCCAGCAAATTCTGGTCAATGCCGGTATCATAATTTTTGAACCATTCGTCCACATTTTTCTCGAGCCTTTCGGCTTCTTTGCGGATGGCTTCCTGGTCGGGATTGCCGGCCTTGAGCAGGTCGTTCAGCTTGCTGAAACGGCTGGCATTGGTCAGGATTTCGCTGCCCTGCATGATGGCCTCAACCATATACCATCGGGCAATATTGTATTCAGCCAAAGTTTTGTAAGCATCACTGATCAATGGGAGGGCCTGGCCGTATTCAGCTTTCAGGCTGGGATTTCTTTCGAGCCACTGCATATAATTCTGCTCAATGTTTTTCTTTTTATCTACCACATCTAAGCGTTTGAGGCCGCGGGTCTGACCAATGAAATATTTCCAGTAGTTGGACACACCGGCATATTTACTGGCATATTTCAGCCTGACGGCAGGATCTTTGTCCATGCCTTCGCTCATGATACGGAGTTTTTCGGCCCTGATTTTTACCCGTGTAGGGTTGGTTTCGTTCACAGCCATTTCTACGCCGTAGGATGTGAGGTAGCGGTCGGTGGAGCCCGGGTTGCCCAGAATCATGGCGAAATCGCCTCTTTTCACGCCATCGAGCGAGATGGGAAGAAAATGACGGGGTTTGAAGGGCTTGTTGTCAGGGCTGTAAGCTGCGGGTTTGTTGTCGGGTCCGGCATACACCCTGAAAAGTGAAAAATCGCCGGTATGACGTGGCCAGGTCCAGTTGTCGGTGTCGGCTCCAAATTTCCCGATCACTTCGGGCGGTGTTCCAACTAAACGTACATCTTTAAAGGTTTCGTACACCAACAGATAGTATTCGCTCCCTTCGTAATATTCCTTCACTATGGCATTGTAATGTGTTCCGGCAGTGGCTTTTTCCACAATGGCGCGAATACGTTTGCTGATGGTTTCGTTACGTTCGGCTTCCGGGCTGTGAAGGGTAAGGCCTTCGAGCACCTGACTTGTGACGTCTTCCATGCTGATGAGAAACTGAACCGTCAGGTCGGCAATTGGAATTTCGCTTGCATGGCTCTTTGCCCAAAAACCATCACGCAGATAATTGCTTTCAACCGAACTCACCGATTGAATGGCGCCATAGCCGCAATGGTGATTGGTGAGCAACAAACCCTGGTCGGAAATGATTTCACCGGTGCAGCCACGTCCAAAAATCACAATGGCGTCTTTCAGGCTGCTGTGGTTTACACTATACACCTCTTCGGGCGAAAGTTTCAGGCCAAGCTTCTGCATCTCGGCATAATTGAGTTTTTCAACAAGCATCGGAATCCACATCCCTTCATCGGCTTTTGTTGTAAGCGACATCATGCAGAAAAACAAGGCAATCAAAAGAAGTAATCTTTTCATGTCAACGTTTTTGAATAGTATAAAAATTCATTCGTGAAAGCAGCAAATATATAAAAAATCTGCTAACGCTTCAGGCTTTGCGAGGGAGCTGATTTTTATGCACCTAATGTTGATATGAAGCATGAATGTTCAAATGTACGAAAAAGTTTCATGCGAAACATTTCGCCTGCTCTCTTGCAAAGCCCTTTTCGGCGGTTTGGACAGTGTTTCAGGGTACTCTATTTCAGACAATACATACAGGATGTAGTAGGCCAAAGGTTTACATTTAATCATCGTGATATAAATAAATTTATTGAGGCTGCAAATTTTTGTCGTGTACTCAGATTTCCATTTAAAGCAAATCTAAAGGGCTTTTAATATTCGATTTGGATATATCGGTAACATGAGTATAAATTTCTGTGGTTTTTATAGACTTATGTCCAAGTAACTGCTGAATAAATCGAATATCAGTACCTGTCTCTATAAGGTGTGTTGCGTAACTATGTCGCAATCCGTGAATACCGATCCGTTTTTTGATACCGGCTTTGAGCATGGCTGATTTAAAAACAGCTTGCACGCTGCGGATAGAATACTGCCCGCCGTTCTGACCTTCAAAAAGATAGATTTTAGGCCGGTATTCTAAATAATAGGCTCGAAGATCGTCCAATACCGATTTGGGCAACGTTACCAAACGGTCTTTTTTGCCTTTTGCCTGCTCTATTCGTACCAGCATCGTGCTACTGTCAATATCCGTAACTTTAAGACCTACCACTTCGCTCACGCGTAAACCCATGCCATAACACAATTTCAGTATAAGTTTGTGTTTTTTATTTTCAACAGCGCTCATTATTTGCTTTATCTCGCTTTTATTTAGCATTTTAGGCAGTGTTTGTGGCTTTTTGGGTCGCGGAATATCAAAAAACATTCGTTCGCGGTGCAGCACTTGTTCGAAATAAAATTTAACGGCATTTATCCGGCTATGGATTCCGCTTTCAGACAATTTTAATGTTTGGATGCAGTACAAAAAATAACTTCGCAGTTTTTCGGGTGTTAGGCTTTCCACAGGATAGGCTTTCAGTACGTAAAGGAGCTGGGCGAATTCGATAGAATAAGTCCGCATGGTGTTTTCGCTATACGCTTTCAGTTTTAGTTGCTCCTGAAAACGGTTAAAAGCAGGCATATTTACGATATGTATTTTATTCAACACATCTTTGCCCACTATGCTTGCTTCCATGCAGAAAAGCTGGCGGTGATGGCGATTGTTTGTCACATACCAAGCCCTTTGCGATGCCGACCACCGTGCTTTAACCTGCGAGCGGAGATAAGCAATCAATTTGTTGTCTTTTTCAAAACGAATAAAAATTACCTTTCTCCCCCGATGTTCACCAGCTTCAAAACTGTATCTTTTATCTGTAAAATCCATACTTTCGTTATTTTTATATGTTAAGTATAGTTATATTTCTGTTTCCCCCTGCAAAAGTAGAAAAAAATAATTCATATTACGCAACAATATATCATTCTTATACTTTAAATATCAACTAATTGTGGTTTTTTTAATATTTTTTTGTTTTTTCGGAATGTACTGCGTATATTTGCGTGTT
>JACFNF010000021.1 GCA_019454985.1 Bacteroidales bacterium
TTTACTTTATTTGCGTTGTTGAGCGCAGGTATGTTTGCTCAGGGACAAGGAGGCTTTATTGGTCTTAGCATTGGTCCCTCGTTCCCAATAGGTGATTTTGGTGACAAAACACTCACCAACCCGGATGCCGGTTATGCAAAGACCGGTCTCAACATCAATTTGTTAAACTTCGGTTATAAACTCGGGCCTAATGTTGGGATTGCAGCCAACTGGTTTGGTGGTGCCCACACGATTGATGATAACAACCCCGATCTGATGTGGAGTTACGGTGGTCTGATGGGTGGTCTTTTTCTCGCATTGCCCGTAAACAACAAAACCGAGCTGGATATTAAAGGTGTTGCTGGTTTTTCAACAGCAAAACTCGATATGAAACAATTGGGCGAATACACCGGCAACGGATTTGGTTATGCTTTTGGAGTCATGATCCGTCATGATATTGCCTCAAGATGGAGTTTGTTGTTACATGCCGATTATTTTGCAACAAAGCCGGAATTTAAAGGTGCTCTTGGTTTTATGAGTGTTAAAAAGAATATTTCTGCTATTAATGCCAATTTTGGCATCGCCTATAAGCTAAAATAGACTTCTTATAAATCTAGATACTCGTAGCAGTAAAAAGTGATATTGAAAAAGCCCCGAATGTCGGGGCTTTTTCATAAAAAATCCTTATTATTGCTACGTTTTATTTTACCGCTTATCAACCCAACGACCAGTGATGGATACTTTTTTTGAACAACTTCTGCATGAATTTGAAAGGCCAATCGGTAACCCCGTTTTGGTTTTTTCGGTCATCTTATTCATTATCCTGCTTTCGCCCATACTTTTACGCAAGCTGAATATCCCCGGCATCATCGGACTTATCATCTCGGGAGTTGTCATTGGTCCGCATGGGTTAAATATTCTTGAAAACAATGAAGCAATTAAGTTATTTTCGACGATCGGCCTGCTTTACATCATGTTTATTGCAGGACTGGAGCTAGATCTGAACGAGTTTAAAGCAAATCGGAACAAAAGCTTACTCTTTGGCTTTTTCACCTTTTCCATTCCTTTACTCATTGGTTTTCCCACCTGTTATTACCTTTTGGGTTACGATTTCAACGCCAGTTTTCTCACGGCAAGCATGTTTGCAACACACACCCTTGTGGCTTACCCCATTGTGAGTAAGTTTGGTATTTCAAAGAATCAAGCGGTAGCAATCACAGTAGGAGGCACCATTCTCACCGACACCGCCGTGCTGATCATCCTCGCAGTGATTATGGGAAACAGTCAGGGCAACATAGGCCAGGAATTTTGGATTCGGCTCAGTGTTTCATTGGCTATCTTCTCGGCTATCATGTTTATAGTGATTCCACGTATTGCCAGATGGTTTTTTCGCAAATTAGAAAGCGAAAAACACTCCCATTATATTTTTGTTCTTTCAGTGGTGTTTTTCGCGGCTTTCTTAGCCGAAGTAGCAGGTGTTGAGCCCATTATCGGGGCTTTCGTGGCCGGATTAGCTCTCAACAAGCTCATTCCTCATTCATCGGCATTGATGAATCGCATCGAGTTTCTTGGCAACTCCCTTTTTATTCCTTTTTTCCTGATTAGTGTAGGTATGTTGGTTGATGTTTCGGTGATTCTGAGTGGTCCCATGGCATTGATCATTGCCGGAACCCTTTCGTTGGTCGCTATTTCAGGTAAATGGCTGGCTGCATTGTTCACACAGCTTGTTTTTCACTACAGCAAAGCCCAGCGTCAACTCATCTTTGGCCTGAGCGGAGCACACGCAGCCGCCACTTTAGCCGTAATCTTAGTAGGATTCAATGCCCGCATTCTCGACGAAAATATCCTCAACGGAACCATCATTCTTATTCTTATCACTTGCATTGTAGCTTCTTTCGCAACCGAAAAGGCCGCAAAAGTCATCATGATCGAGTCGGAAAATGATACCGAAAACCTTAGTAACGTAAACGCAGCGCAAAACGAACATATCCTTTTGCCCATTGCCGATATCGAGTCGCTTGAAAAGTTACTTGAATTTGCCATTTTTATTAAAGACAAAAAATCCGGCCATCCGGTTTCAATTCTTTCCGTTGTTTCGAACAATAGCGAAGCTGAACATAACATTCTGAAAACCAGAAATAAATTGGAAAGTTTCGTAAAACAGGCATCTGCTTCGGAAACCAATGTAAACATCATTACCACCATTGACCATCATGCTGCCAGTGGCATTGCCCGCATCTCGCGCGAGATCATGGCCGATATCATCGTTTTGGGATGGCCCCGCAAAGTTGGGCTCATTGACAAAATCATCGGGAGAAAAGTTGAGAGCATTCTCAACAATACCGACAAAAGCACGTTTATCTGCCATATTGCTAAACCGCTAGCGACTCATAAGCGGGTGGTTGTGGTTGCTCCTCCCCTTTCGGAACACGAATTTGGCTTCGAACAGTGGCTCATTAAGGTCACCAAACTTGCTCAGGAGTTGAGTATTCCCATTGTAATATATGCCAACGAAGCCACCCTCAACGCCTTCGGAAAAGTCGTGATTATCGGGAAACTTGCTGCCAATATCACTTCAATGCCATTCGATGACTGGGATGACCTCCTGATTCTGGCCCGTTATATTCATGAAGATGATCTTTTTATTCTTGTCTCTGCCCGCCGGGGAGCTGCTTCATATATGCCATTATTCGAAGCCTTGCCAATTAAAATGGAAAAATACTTTGCCGCAAACAGCCGCATAGTCATTTATCCTCAGCAGTTTAGTGAAAGCCACGTCATGGATCAGTACGATGATATCACCGCCGAGCCACTTACCAAAGGGATCGAAACCATTCAAAAAATTGGTAAAGGCATTGGAAATATCTTTAAAACCGACAACAACGAATAACAAAACCAGAGTTTTCAAAATGTACTTACCCCTTGATTGTGGGGATTTTTATACTTTTGGCAAAAAAAAATTACAATGTGCCTGAGTGTACCAGCAAAGATTCTTTCCATTGAAGGCGAAATGGCACAATGCTCTGTAGGGGGGGCCATTGTTGAGGCCAGCCTTCAGATGGTGACTGCCGAAGGCATTGAGCCTGGAGATTACGTGCTTCTGCACACGGGATTTGCGCTTCAAAAAATCAGTGAAGAAGAAGCACATGTTAGCCTAAATCTTTTCAATGAATTCGAAGATTTCAACATACGGTTGGACGAAGAAGAAAAGGCAGACAGGCAATATTTTGGTTAAATCAATCTCATGCAATACATTGACGAGTTTCGCGACCGGGAAAAGATTATTTCGCTTGTCAACCGAATTCGGTTTGAATCGCGTAAGCCCATGCGGATCATGGAAGTTTGTGGTGGCCATACCATGGCTATCCATCGTTTTGGAATACCTTCACTTTTGCCCGGGCATATTCAATTGATTTCGGGGCCGGGTTGCCCGGTTTGTGTCACCGACCGCCGTTTCATTGACCATGCCATTGCCTTTAGCCGACAGCCTGACGTGATCATCACTACCTACGGCGACCTCATCAAAGTACCCGGAAGCAGTTCTTCACTCGAACGCGAAAAAGCTGCCAGAGCCGATATTCGCATTGTTTACAGCATCCTGGATGCATTGACCATAGCAAAAAAAAACAGGCGGAAGAAAATCGTTTTTCTTGGCATTGGCTTTGAGACCACCGCTCCAGGTACCGCTGCAGGTATCATTAAAGCTCAGATGGCCGGTCTTTTTAATTTTTACGTATTAAGTGCACATAAAGTGATGCCGCCGGCCATGTCGGCCATCATTCAACAGGGAGTTCCCATCAACGGTTATCTGGGGCCAGGGCATGTGAGCACAATCACCGGCTCGGCTATGTACGAATTTATTCCGGACAAATACAATATGGGCGTGGTAATCAGCGGCTTCGAGCCATTGGATATTCTTCAGTCCATTTATATGCTTGTCCGTCAGCATGAAGCCAATCAGCCTAAAGTAGAAATTCAATATAGCCGCGTTGTGCGACCCGAAGGAAACAGCCAGGCGCTCGAGCTCATGAACGAAGTATTTGAACTGCGTGACGACTGGTGGCGCGGTTTGGGTGTTCTACCCCAAAGTGGGTTGGCCATACAACAGAAGTATGCTGACTTCGATGCCGAAAAGCAGTTCAACATCGAGATTGAGCCAACCAGAGAAGACAAAGCCTGCATTTGCGGTGATGTTCTCAAAGGAATTGCCAGTCCGGCTGATTGCCGACTTTTTGGCAAAGCCTGCACCCCTACCGATCCGGTTGGCGCGTGTATGGTCTCGAACGAGGGAGCGTGCGCAGCTTTTTTCCGTTATCGAAAAACAGCAGCAGAATGACCAAAGAGCAAAAAATCATGCTTGGACATGGAAGTGGGGGCAAACTCAGCCATGAGTTGATCTCGTCTCTTTTTTTACGCCATTTCCAACATCCGGCTTTAACCGCCATGACCGACTCGGCTGTACTCAACCTACCGGAGGCTCAGCTTGCATTCACCACCGATTCCTATGTTGTTGACCCGCTGTTTTTCCCAGGCGGGAACATCGGCCGTATTGCCGTAGCCGGAACTGTGAACGATTTGGCTGTTTCCGGAGCAAAGCCCATGTTTATCAGTGCAGCTTTCATCATCGAAGAGGGATTCCCGATTGCCACACTCGAACAGATCGTTACCGAGATGGCAAACGAAGCACGTCATGCAGGCGTTTCCATCGTTACAGGCGACACAAAAGTTGTTGGAACAGGAAAATGTGATAAAGTGTTTATCAATACGGCCGGATTAGGATCTTTTCACGTAGAATTTCCTCCATTTCCGGGACAAGAATCCGTTAAACCAGGCGACGTCATCCTTATCAGCGGCACCATTGGCGATCATGGAATGGCTGTACTGAGTGCCAGAAATGAACTTCCCGTACAGTCCGGACTCGAATCGGATTGTGCCTGCCTGAATGAGCTTATTTTAGAAGTCCGGAAAGCTTCTTCCAGAATCAAATTTATGCGCGATGCCACTCGTGGAGGGCTGGGTACAATATTGGCTGAGCTTTGCGAAAAAAGCAAGTTCGGAATTGAAATTCAGTACGAAACTATACCCGTTCGTGAAACAGTGAGGGGGATGTGCGAATTGTTGGGATTCGATCCACTTTATGTGGCCAACGAAGGCAAAGTGGTTATCGTAGCCGAAAGCAGTGATGCTCAGAGAATTCTACTTGCGCTCCAAAACCACCCTTTGGGTAAAGATGCCGCCATTATCGGAAAAGTTGTCGAACAGCATCCGGGATTTTGCTGGTTGAAAACAGAGTATGGCAGTAGCCGAATTGTGGATATGCTTGCCGGCGAACAACTACCACGAATCTGCTGATACAGAAAGACTTACCTTAAAAAGCTCAAAAGCCGTATTCAAAATAAAATTTGGACAATTCGCTGCCAATGTCTTTGAACACGATGTGATGGTTGTGACAGCCTTTTCGCGAACAAATCCTTACCACACCACCGGCTTTGATGACAAATGATACCAAGGGAGCGCCACACTCGCTGCAGCTTTCGCTGATGGTCAGCTCTTTGTTGCAATGCGGGCAATACATATCTACAATTTCACCATCGGCAATGTTGATATCCATCTCTTTGGTGTTATCACCATAAACAGAACTTAGCCACAGCACACCCCGCTCTTGTTCAGTTTCCACATTGAGTTTAATGGCCGGTTTGTTGCGGATGAGAAAATCGTCCACCATAAGCGAACGGCTGCACAGCGGACATTTGACACTAATTGAAACTTCCTTTTCCATGACAATTTCAATGAATTAAACGACCCCGAAAGATACGAATTAATTTGCTGGAAATCAAGATAACATCATGTTTTTAACATAAAAAAAACTGCTTAAAGCAGTTTTTTTATAGATACATCCGTTTCACAACTTATCAGGTTTTCGGGATGTTTTTTAGAATATCCAGTGTAAGATCCCAAAATTTCTGAACCGTAACAATCTCGATCCTTTCGTCGGGTGAATGCGCGCCTTTGATGGTTGGCCCAAACGAAATCATATCCATTCCGGGGTATTTGTCGCCAATCAATCCACATTCAAGGCCGGCATGGATGGCTTTGACAATAGGTTCTGTTCCAAAAAGTCGTTTATATGACTCCACTGTGATTTCTCTGATTTTTGAATGAGGATTTGGAGCCCAGCCCGGATATCCATTGCTGTTTTCAACTTCAGCGCCTGCCAGAAGGAAACATGAACTTACCATCCTGACTATATCGTCTTTGGCCGATTCGACCGAGCTGCGCTGGCTGGTAGTAATCAAAAAATGATCGTTTTCGGTGCGCACTGAAGCCAGGTTAGTGGAGGTTTCCACAAAACCCGGAATACTCTGCGAATAAGCGATCACGCCGTGCGGGCAGGCATATAAGGCCAGAATCAGCTTTCGTTGATCGTCAGCGGAAACAACTGTGTCTGGTACCTGAGGTATAGGGTTGATTTCGATTTTCAGCAAAGGTTCGGTAATGGCATATTCAGCCTTCATTTTTGCGCCGAGTTCATTGACCATCGCAACAAATGCCAATGCCTGATCATTTGGGACAAACACTTTAGCCAAGGCTTCACGGGCAATGGCATTGCGCAGATTACCACCTTCGAGCCATGAGAGCTGCATTCGAAAGTCATCCTGACCAATAGATAAGATTCTAACCATCAGCTTATTGGCATTTCCAAGGCCTTTGTGAATATCGTCGCCCGAGTGCCCGCCTTTCAATCCGCTCACCCTGATCTCAAAAGCTTGGGAATCTTTTGGAGCAGCCACACGACGATATGGCAACGTGGCTACGGTATCTTTTCCGCCGGCACAACCAATAAAAAGCTCGCCTTCGTCTTCCGAGTCTAGATTGAGCAATATCTTTCCTTTCAAGGCATTGTCACTCAAGCCAAAAGCTCCTGTCAGACCAGTTTCTTCGTCCACAGTAAACAGGCATTCAATTGGCCCGTGTTCGACATCATCCGCTGCAAGAATGGCTAGTTGTGCGGCAATGCCTATTCCATCATCTGCACCAAGTGTTGTTCCAATAGCTTTCACCCAATCGCCTTCTACCTTTGTTTTGATGGGATCACTGAAAAAATCATGGGTGACATCACTGTTTTTTTCGCAAACCATATCAATATGGCTTTGAAGCACAGTGATTTGCCTGTCTTCATAACCTTTTGTCGCATTTTTATAAATAAACACATTCCCAACTTCGTCCTGATAATAGTTAAGGCGGTGTCTTTTAGCAAAATCTATCAGATAATCAATGATTTTTCCTTCGTGTTTGGAAGGGCGGGGCACTAACGTGATCTCCCTAAAAAAACTCCAGAGTGATTTTGGCTGAAGTTCGTTAAGTTCATTATTCAACATAAATCAAGATTTAGATCAGAGACAAAAGTAGTGATTGTGCACAAAAATGGAGTGTTTTTCGTCATAAAAAAATAGCCTGAAAAGGCTTTTCAGGTCAGGATTTGATCAGGGAATTGATTGCCTGAAGGAGTTCGCTTCGACGATATGGTTTAGCAATAAAAAAGTTACACCCGGCTTTAACACACAGCTCCTGATCCGATTGCATGGCAAATGCAGTTTGGGCAATAATAGGAAGATGTGAGTTGCGTTTTCTTATTTCTCGTGTAGTCATCAATCCATTGAGCTTTGGAAGTCGGATATCCATGATAACCAAGTCAATATCAGGGTTTGCTTCAATGATTTCGAGAGCTTCAACACCATTATCGGAAAACAGTAACTTAGCGCCTGACTTACTCAGATAGGTTTGAATAAGCAAACGGTTGGAAGGGGTATCTTCCACTACCAAGAATTTTTTCCCTACAAAAGTAAATGCCGATTCTTCAGCAAGCTGCCACATTAAGCCCGATATAAATTCAATTTTTTGAAGTCACAAAAATAAAACAGCAATCAAACTTTTTCAAATATTTTTTATCTGCGCTATGGTTTCTTTTGGATTTTTTGAAGAAAAGACCGCGTTTCCGGCCACTAAGATGTCTGCTCCTGCGTTGTATAAAGCTTTTGCATTGTCAAGCCCTACACCTCCATCCACCTCGATGAGGATTTTCAGGTTTTTTTGGAGAATCATTTCTTTGAGCCGGGAAATTTTCTCAAAAGTTGAGGGTATAAAAGATTGGCCTCCAAAACCCGGGTTCACGGACATCAACAACACGAAATCGGCTTCTTCTAAGCTGTTTTCCAGCAGGCTGACAGGGCTGTGCGGATTCAGCACTATCCCGGCCTTCATCCCTTCCTTTCTGATCTGGCTGAGTGTACGATGAAGATGGATGGAGGCTTCATAATGGACCGAAAGCCAGTCTGCGCCGGCCTCCCGAAAATCGCGCACATAACGTTCGGGCTGCACAATCATCAAATGGACATCCAATGGCTTGGTAGCGCAACGCCGGATAGCCCGAAGCACCGGCATTCCAAAAGAGATATTCGGCACAAAAACGCCATCCATGATATCGCAATGAATAAGATCAGCCTGACTTTCGGCAATCATATCCAGGTCATGCCGAAGATTGAGAAAATCAGCCGAAAGAAGTGAAGGCGCAACGAAACGACTCATGAGAATGTTTTTGGGTTTCGGCAAAATTAAACAAATGAAATGAGCCCGGTACCACAAGGCAAATAAAAAGCCGCTTACAAAGCGGCTTTTTATTGTGATTAACCTAAATAACTCTTCAGTATCTTACTTCTACTGGTATGTTTCAACCTTCGGATAGCCTTTTCTTTGATTTGGCGAACCCGTTCGCGGGTAAGATCAAACTTCTCGCCAATTTCTTCTAGGGTCATCGGATGGCTGCCATTAAGACCAAAATAAAGGCGAATGACATCGGCTTCACGGGAGGTAAGGGTCGAAATGGCACGATCAATCTCCTTGCGTAACGATTCGTATAGAAGTTCTGTTTCGGGAGTAATGGCTTCTTCGCTCCGAAGCACATCATACATGGTATTGTCTTCGTCCTGAATCAGTGGTGCGTCCATAGAAATATGCCTTCCGGCATTTTTCATGGATTCTTTGACCTCATTTTCGGTTACTTCCAGAATTTCGGCAATTTCCTCTGCATTGGGTTCACGTTCAAACTCCTGTTCGAGTTTGGCGTATGCCTTGTTGATTTTGTTGATCGAACCAATTTTGTTGAGTGGTAGTCGCACAATTCGCGATTGTTCGGCCAATGCCTGCAAAATACTTTGGCGGATCCACCAAACAGCATAAGAGATAAATTTGAATCCACGGGTCTCGTCAAAACGTTGAGCGGCTTTAATCAGCCCTAAGTTCCCCTCATTGATGAGATCGGGAAGACTAAGTCCTTGATTTTGATATTGTTTGGAAACTGAAACCACGAATCGCAGATTGGCTTTGGTCAGTTTTTCCAGCGCTGCTCTGTCGCCTTGTTTAATTTTCTGGGCCAGTTCAACTTCCTCTTCGGCTGTAATCAGCTCCACTTTCCCGATTTCCTGCAGATATTTATCTAAAGATGCGGTTTCGCGGTTGGTAACCTGCTTGGTAATTTTTAGCTGCCTCATGAAATACTCAAAAAACTTTATTTGGCGTTATACGGCAATAAAATTGATTAGTTACGGTCGTTGTTTGGTCGGGGATGACGATGTCCTCCGTTTTTGTTCTCCCGGCCATTATCCTGACGACGCTCGTTGCGTTGGCCATTGTTGCGCAGGCCTTCCGGTTTCTGGTTGACAGCCATTCCTTCTGGCTTTGGGATCAAAACTTTTCGTGAAAGTTTGAGTTTTCCGGTTTTCGGGTCAATTTCAATAAGTTTCACTTTCACTTTGTCACCAACACTCAGCACACCATCCATCGTTTCGAGCCGACGCCATTCAATTTCCGAAATATGCAGTAAACCATCTTTACCGGGCAGAATTTCAACAAATGCACCAAAAGGCTGGATGCTTCTCACCGTACCAAGATATTCTTCTCCTATTTCGGGTACAGCAACAATGGCACGAATACGAGCCTTTGCTGCCTCAATCGAATTTTTGTCGGGTGATACGATATCTATCACGCCAAAATCGCCCTTCTCTTCAATCACGATAACGGTATTGGTTTCGCGTTGCGTTTCCTGAATAATTTTACCCCCGGGCCCAATCACTGCACCAATGAACTCTTTCGGAATCGTGATTTGTTCGATACGCGGGACAAATTCCTTATAATCCTCACGGGGTTCGGTAATGGTTTTGGCCATTTCTCCCAGAATGTGAAGGCGCCCCTGACGAGCCTGCTCTAAAGCAATCTCCAATACCTCGTAAGTAAGCCCATCTACCTTGATGTCCATCTGACAAGCTGTAATGCCGTCTTTGGTTCCGGTCACTTTGAAGTCCATATCGCCCAAATGGTCTTCATCGCCCAGGATGTCGGAAAGAACCGCATATTTTTGGTTTTTATCGGCCGAGATCAGGCCCATGGCAATACCGGCAACCGGTTTAACAATTTTTACACCGGCATCGAGCAAAGCCAGAGTTCCCCCACAAACCGAAGCCATAGATGAAGAACCATTGGATTCCAGAATATCAGATACAACCCGAATCGTATAAGGGTTTTGTTCACCCGTAGGGATCATTGGCTTGAGGGCACGTTCGGCTAGGTTTCCATGGCCGATTTCGCGTCGTCCTACACCTCTGTTTGGTTTAGCTTCGCCTGTGGAGAAGCTGGGAAAATTGTAGTGCAGAAAGAAGTTTGAGGTTCCGGTCACCACAGCCCCGTCAATAGTTTGTTCATCCATTTTACTGCCGAGGGTCACTGTAACCAACGACTGTGTCTCGCCACGGGTGAAGATGGCCGAGCCATGTGCCGAAGGGAGATAATCCACTTCACACCATATTGGTCTGATTTCGTTTAGCTTGCGGCCGTCTAAGCGAACCTTCTCCTGAAGTATGGCATCACGAACCGCTTTTTTCTCTACATCGTGGAAATAACGTTTGACAAGCGGAGTTTTTTCTTCGAGTTCTTCTTCAGGTATTGTTGTTAAAAAACTGTCTTCTATTGCTTTAAATGCATCAGCGCGTTCATGCTTGTTTGGGTTTCCTTTCAGCGCAAGTTCATAGCAGCTTTGGTAGGCAAAATCATGGACTGCCTGTTTGAGTTCGTCATCGTTCCTCTCGTGGCAATACTCACGTTTTGGGTTTGCTTTTTCAACCCGTGCAGCAAGGTCAAGTTGAGCCTGGCACTGAACTTTTATGGCATCGTGCGCCGTTTTTAATGCCTGAAGCATAACGGCTTCCGACACTTCTTTGGCTTCGCCTTCCACCATCATGATATTTTCCATGGTAGCAGCTACCATCAGATCGAGGTCGGCATCAGCCAACGCTTCGAATCCAGGGTTAATCACAAACTCCCCGTTGATGCGTGCAACTCGCACTTCGGAAATAGGGCCGTGAAAAGGAATATCGGAAACAGCAAGGGCAGCCGAAGCAGCCAGAGCAGCAAAAGCGTCAGGCGGGACGGTAACATCACCCGAGATGAGATTGATGAGTACCTGGGTCTCTGCATGATAGTCGTCAGGGAAAAGCGGGCGTAAGGCCCGGTCAACCAACCTCGCAATCAGCACTTCGTAGTCCGAAGGGCGTGCCTCGCGCTTGAAAAATCCACCCGGAAATTTTCCGGTTGCAGCATATTTTTCTTTATAGTCAACAGAAAGAGGCATGAAATCCACGTCTTCCTTGGCTTCTTTTGCCGATACAACAGTAGCAAGCAACATGGTTTTTCCAACCGTTACCACAACTGCGCCGTCAGCTTGTTTGGCTAATTTGCCGGTCTCAATAGTTACGAGCCGGCCATCGGGCAGCTCAAATGATTGTTTAATGCCTTGTGGGGTCATAGTTTAGATTTGTAAAAGATAAAGCAGCCTCAGAAAATGCAAAAAGGCAATCGTTGCAATTGCCTTTCCGTTGACTCCCGGGGGTCGCGGTTTTTTTTATTTACGGATACCCAGTTTTTTGATAATCTCGCGATACCGTTCAATGTCTTTCGATTTCAGATAATCGAGCAATTTCCTTCTTTTACCAACTAAACGTACCAGCGCCCTCATTGTGGCCATGTCTTTCTTATTCGTCTTGAGATGCTCTGTCAGGTGCTTGATCCTGAAGGTAAAGAGGGCAATCTGACCTTCTGCCGAACCCGTGTTCGTGGCCGACTGTCCATATTCTGCGAAAATTTCCGACTTCGTTTTCGTGTCTAGATACATATTCTTCTTCGTTTCGATTTTGAGGCTGCAAAATTACATATAATTCCTGAATAAATACAAAGGTTGTCCATCTTTTTTTATTTCAGTGATTTCTGGATGCAAAAATACGAAAAAGCTCAAAATAACTTTCATTCATGAATTTCAAAATTCAGCGCCCAAAATGAATCAAAAGAAGCTCCCTTTTGTGATTAAAATTTTTCTATAAGGGTAAAGAACACCGGATAGTTTTTGCAATACCCAAAATGGCAGCGATTTCAATTAGTTTTTTTGAAGCTATCTTTTTTATTATTTTTGTTGTAAGCGAAGGCCTCTCTTTGCTTGGTTTTAAACCTCCAAACTACTGAAATTATGAAAACAAATTACACCTCAAACCTTTTTCAACTGTTCTTCCTTTTAGTGATTGGTTGCCTATGGGGTCTGGCCGAATTTTCGGCTGGCACCTTTATCAAAAATATGTATCCGGGTAATATAACCGGCTCGCTTCTGATCGGGTTCAGTTTTTTCTTTCTTTCTGCGGCTTATTTTTTTAACAGGAAGAATAGTTCAATCTTTTTCGTTCTTGGCCTCAGTATTTTATTTAAAATTCTGGCTACCTTCATCTCAGGCAAACCATTAACTGATCCTCTTTTTATCAATCCGGTACTATCGTTTTTGCTTGCAACGACTCTTTTTCTCGGCTATGTCAAGTTCGGGACTGAGAATAGCCCGGACCTCAAATTATCTTCCTCCTTCGCTGGAGCTGCACTCGCTACACTTACTGCATTCATTTTTCCTTTGTTAAGTATGGCATGTAGTTTACCCCAGTGTTATCGTCCCGGCACAAATATCCCACTCTCGATAGCCTATTTGCATCTTTCGGCCATCGCCGGCTTCATCTCATTTCCTGCAGGAATCCTGATGAGTACAGGCTTCAAAAGCCTTGCTATAAAGCTGGTTTCCAGGCATTGAAGTCATCGCCCGGTTCCATTCTAACTCATTTCAATTTCAGGCAAATGAAAATTCATACAATTGTAAACAGCACGCCTCTTTCACTTATTTTGCCTTCGGGGATGACAACGCTTGATTTCATCCGTGACACTCTGGGATTAAAGGGAACAAAAGAGGGTTGTCGCGAAGGAGATTGCGGCACATGTATGGTTCTTGTCGGGAATCCTGAAAATGGTCAGCTTCGTTACCGTATCATGAACTCCTGCCTGCTTCCGGTGGCCGATATTGATCAATCCCACCTTGTTACCATTGAGGGATTAAACATGGAAGGTTTAAGTGCAATTCAGAGATTGTTTGTTTCGGAAGGAGCCGCTCAGTGTGGTTTTTGCACTCCGGGTTTCATTGTTTCAGTTACAGGATACTTACTTTCGTGTCAAAAGCCACATTACAGCGAGGCTCTTGCTTTTCTTTCGGGCAACATCTGTCGCTGTACCGGCTACAAAGCAATTGAACGGGCATTGGAAAAAATGTTGAACCAATTGGATATCCCCGAAAGCGGATGGGGTCAGTTCAACCAAAGGATAGGCTGGTTAATTCAAAATCAAATACTGCCAGAATACTTCCTCCACATCCCCACTCGTTTGGCTGAACTACCAACGGTGCAAAAAACACAAAAAGCCGAATATTATTCTTTGTATAGTGTAGCCGGTGGCACCGATTTATATGTGCAAAGAGGTGAAGATTTGGAAGAAAAGGAAATTGACCGTGTTACAGGGAATGATATGAAGGGGATTACTGAATTGGATGATGGCAGATGCTCCATCGGCGCTGCGACTACGATAAGCGAGCTTACTGAAAGTGAAGTTATCGGGAGATTCATCCCACATTTTGCGGATTATGCCGGATTAATTGCCTGTACTTCAATCCGCAACAGGGCCACTATTGCCGGCAATATTGTTAACGCATCGCCGATTGGCGACATGAGCATCATTTTGCTGGCAATGAATGCCTCCTTACTCATCGAGGACAACGAAGGTCAACGCGAAACAGGACTCCTGCATTTTTTTAAAGGGTATAAACAGTTCGATTTGTCGGATGGCGAGCGTATAAAGGCTATCATCCTTCCTTCAGGTAATTGCGATTGGTTTTTTAATTTTGAAAAAGTATCGAAACGCACCCATCTTGATATAGCCAGCGTAAACAGTGCTATACATATTAAGGTCGTGGGAAATTTTATTGTCGAGGTCTTTGTGTCAGTCGGCGGTGTTGCACCCATTCCACTAATGCTTCATGCCACGAATCGCTATTTAAAAGGCCGGGAGTTGACACCCGAATTGGTTGATGGCGCCATATCAACCGCGCTTTCCGAAATTAGTCCTATTTCCGATGCGCGCGGCTCAACCGAATATAAGAGGCTGTTGTTGAAACAGTTGATCCGAGTACACTTTGAGCGGCTTTCAGAATTTTTAACCCAAAAAATTGCCATCAGATGAACAACAAAGACACAGGGCTTCACGTTCAGGGCCAATCGGTTTTTACTGGCGACCTCAACCTTCCCGAGCACAGCCTTTTTGCAGCTGTTTTTACTGCGCCTTATGCTCACGGCAAGATTACGCAAATTGATTATCGTGATGCCGAAAAGATGGATGGCGTCGTGCGGGTACTCACGGCAAGAGATATCCCGGGAATCAACCAGATCGGGAACGTCGTTGCCGATGAGCCATTGCTTGCCGAAGAAGAATTTACCTATATCGGACAGCCTATTGCTCTCGTGTTGGCCGAAAGCCATAAGATTGCACAAAAGGCACTTGCCCAAATCCAAATAAGTTACGAAAAACTGCCCGTCATCACCGACCCGCGTGAAGCATACCAAAAGGGCAATATCATCGGAGAAGAGCGAGTTTTCTCGTGTGGCGACATTCTGGCCCAAAATGAATGTGCGTTTCTTTTTGAAGGCCGCGTTGATTCGGGCGCTCAGGAACATCTCTACCTCGAAACACAGGTAGCCATAGCCATCCCTGTTGAGAAAGGCAAGATTAAAATTGTTTGTTCAAGCCAATCACCAACGGCTGTCCAACACGCAGTGGCAGTAGTCCTCGGCCTGTCAGAAAATTGTGTTGAATCGGAAGTGCTTCGGTTAGGCGGTGGGTTCGGTGGAAAAGAAAGCCAGGCAAGCACATGGGCAGCATTGGCAGCTTTAGGTGCTTTTCGAACAAACCGTGCAGTTAAACTGACCCTTCCACGAAAAACCGATTTAATCGTTACAGGTAAGCGCCACCCCTACTCGTCCGATTTCAGAATCGGGCTTGACAAAAACTTGAAAATCATCTATTTTGAGGTGATGTATTATCAGAATGCAGGCGCATACACCGATCTGTCAGGCTCAGTTCTGGAGCGTACGTTATTTCATGCAACCAACAGTTATTTTATTCCAAATGTGAAGGTAAAGGCTGTGTCGTGTCGTACAAATCTTGCACCCAATACAGCCTTCAGGGGTTTTGGCGGGCCACAGGCCATGTTCGTTATCGAAAGTGCCATTTACGAGGCTGCACGACAACTCCAGGCCCCCGCCTATCGCATTCAGCAGGCGAACATCATTGCTGCCGGCCAAAGATTCCCCTACGGAATGAAAATGCAGGAAAACAATGCCAAAGCCTGCTTTGATGAAACCCTCAGGAAATACGACTTTGAAAAAAAGTTGCAAGAAGCCAAAGGGTTTAATGCGCAAAACAAGTTTCTTAAAAAGGGAATCTCGGTCATGCCGGTATGTTTTGGGATCTCCTTCACTACCACTTTCCTTAACCAGGCCTCCTCTTTAGTTCATATTTATACTGACGGAAGTATCGGAATCAGCACGGGTGCAGTAGAAATGGGTCAAGGCGTGAACGAAAAGATTCGAAAAATTGCCGCACTTACACTTGGCGTTTCCGTGGACAGAATTCGCACAGAAACGACCAATACAACCCGCATTGCCAATATTTCGCCCACAGCGGCCAGTACCGGAACCGATCTGAACGGAAATGCAACTTTGCTCGCCTGTCAGGAAATAAAAAATCGGCTGCTTTGCTTTCTGCCCACATTTACCGGTCAGGGAAGTGAAAGCGATTATGCGATAGTTGAGGAACAAGTACTGTATCAAAAACAAGCAATTGGTCTCGACTGGAATCAACTGGTAATTAATGCTTACCTATCTCGGATTAGTTTATCATCCCATGCATTTTATGCCACACCAGGTATCTCTTTCGATCTGAAAAGTGAAAAGGGGAGCCCTTTTGCATATCATGTTTGCGGCACAGCCATCATCCAGGTCACCGCAGATTGCCAAAAAGGCACCTATGTCATTGACAGCGTGGAAGTGATACACGATACCGGTGCAAGCATTGACCCTACGATAGATATGGGGCAAATGGAAGGCGGGATTGTGCAGGGGATTGGATGGATAACTATGGAAGAAGTTCTCCATTCAAAAGACGGCAGGTTGATAACCAACACATTAAGCACCTACAAAATACCTGATATTCTCTTTTCTCCTAAAAAGATCAGCGTTCATTTTCTGGAAGCTTTTGATCCGTCGAAGGGCGTTTTGGGAGCTAAAGCCACGGGCGAGCCACCTTTGATGTATGGCATAGGAGTCTATTTTGCATTGTTAAACGCTGCAAGAGCTTTCCGGCCTGAGCTCATTGTTCCTTATTCAGCCCCCATGACCCATGAAAAATTCCTGATGATGCTTTACGATAACCCAAGCTGCGTAAGTAATGTCGGCTAAAATTTTTACAATCTTAAAAACCAATTACACCACGAAAGGCGTCCTCAACGGAATGTTGATTTATACGTTTGGCGATACCATTGCTTCGTTGATGTTACAACAGTTCTGCATAAGCCGTGTGATCGGCATCAGCCTGGTAGGCGGCTTTGTGTATTCACTGGAAATTCCGGCTTATTTTCGGTGGATTGACTCCAAAACCAAAGCTAAAGCATCCACAAGGTTTTCGGGCCCACTCCTTAGGACTGCTCTGGCTCTTGCCTATTTTAACCCTCTCTGGATAGCACGCCATTTGGCTTTCATCGCTATTTTTTCAGGCCAGTTTAATGCTATCCGTCTTTCGCTTCTTGGCATAGCCGGTAAGTCGTTTTTGGCAAATATACCTCTTTCGGTTTTAGCCAATTTTTTAATTCAAAATACCTTGCCTTACAAATACCGCTTTACCGGGAGCGCTGTTTTTTCGTCCCTAATGGCCGTGTATTATGCGTTAAGTGCAGTATGGTTTCGATAAAACCAAAAACACGATGACTTTACCAAAAACAACTTTCTGGGATTTCATTTCCCTACGACTCGAGGCCAACGAGGATGTCCTGTTGATCATTGTGGCCGAAACTCATGGCCATGCTCCCGGGAAAACCGGGACAAAAATAGCACTAAGCATATCGGGTGAAGACCATGGAACCATCGGTGGCGGAAAGGTGGAAAACGATCTGAAAAACCAAATATTAGAATATTATCGCCTGAACCGTACCTTTCCGATAATGATTGAATATGCCTTTGACCATGAAATTTCTGAAGAGTCTGAAGGGATGATTTGTGGCGGATGGCAAGTTTTTTTGATGTTTCGTTTGGATCATTCTCATTTGGATCAGATTCAGGCTATCGGACGAGCTGTTCGGCATCACAAAAAATCCAGGTTCATTTGGAACCAATCGGGCGAAATCGAGATTGTAGAAGATGTTGATGAAAGCCGGATAATGGAAACACCTGTTTTTCAACGTGGTTCTTCATGGCAGTTTACTGAAATCAACGGTATCGAGCCAGCGATCCATATCATAGGAGGCGGTCATGTATCTTTGGCACTGTCGCGCGTACTCCAGATTCTGGGTTATCATCTTCGTGTTTACTGCCAACGCCCTGAGGCTCCAACCTTGCTCGCGAATATTTATGCCAATGAAATCATGATTGGACCGTTCGATCAGGTACATCGGCTCATCAAACCTTCAGGAAACGATTATATCATCATTATGACACCAGGCCATAAGTCGGATGAGGTTGTTTTGCAAAATGTGCTCAGGCTGCCTGTAAAATACATTGGGATGATGGCCAGCCCGGCAAAGAGCCGGGCAATCAGACAACGTTTGCTTGAAAGCGGTTTTGATCAGCAATTGTGCGAAAAGGTTCATTCACCTATCGGAATTCCTATTCATAGTCACTCGCCCGAGGAAATCGCTATTAGTGTGGCAGCCCAGATTATTCGTATCCACAATGGAAATAAACGATGAGCAAAGACTGATTTTGATAAAGGCAATGCCCCTATTTACAGTATTTAAAGAGCATTTCCTGCACAACCATGGGTTATACGCGGATCATTTAGGTGATAAGCAAAAGAAGAAGTACTTTTGCACTTGAACAACGAATCACTCTGAAAATATTTTTCTCATCCTAAAATTACCATGACACAAAACTCAGATTTGGAATTTGTCATCCTTGTAAACGAAGACGATCAGGAAATTGGACTGATGGAAAAGATGGAAGCCCATCAAAAGGCGGCGCTTCATCGGGCCTTCTCCGTATTTTTATTCAACAGTCGGGGCGAAATGCTGCTACAACAACGCGCCTTCAGCAAATATCACACGCCAGGTTTATGGAGTAATGCCTGCTGCTCACATCCGCGCAAAGGCGAATCCACTCTGGATGCCGCCATCAGACGGCTTGATGAAGAGATGGGTTTGAAGTGTGAAATTAACGAAATTTTTAGTTTCATCTACAAAGCTGATGTCAGCCAGGGGCTTATCGAACATGAAGTAGATCATGTGTTTGTTGGAATTACCGATCTTGTTCCGGTGATTAACCGCAACGAAGTAGAAAGTTTTCGTTACCAACATCCCGACAGTCTCAAAGAAGAAATGGAAGCACATCCGGAGCGTTTTACGGCCTGGTTTAAGATTGCCTTTGACCGCACTTACGAGTACTTTAAGACACTGAAATTCTGATAATTCTGTTCGGGGAAATCATCATTTCTGTGAATACTGCTCTAAAATGCTAAAACTCTGATTGGCAGAAAAAAGCCGGATCTTATGAATCCGGCTTTTTTTGGAATTCTGATTATAGTTTGCGAACAACTTCTTTTTCGGCATATCCCTCAATGATATCACCAATCTTGATGTCGTTGAATCCTTCGATATTCAATCCGCACTCGTAGCCTGCCGACACCTCTTTCACATCATCTTTAAATCGTTTTAGCGAACCGAGGTTGCCGGTATAAATTACAATTCCATCCCGGATAAGGCGGATTTTGGTATGGCGGTTTACTTTTCCATCGAGTACCATACAGCCGGCCACCGAACCCACTTTTGTGATTCTGAATACTTCACGAATTTCAAGATTACATGTGACTACTTCTTCTATTTCGGGAGCAAGCATCCCCTCGATAGCGGCTTTGATTTCTTCGATAGCGGTATAGATAATACTATAGAGTCGGATGTCAATCTCTTCTGTTTCAGCCAGTTTTCGGGCCTGCAAAGTAGGTCGCACCTGGAATCCTATTACAATGGCATTGGATGCCGACGCGAGCATGATATCCGACTCGTTGATTGCACCCACCGATTTGTGAATCACATTCACCTGAACTTCGCTGGTTGAAAGTTTCAGCAAAGAATCAGCCAAAGCTTCACTTGAACCATCAACATCGGCCTTCACAATCAGGTTGAGTTCTTTGAAGTCGCCAATGGCAATTCGGCGTCCGATTTCGTCGAGGGTAATATGTTTCTGCGTACGCAATCCTTGTTCGCGTGCCAGTTGCTGACGTCGGGCTGCAATATTTTTCACTTCTCTTTCGTCGGCCATCACATTAAAGGTATCGCCGGCCTGAGGAGCGCCATTGAGCCCAAGCAGAAGGATTGGTGTGGACGGGCCTGCACTGGAAACCTGCTGGTTTCGTTCATTGAACATAGCCTTCACCCTACCATAAACCGAGCCTGCAATGACAATATCACCGGTTTTGAGTGTTCCGTCCTGAACAAGGATTTTTGCAACATACCCCCGGCCCTTATCCAATGAAGATTCGATCACTGTTCCTTTGGCCGCTTTTTTGGGATTTCCTTTGAGTTCGAGAATATCGGCTTCAAGCAGTACTTTTTCGAGCAGTGCCTCGATACCAGCCCCTGTTTTTGCCGATACTTCCTGTGACTGGAATTTTCCACCCCAATCTTCGACCAGGATATTCATATTGGCCAATTGCTCCCTTATCTTTTCGGGATTAGCTGTGGGCTTGTCAATTTTGTTAAATGCAAACACAATGGGCACTCCGGCAGCTTGCGCGTGGTTGATGGCTTCGATGGTTTGGGGCATCACGGTGTCGTCGGCAGCAATGACGATGATAGCCACGTCGGTAACCTTGGCTCCGCGGGCACGCATGGCGGTAAAAGCTTCGTGACCAGGTGTATCGAGAAAAGTGATTTTTCTTCCGCTTTCGCCGTAAACCTCATAAGCACCAATATGTTGTGTAATTCCGCCGGCTTCGCCTGCCACCACATTGGTTTTACGGATATAGTCGAGCAATTTGGTTTTCCCATGGTCAACATGCCCCATGACAGTGACAACCGGAGCTCGTTCGACAAGATCGGCCGGATTGTCTTCTTCCTCGGCCACTGCCAACGACTCCTGTACATCGGAGCTCACAAACTCAACTTTAAACCCGAACTCCTCGGCCACCAGGACTAAAGTCTCGGCGTCGAGCCGTTGGTTAATAGACACAAACATGCCAAGGGTTAAACAGGTGGAAATAACCTTGGTAACGGGAACATTCATCATGGTAGCCAACTCATTTGCTGTAACAAACTCGGTGACTTTGAGGATAGATTTCTCCTGCTCCTGACGGGCAATCTCTTCGGCCTGAGAGTGTGAGAAAGCCTCGCGTTTTTGCCTCTTATGTTTCGATGTTTTGGATTTTCCGGTTGGAGACAATCTTGCAAGGGTATCCCGAATTTGTTTCTGGATTTCCTCCTCCGTTAGCTCTACCTTTTCTTCCTTGCGGGAAGTCTGATGTTTGGCTTTCTTACCTTCGCGTTGGAGCCCGGCATGTTCGGCTGTAGTTTTACCCTGAGCGCCGCGCTGTTGACCAGTTGGACTTTGCTGTCCGCCTGCGGCAGTCTGAGCAGCACCTTGTTCATTGCCCTTGATACGTTTCCGTTTCTTTTTCTTCTGGCTGGCCGAAAGTTTTTCCTCCGAAGAAGATGCTACAGGTTTGGCTTTGGGTTTGCGCTCTTCAGGCAAAACGATTTTATCTAAAATCTTTGGTCCCTCAAGCTTTTTCACCTCCATCTTGATAAAGTTGGAAGGTTTGGAATCTTCGGGCTTAGACTCGGGTTCAGGTGCTTTAGGTTCAACTACAACTTCTTCGGCTTTGACTTCCGGTTTGGGAGTAACAGTTTTTTTTGTTTCGGCGGGCTTTTCAGTTGCCTTTTTTCGTTTCTCCTCTTCCTTCTTACGCTCAGCTTTTGACTTTTTATCCGGCTTTGTCTTGAGGTTAAGACTGTCAAGATCAATTTTTCCGACAATCTTCAACTCCCCGTCCGGTTGTGAGGATTCGTGTTCGACAGGTTTGTAAATTAGTGTTTCGGCTGTTTTCTCTTTTTCAGGAGTCGAAGATTCGGGCTTTTTAGATTTCGCCGTTTCTGGTTCGGGCTGCTCTACTTTACCTTCAACAGCAATTGTTTCGGCTTCCTTTGTTGGCTCGGCTGGCTTTTCGCTAACCGATGCTATCGATTCCTGAGGCTCTTTTTGGCTTTCAACAACCGGTTTAGATTCAACCGGAACAGTTTTAGTTTTCGCTGTTTTTCCCGAAGAGGTTTTCTCAATCAAATTCGATTGAATATTTTTGAAACGAACCTCATCCGGTTCGTATTCTTCTTCATCCGCGATGTCCAATCTTACCACATCCTCGGCGGTGATGGTTTTACGGCCTGAGGCTTCGATCCCTAATTTTTGGGAAATCTCTTTCACCTGTTTCTCTTTCTGATACTCCTTCACAAGCAAGGCATACACCTCAGGCGTAAGCTTGGTATTGGGGTTCGAGTCAATCTGATGTCCCTTTTTATTCAGGAATTCAACAATGGTGCTAGTACCTACGTTGAATTCTCTGGCGGCTTTTGACAGACGTATTGAAGAGGAGCCTTCGGACATAATCAGGATAAAGTTTTTAATTTTCGAAAACAAAGTGCAAAAATATGGATTTTATTCAAATTCAGCTTTTAAGATACGAATGACTTCGGCTACCGTTTCGGTTTCGAGGTTGGTACGTTTTTCAATTTCTTCGGCGCTTAGCTCGAGGACGCTCTTTGCAGTGTCGAGACCGATCTGTTTGAACAGATCAATGATCCACTCATCAATTTCGTCGGTGAATTCGTCAAGGTCAACATCTTCGGTATCAAAATCGGTATCCCTGTAAACATCAATTTCATAACCGGTGAGTTTTCCGGCAAGTTTAATATTGAAACCGCCTTTCCCGATAGCTAAGCTCACCTGATCGGGTTTCATAAAAACCTCAGCCCTCTTATTGGTTTCATCAATCTGAATGGAGCTGATTTTTGCGGGGCTCAAGGTACGGGTGATGTACAGGCTTGGATTATTTGTATAGTTAATCACGTCAATATTTTCGTTGCGTAATTCCCTAACAATGCCATGGATACGCGAACCTTTCATTCCAACGCAAGCGCCAACGGGATCAATGCGGTCGTCGTACGATTCAACGGCGATTTTGGCACGTTGCCCGGGCTCGCGCACGATGCGTCGAATCGTGATCAAACCATCATAAACTTCGGGAACTTCAGCCTCGATAAGTCGTTGCAGAAAGATTTCGGAAGTACGGGAAAGGATGATGCGAGGCGTATTGTTCACCATCTCAACCTTCAGAACAACAGCCCGAATGGTGTCGCCCTTGCGATAAAAGTCAGCCGGTATTTGTTCCTGCTTGGGCAAAATAAGCTCAATACCTTCGTCGTCTAACACCAAAATTTCTTTACGCCATACCTGGTAAACCTCGCCGGTGATGATTTCGCCAACCTTGTCCTTATATTTCTGATAAATGCTATCTTTTTCGTATTCAAGAATTTTTGAGACCAAACTTTGGCGAATGGTCAGAATTTCGCGGCGACCAAAGTCGCTGATGCTGATGGCTTCCGAAACTTCTTCGCCCACCTCGAAATCGGGCTCTATTTTAATGGCTTCCGATAAGGCTATTTGAGAAGCCGGGTCTTCCACCTCGTCATCTTCCACAATCTGACGGTTATGCCAGATTTCAAGGTCGCCTTTATCAATATTGATAATGATGTCGAAGTATTCGTCAGAACCATACTTCTTGATCAGCATGGCTTTGAACACGTCTTCAAGGATACGCATCATCCTTTCCCGATCAATGTTTTTAAATTCCTTAAACTCAGAAAAACTCTCAACTAAGTTAATACTATCCATTTGGAATATAATATATTAGGTAAAACTAATGACAGGCCAGCCTTCTTTGATGTCGGAATAAGCCACGGTGATCAGGCCGCCAATTTCCTCTTGTTTAATTTTTTTATGTTTTTTTTCGTGAATCAATTCAATGGTAACAGCCTCGTCTCCTGCTTCGGTAATCTTACCCAGATGACTGCTTCCATCCTTCATTTCGAGGCGAATTTTTCGTCCGATGTTTTTTACATATTGCCGGGGCATATTCAGCGGGTGGTCAAGGCCGGCCGACGACACACGTAACTCATAGTCCTGCTCATCGCGGTTGAGCTTTGTTTCAAGGGCGCGGCTCACTTCAACACAATGATCAATGGTAAGTGCCGTATCCGAATCCAGAAAAACATAAATCATGTCTTCATTTTTCAGAACAACATCCACCACAAAGCGGTCTGTCCCGTCTAAAATCTCTTCAACCCACCGTTTAATTTGTTCTCTTTCCAACATTTTCTATTTTCAATAAAAAAGGGGCTTCAGCCCCCCAACTTTTCCTTTCCCCGCAAAACGCTGCAAATATACAACATTTTATTGAGTCACAGACCGATAGGTAAAAAAATATTTTCCTTTCACGCATCGGGAGACTTAAAACATAAAACCCTCTGATAGAGGGTTTTATGTTTTATTGTTGTCCAACCAGGATTCGAACCTAGACAGGCAGAACCAAAATCTGCAGTGCTACCATTACACCATTGGACAAATTGATTCCATCAATCAAAACGGCTGCAAAAATAGTATAAAATTGAATTCGCTGCAAGAAGGGTTCATTTTTTTTCGGACGAAGCCAAAATCTTTAACTTTGCACGCCCCTTTTTAAAATCGAAAAAACTTTCAATTATGGCTCTCAACTGCGGCATCATTGGCCTGACAAATACCGGGAAAACCACAATTTTCAACTGCATGTCGAACACCAAAGCTGAAGCTTCGAGCTTTGCTTTCAGCGCCACCAAGTCGAACATCGGCATGGTTGAAGTGCCCGACAAACGGCTCCAGGCCATTGACGCTTTGATTCATTCGGCCAAAGTGGTTCCTGCTACCGTTGAGATTGTTGACGTTCCTGGTTTGGCCAAAGGAGCAAGCCAGGGTGAAGGTGTCGGCAATAAGTTTTTGGCCGACATTCAACAAATGGATGCTTTGGTTCATGTGTTGCGCTGTTTTGACGATCCTGCACTGCCACATATCGAAGGCTCAGTTGATCCGGTACGCGACATGCAAATTGTGGACTTAGAACTTCAGGTGCGCGATTTAGACCTTGTCATGCGCAAGATACAGCGTGTGGAGAAATTAGTGAAAGTGGGTGAGAAAGACGCTAAAAAGACGATGGAAGTACTCCAGATTTACAAAAATCATCTGGAAAACTTCGGGAATGCGCGAACAGCTCCCGTCGAGGAGGAGGATAAACGACACATCTCGGAATTACAGCTATTGACAGCGAAACCGGTGATTTTTGTCTGCAATGTGGACGACCAATCGGCCGTCACGGGCAACAGGTATAGCGATCTTGTGAAACAAGTCCTTGAAGGTAGTGGTGCCGAGGTGCTGGTGATCGCCGGAAAATTAGAAGCAGAAATCGCCGAACTTGAAGATGCCGCCGACCGTGAAGTATTCCTTTCGGATGCAGGTCTTAGCGAGCCCGGCGTGAACAAACTCATTATGGCTGCATACAAATTGCTTAACTTACAGTCGTTTTTTACGGCAGGACCGAAAGAAGTCAAAGCCTGGACCATCCACAAAGGCATGACTGCGCCGCAAGCTGCCGGTGTCATCCATTCCGACCTCGAACGTGGATTCATCAGAGCCGAAGTGATGAAATATGCCGATTTTATCCAATACAAATCAGAACAAGCAGTGAAGGATGCCGGCAAATTCAAAGTCGAAGGCAAAACCTACGTGGTTGAAGATGGCGACATCCTTCACATTCGTTTTAACGTCTAAGCCATTGTGGCCATTAACGCTCTGTTTTCCTGAAAATCAGTTTGTTGTTTGAAGCATCAATTTCTACAGCTTGTGATTTCTCTATCTCGTTTGATATCATCCACTTAGACAACTCGTTCAGGATACTTTTCTGGATTACCCGGCGTACCGGTCGGGCTCCGTATTGCGGATTGTAGCCCGCATCGGCAAGGTATTGGTATGCAGCATCGGTAAGATGCAGGCTGAGGCCATTCTGTTCGACCATCCTGATCACTTCATTCACCTGAAGTTTGACGACTTCCAGAATTTCGTGCCTGTCAAGCGGCTTAAACATCACTATATCATCCACCCGGTTCAGAAACTCGGGCCTCATCGTTGCTTTCAACAGGCTCATCACCTTTTCGCGCGTGGCTTCGAACAGGGCGTCGTGGTTTGCGGCGTCAGGATTTCCGAGGCTTTGCTGAATAATTTCAGAACCAATATTGCTGGTCATCACAATGATGGTATTCTTGAAGTCAACGGTTCGTCCTTTATTGTCGGTGAGCCTGCCATCATCGAGCACCTGAAGGAGGATATTGAACACATCGGGATGCGCTTTTTCAATCTCGTCGAGCAATATCACTGCATAGGGTTTACGACGGATGGCTTCGGTGAGTTGTCCGCTTTCGTCATATCCAACATAACCTGGAGGAGCGCCAATGAGCCGTGACACGGCATGCCGTTCCTGATATTCCGACATATCAATTCTCACCATGGCATGTTCGTTGTCAAACAGATAGGCCGCCAGCGCTTTGGCCAATTCGGTTTTCCCGACACCCGTTGTGCCTAAAAAGATAAAGGAGCCAATGGGGCGCGACTGGTGTTGAAGCCCGGCACGACTTCGGCGGATGGCATCGGCCACCGTTTGAATGGCCTCGTCCTGACCAATGACACGCTCATGGAGATGAGCCTCGAGATGAAGCAGTTTTTCGCGTTCACTGGTCATCATTTTACTCACCGGAATACCTGTTGCACGTGAAACCACTTCGGCAATCTCGTCACTGCCTACTTCTTCGTTCACCAAAGGATGATCGCCCTGGAGTACAACAAGTTGGCTCTTTGCATTTTCGATTGCTTGTTCCTGTTCCCTGATCTTTCCATAGCGTAGCTCGGCAACACGGCCAAAATCGCCTTCACGCTCGGCTTTATCGGCTTCATTCTTAAAGCCTTCAATATTCTTTTTGTGAGCTTGTATTTCTTCAATCAGGTTTTTCTCGGCTTCCCATTTTGAGCGGAAGGAATTTCTTTCTTCGATAAGGTCGGCCAACTCACGCGAAATGGTTTCAAGTTTTGGCTTATCGTTTTCGCGCCGGATAGCTTCGCGTTCAATTTCCAATTGTCTGATCCGGCGTTCCACTCTTTCCAACTCTTCGGGCAATGAGTTGATTTCGAGACGCAAACGGGCAGCTGCCTCATCAATCAGGTCAATGGCCTTATCTGGCAGAAACCTGTCGGAGATATAACGGTGCGACAACTCAACCGCCGCAATGATGGCCTGATCGAGGATACGCACCTGATGATGCGACTCGTAGCGTTCTTTCAGTCCGCGCAAGATTGAAACAGCATCGGCCACAGAGGGTTCGTTCACCATGACAATCTGGAAACGGCGCTCAAGGGCTTTGTCTTTTTCAAAATATTTCTGATACTCCTTCAGCGTGGTAGCGCCGACAGCCCGAAGCTCTCCTCTTGCCAGAGCCGGTTTCAGGATATTGGCTGCATCCATTGCGCCTTCGCCCTTGCCCGCTCCGACCAAAGTATGGATTTCATCAATGAACAGGATAACTTCTCCTTCGCTTTTAATCACTTCATTGACTACGCCTTTGAGTCGTTCTTCGAATTCGCCTTTATACATGGCGCCGGCCACCAAAGCTCCCATATCGAGCGAAAACACTTGTTTGCCTTTCAGGTTTTCAGGAACATCGCCATTCACGATGCGGTGGGCAATACCTTCGGCAATGGCCGTTTTGCCTACACCCGGCTCGCCAATGAGAATAGGATTGTTTTTAGTTCGCCGCGAAAGAATTTGAAGCACCCGTCGGATTTCGTCGTCCCGACCGATTACCGGATCAAGTTTGCCTTCGGCAGCCAAAGCATTGAGATTGCGTGCATAACGGTTTAATGCTTCAAAACTTTGTTCAGCGCCGGGGCTATCTACGCGATTACCGCTGCGCACCTGGTCAATGGCAGCAACCAATGCATCATGGGTCAAACGGCTGTCTTTCAATATGCGTGAAGCAGCCGAAGGAGTTTCAAACAGAGCAAGCAACAAATGATCGAGCGAGACATAACTATCGCCTTTGCTCTGGCTAAGGGTCATTGCCTGCTGAAAAGTCTGAAGTGTTTCGCGTGAAAAATAGGGTTCGCCTCCACTCACACGCGGAAGAGATTTGAGACTGCTGTCAACAACAGCCTCTATGGTCTTGGCCTCAACACTCAAGCGTTTCAAAATCTGAGGCACAAACATCTGATCGGTTTGCAGCAAAGCCTTCAACAGGTGAAGATTCTCAACAGCCTGTTGCCCTCCTTCCAAAGCAATCTGTTGTGCTTTGGCGATGGCTTCCTGCGACTTATGGGTAAATTGATTTAAATTCATCATCATTCGTTTTTTGATGCATTTCATCAAAAAGCTTACCGTTCAAATCATGGAATTGATTCAATCATGAAACATCCTCATTTTCTGATCAGTACAGCCGTCCTTCAGGTATTAACAAATCAATCTATGACAATTCGTCAGCTTTGACTAATGAGACTTATGTCATAATGACACATTCGGATTAACTTTTACCTTCAAGAAAAGTCAAGAAAAAAATGAGGCTGATGATAGAATTTCAGGAATCTTCCCCTTTTTCCTGCTTCTGTTTTTCATCATTCTTTGGTCTGGTAGAAAGCCAATAACGAACTTTTTCGAGGAGGATATTCACCTGAAAAGGTTTTGAAAGATAATCGTCGCATCCGGCGGCATAAGCTTTGCGATCATCGTCAATCAAACCTAAGGCAGTGATGGCAATCACCGGCAGTTGCGGCCTCATTTGTTTGATAAGCCGTGTAGCTTCGTAGCCATCCATCACCGGCATTTTGATATCCATGAGGCAAAGGTCAACTTCGGGGTGTTTTGCGCAAAGTTCAACAGCTTCGGCTCCATTCTCAGCACGGATAATTTGAATATTCAATCGCTTGACAAGCACCACATCAAGCACTGCATAATTCGAATCTTCATCTTCGGCAATCAGAACGGTCATATTTTTCAAATCACCGGATAAAGTTTGCCTCTCAACTTTCTCGGGTTCTGCTTTGTTGGTCATCGTTTTTTGAAGGCCCTGTAATTCAACGTAAAAACTTGTGCCTACGTCCACCTTCGATTCAAAACGAATTGTAGCACCAATGATATCACAACACCTCTTGACGATGGAGAGTCCCAGTCCGCTGCCGTCGAAACGGCGTACCGTGGAATTCTCCTGTTGGGCAAAAAGTTCGTAAATATGAGGTTTAAAGTCGTCCTGAATACCTACGCCGCTATCATGAATCTCGGCCAGCAATCCGCTGGAGGCTGTTTTGCTGAGGCGAAAACGGATATATCCGGAAGGAGTAAATTTTACGGCATTATCCAAAAGATGATCAACAATTTTTTCGAAAAGATTGCGATCGGTTTCAATCACAAATTCATCGTCAACTTCAATTTCAATTTCAAGTCTGAGATTTTTGTGTTTACAGAGATTCAGGAAATTCTTCACCGTATTCTCCATCGAACGCCGTGGTTTGATGATTTCCTTTTTAACAGGCATGGTATCCGATGCCAGCATGGAAATATCCACATATTGTTCAATGGTTCTCACTAAACGGTTTGAGCTGAGATTAAGTACCGCCTCCATTTCGATTCGTTCGGCCTCTGATTCAAATCCACCTTCTAAAATCATGCTCGAGGCTCCTAAAATTCCGTTGAGCGGAGTTCGTAATTCATGCGAGATGTTGTTGAGGAATGCTGTTTTCAAGCGGTCGCTGGCTTCAGCTTTGTGTTTAGCTTCAATCAGATCAGCGTTCATCTGCCGCATTTGATCGTTGGTTTGGTTCAATTCTTCATTCAGCACCTGAAGCTCTTCATTTTGTTGTTGCAACCTTTCCTCGCTGTTTATCAGGATCGTCTCGTTTCGTTTTCGCGTTGTGATATCGTGAAGCATCCCAATGGTCACCGACTTACCCTCCAGCTCAACCACAACGGTTGAAGCTTCCACATCCACCACCCGTCCATCTTTTGCCAATTGCTGAAATTCATAGCGTTTGGGTACCGCAATCCCCTTCCTTCTGTCGGAAATATGTTGTTCTACAATCGTTTTGCTAAAGGGCGTCAACAAAACATTCAGGTCAAAATCAGGCGAAGTCAGTTCGGCTTCGGTATAGCCGACCATACTGGAAAATGCTTGATTGACATAGAGAAACTGACGGTTTGATAAGATATAAATTGCATCAAAAGCATTTTCGACCAATGATCTGAATTTTGTTTCACTGTCCCTCAGTTCTTTAGTAACGCGAAAATGATCCAGATAATTGTTGATTTTTGTTACAATCTGGTTAAGCAACAGCATGTCTTCTTCCTCTAAACGCACCGGTTCATCACTTTTTACTTTAAGTGAGCCAACTATTTGGTGATTTCGCTTGAGATCGAATGAAGCGGCAATGCGTTTTCCGCCATTTCTACCTGAGGAAATTATTTTTACACCATCGGTCAAAAATTCAATGTAGGCTTCTTTGTTCGGAAAAAGGGTGTTTTCGAGTTCAAAACCAACATCTCCAAGGTTCGTTGTGATATCTTTTTCTGACTGAAGCATCTGCGTGACATTGCGAATGCATACCAAATCGCGTATTCGGCGGTTGAGCTCTCTCGAACGTTTATCAACCAAAATCTCCAGCATTTGCGAATGGCGCCGGTAAAAGAAAATCACCAGCGTACCAAGCAATAACATAATAAAACCGGCAAAATAGAACAATTTGGTTCGCAGGCCGATTATTCCGGCAAAATAACCCTCAAGAGAATGCAGTTTCATCACATAGAAATCGCCCCAGATCAACAACGCACAGGCTTTTACAAATTCAAAACTGGCAAAATGAGCATCCAACTCTTCGGTGCTTGCAGCGCGATAATGGCTAAAAGGAAATGAGCCAATATGCTGACTTTGGTTTCTATTGATATATTCGACCAAATCAACAGCCATATCCATTTTAAGCCATTCAGCATTTCGAAAAGCTTGTTCAATAATGCGTTGGGGATCAATTGTAGCAGCCAAAAAGCGTTTGTATTTGTTGTGGCGGCCGTCTTGCGGTCCATCGGGGATTTTATACCCAATCACAATCATCCCATCCCCATTTAAGCTTGGCGGACGAATAAAACCAGTGCTATGAAGCAGTCTGTCGGCTCCGGATTGAAATAAAAAATCCTGGAGTGAATCCACAATCATTTGGTTGCTGAGCAAAAGATAACCACTACGGGTATTGGCCTCTTGATGATACTTTAAAAACAGCTCTGATCCGTCAACATCGGTCAGACGAATCGCTGACTGACTGTGCTTCAAATCTGATGTTTCAAATAAAAAAAGCGATTCAAAATGATATTTAATTAGTATTTGATATGCACAATTTGCAAATTCAAGGCTATCAACTTCTTCGCTATTTGCAAGAAAAACACCGAGTTCTTCAAGATGATGACCAATTTCACGGAAAGTCGAGCGTAATATGGTGGACGCACTTGCGCCATAGTTATTAAAAATAAGTTGTTGTTCATCCTTTTTCGCTTCTATATAGAGCTCAGCCGATATGATCACAAGCCATAAACCAACAAAGAAAAACCCAATTGTATCGACGTGTACAAAACGATTTTGTTTCTCGGCAGGTAAATCATTCCGCCAAAAGATGATCACAAGGCATATGATCACAATCAGAGCAAGCAAAGTAAAAACAATATAGGTCTGTCGTCGTAAAACGGTCTGTTTCTCGAAATACGACTTCCCTTTCAGCTCCATAACAAACAAGATGGGGTTTTTATAATTAGCAGGAAAAATCGGAACAAACACTTTGATTTTATGAAGTTTACCATTTTGCATCACTTCCTCGACAAATGGTTTGTGATGGCCGAAAACAATCTCCTCCACCTGTTTGCCCACCGAATAAGGATCGCCCTTTTTATATTCCGAATTGGTTTTTGAGCAAAGGCCTACCCTATAACCATCCTCATTTTTCAAAACAGCAAAATAGTGGCGTCCAACGTACAAATCTTCAAGGGTAGAAATTTGATTTCTAAGGCGATCGTAGAGTGCCGGCTGCGGCTTTTCGTCAATCTGATTGTTAACAATCTCGTCATCAACTGCGTGAATTATACTACTCAGATGACTAATAAAGCTTTGGTGTTGTTTTTCTTTATAGTTGGCAGTTCTCCGGTTTCCCGTCCAATAAGCTACAACCGCTATTGCGGCAGCAACAGCCAGAAGTATTAAAAGTCGCGTTCTTGTATTCATGCGGGCCTATTTAAAGTATCATAAATGGGAAAATTGCTACATTGTTCCTAACAAAAATACGACATTCCAAATATGGAACAAAAAAAAGAAAAACATCTTTAATTTTTTTTTAAGAATTTATCATCAGCTTTATGATGCAAAAAAAGCTTGTTTGTTTATCGTTTTATATGAAATAAAGTTCTATTTTTGCAGGCTCAAATTAAGGCCGATCCGGAATTGGCTACAACACGTTGTAATCAATGCCTTAACAGAAAACATGTTTAACACCCCCTGACTGAAGGAGTACGGAACGACGGTTCAGGTACAAATCTAATTTTTATGACAGAACACGAAAACCTCGTCAACGAAGAACCAATGATGGAGCCAGTTCCTGCCTCCCAGCCTGTTGACGAAAGTCAGGCTACTGAAACTGTAGCCGAGGCTCCCGCAGCAAAACCCGTTAAAGAACGCCCGCAACCACAGGTTCCCGGCGAATTTGACTGGGATGCCGTTGACAAAAGGCACGAAAAGTACTCCAGCTCCGAGCGTAGCAAGCTCGAGCAGATGTACGACAAGACACTCAGCTCCATTGGCGACCACGAAGTGATTGACGGGCTTGTCGTTGGCAAAAACGCACGCGAAGTGATCGTCAACATTGGCTTCAAATCCGACGGTGTAATTCCTGTTTCGGAATTTCGCTATAACCCCGGCCTCAAAGTTGGCGACAGAGTTGAAGTTTATGTTGAAAATCAGGAAGGTTCGAGTGGCCAGCTCGAGCTTTCTCATAAAAAAGCACGTATCCTTCGTTCGTGGGATCGCGTGAACGATGCTTTCGAAAAAGAAGAAATCATCACCGGTTATGTAAAATGCCGCACTAAGGGCGGACTCATCGTAGATGTGTTTGGTATCGAAGCTTTCCTTCCCGGCTCACAGATTGACGTGAAGCCCATTCGCGATTACGACATCTATGTTGATAAAACCATGGAATTCAAGGTTGTGAAAATCAATCAGGAATACAAAAATGTGGTGGTATCGCACAAAGCGCTTATTGAGGACGAGCTTGAACAGCAAAAAGCCGAAATTATCAGCAAACTCGAAAAGGGTCAGGTTCTCGAAGGAACCGTCAAAAACATCACCACCTACGGTGTGTTTATTGATTTGGGGGGCGTTGACGGTCTTATCCACATCACCGACCTCTCGTGGGGACGCATCAACCATCCTGAAGAAATTGTTGAGCTCGACCAGAAAATCAAAGTCGTTATCCTTGATTTCGACGACAGCAAGAAACGTATTGCATTGGGTCTGAAGCAGCTCACCCCACATCCATGGGATGCTCTCGACGAAAACCTGAAAGTTGGTGACAAGGTTAAAGGCAAGGTAGTGGTGATCGCCGACTATGGCGCTTTCATCGAGATTGCCCCCGGTGTTGAAGGCCTGATCCACGTAAGTGAAATGTCGTGGTCGCAGCATCTGCGCACAGCTCAGGACTTCCTGAAAGTTGGTCAGGAAGTGGAAGCCGTCATTCTCACTTTAGATCGCGAAGACCGCAAAATGTCGTTAGGCATGAAACAATTGATTCCCGATCCCTGGTCGAACATCAAAGAACGTTATCCGGTCAACTCGAAACATACGGCCACTGTGCGCAACTTCACCACTTTTGGTATCTTTGTGGAGATGGAAGAAGGCGTTGACGGCCTGATTCACATTTCCGACCTTTCGTGGTCGAAGAAGATCAAACATCCGGCCGAGTTTACCAAGGTAGGCGAAACCATCGAGGTGCTCGTGCTCGACGTGGACGAAGAAAATCGTCGTCTGAGCCTTGGCCATAAACAGCTTGAAGAAAATCCATGGGATGTGTTTGAAAGTATCTTTACTGTTGGCAGCGTCCATCAGGGAACTATCATCGGCACTTCCGACAAAGGCATGATTGTTTCGTTGCCTTATGGCGTTGAAGGTTTTGCCCCCAACCGTCATCTCAAAAAAGAGGATGGCAGTCAGGCCAAAAACGATGAAACCATGGACTTCAAAGTGATCGAGTTCTCGAAAGAAAATAAGAAGATCATTCTCTCCCACTCGCGTATCCACGAAGACGCTGCTTTCGTGGCTCGCACCGCCGAAGCCGATGAAAAATCGTCCGAGCAAAAGAACACCAAACGCGCCGTGAAGATTATCAACGAAAATTTAGAGCGTACCACCTTAGGCGATCTTGATGTTCTGGCAGGATTGAAAGAGGATCTTGAAAAAGAAGAAAAGTCGAAAAAGAAATAATTTCCGACTTTCATCGAATATCAAAAGCCACAACCGAAGTTGTGGCTTTTTTTAGCGCCAAAAATAGCTGTTACCAAACTGAGCGTTGAAGCAGCTGGATCGAAACGGTGCGAAAGCTGTTATTCAAAAAAATCGGAAGTAAAATTCATGAGATAAACCTGCGAAGTGGCGCGTGTGATAGCTGTATAGAGCCAACGCAGATAACCAATATCGAGTTGTTCGGTTTTAAAAATGCCGGAATCAATGAAGACAAGCGGCCATTGTCCGCCCTGGGTTTTATGACAGGTCAGCGCATAGGCATATTTCACCTGAAGTGCGTTGAAATAAGGATTTTCGCGAATCAAGGCCCATCGCCGGGACTTTGATGTTTCATCGGCATAATCATCGGCAATGGCGGCCGTAAGTTTTTGATGGTCGGCTTCGGTGAGGGCTGCGCCTTCCGACATCAGGGTATCGGTAATGATTTTCACCGAGAGCGGCGGTTGATCGGGATATTCCACAAAGCGCAGTTCCACGTCGGCGAAATTGAAACCAAAGATTTCCTCTCTCCGGCTGATGCGCATCACTTCGGCAATATCGCCATTGGCGATGAAACCGCCGGTATCTCCCTCAGCTATCCAGAAATAGTTGTTTTTCACCACCATCAACAGGTCGCCGGTTTCCATTTCGGGTTCCATCCCCAGGATTCGTTGCCGGATAGCCTGGTTGTAAAGGTTCGCTCGTCGGTTGGTCCGGCAAATGACCACGGCTTTGCTGAAGTCGCGGCCTCCAAAAGCCGTATTCATGAGGTCTTCCATATTTCCAGCATCGAGGATGGAGATGTCGTGAAAGCCGTTGAGCGCAAACATCGGCATTTTGCTGTGGCCTGCAGCAAGTTTTTCGCGTATCCGAGTGGCGTTGAATAATATTCCAGAATTGAGCGCCTGCCGCATAACCTCGGTTAGCTCGCAGGAGGCTGCTGTAATGTCGTAAGCGGATTTGAGCATTTGCAGGTCGAGAGCCGGGCTAAAACTGAGGCCGACGGGTGGCAGTTGGGCATGGTCGCCAATGAGGAGCAAGCGGCAGTTTTCGCCCGACCACACGTATTGCATCAGGTCGTCGAGCAGGCTTCGTCCTGTTTCAGCCGTGCTGTCGGTAATCATTGATGCTTCGTCCACAATGAAAAGACAATGAGTGTGTTTGTTTGAAGCCAGCACCATTTTACGACGTCCATCAGCCTGGCGGGTATGGAAATAGATTTTTCGATGAATGGTGTGAGCTGTGCGTCCGGAATAAGCTGAAAGCACTTTTGCGGCACGACCGGTTGGCGCCAGCAGCACGACTTTCATACGCAAGGCAGGCAAAACTTTCACCAAAGCGGAGACCAAACTCGTTTTACCCGTCCCGGCAAAACCTTTTAACAGATAAACAGGGTGAATCTTCTTCGAAAGCAAGAAAACCGACAAGTGATGCATCACTTTGGATTGGCCTTCGGTTGGCTCGAATCCGAATGCGCGCCGAAGTTCATGATTCAATTGTCGGGAGTCCATCAGAAAGGATAGCCAATTCCAAAATTCCAGACAAGCTGTTTGAGCTGCAATTTATTGAAGCGCCAGCGCTCATTTTCGGGAAAAGCAGGGTCGCGTAATGGAATGGCAGCATCGAGGCGAAAAATAAAAAACGAGAAGTCGAAACGGAAACCTAATCCGGCATCAAGGGCGATCTCTTTATAAAAAGTGTTGAATCCGAATGTTCCGTTTTTGAAATAAGCCTGGTCATGCAGCGTCCAGATATTTCCTGCATCCATAAATAGGGCTCCTTTCAGATAGCTGATGACCGGAAAGCGATATTCGAGGTTCATCTCGAGCTGGATATCACCAATGCGTTCGATGTCAACAGAGTCAGAATAAGAGCCCGGTCCGAGATGGCGAAGCTGCCAGCCCCTCATACCGTTTGATCCTCCTGCAAAATAACTTTTCTCGAAAGGCATCTGCACCGAATTACCATAAGAATAGCCCACCCCAATCATGGCACGGTAAACTAAACGATGTTCGTGCGATAATACCCGGTAATAGCGTAAATCCTGATCTAAACGTAAATATTGGGCATAACGAATCCCTAAGACGGTGTAATATTCGTCGGACTGGTTCACAAGGGAAGTGTGATTGAACAGTGAAACCAACCCGCCGGAACTCTCAGCATTAAGGCGGTAATAGATAAAGTCTTTTAGTTTATCCACATTTTGGCTATTGTATATATAGCTATACATCAAGCTAAGTATCAAGTGGTTGGAGTATTGATCTTTAAAGCGGCGATTTGTTTGTTTATCTAAAAAATTTTGAAATTCCTCCGAAGGCGACACCTTGACAGAGCTGAGGTTGACCGGGCTAAACAAATGCTGTTCGTTGGAATTGGTCATCCAGTCGTAGCCAAAAGAGGTTTTGAGGATAGCACGATCGTAATATTGCCTTCTTTGCTTGTTAAAGCCAACACTGACATTGGTTTTTGGCAAATATTCCCGGGCAAATTGCCTCAATCGGATCGGGCTAAGGAAACGTGGAAAATAGATGCTGGCATCAATACCGGTTTCGAAGGTATTGAAAAAAGCCGGGCGGCTTTGCCCCTGCACATCAAGTTCGTGTACTTGTTGCGCTTCCACCCCTCCATTGAATCGGAGCCTGAAGATTTCGGAACCTTTGAAAAGGTTTTTGTTCGAAAACACCAACCCTCCCCTGATGCCCAGATCACCACCATTATTGGTGCCTTCGAGCTCAACGGAGTAGCCGTTTGTCTTGTTTCGCTGAAGGTAAATTCTGCAATGAAGAAAATTGGAATCTATCGTTTCGGGCATCCCATGCAAAGGAATGGTATCGTATGAGATGTTTGATGCCCGGAAAATTTTCAAGTTGGTCAGGCCTTTATAGGTTTGCCTCAACTTATTCATACTGAATGGTTCATCTTCATAAATCTGCAATACAGGATTGAAGGTTGACGCCCTGATCCCCATTTTTCCGTAAAAGACAAAATTAAGCTTAGACGATTGCGAAGTGGCAGGGTTTTTCCGTTCATAGAAAAGGGTGTCGGCAGGGCCTGTTGCAGGCGTGAAAGGGTCATGAGCAGGGAAAACCGTGATATCTCGGATAAAATAACGTTTATGAAAAGGAGCTGTCTTTCCATTCCGGTTCAACGGATTACGAACGACCATATTGAGGCTTAGCGCATGGCGATTGAGGTTTGTATCCACCTCAAACTGGATATACTCCTTCGTGAAATCGTAATAGCCGTCGTTTCGCAGCAGATTGGTGATGCGATCGCGTTCGGTATCAAGAAGATATGCATCATAAACGTTGTTCTTCCTGATCAAAGAAGCCTGTGAACCGACATCCAGGTAACGCAAAAGATTGGTATCGGCAATGGTTTGGCGGATGCTATCAACAGTGTAAGGCTGTTTGAGGTTCACTTCATAAACCACAGTAGCCAGCCTGTTTTTATGCAATACCACTTTTGGCTCAACGGTGCTATTGAAGTAGCCTTTGTTGTAGGTATAACGCGAAAGTTGAAAAGCTATATTGTGATTCTGCGCTTCGTCCACATATATCGGGCCTTCACCAGAGTTTTGATAAACCCAACGCCAAAGCCAATTTCGCTGGCGACGTTCAGAAAAATAATGAAACCACAGCCCTACCCTGTTGCCAAAAAAACTACGGTTTGGCTTTTGCGGAATCAGATATTCAAGATCTGATTTAACAAAATTGGCCGGCTTAGCATCCTGAATAACAACCACATTCTTTTTAAGAAGGGCTTTGTTCTCAGGAATGAAACGAGTGGCTGTGCATGAAGATAAAGCCAAAACCAGAAATAACGCCGGAAGGATAACAACCCACGATGGTGCAATAAGCATTAAAATTTTCGGCTTTATGGGCTTAAAAAAAAGGGTCATTATTCTACTGCCAGCTAAAAAACAAATATCTTTTTTTTTACAAAAGTAGCGCAAAGGTTGAATACATTCACATAAAAATCACGCTATGCCAAAAGGAGTAGATTTTGATCATAACTTCATTCATTTTATGAAAAGAATTCGTTTTCACGGATGTGTGTCCAATGAAATAATTATTTTCGATCAGCTTGACAAATAGCGCACTTCTTTTTATATTTTTGCACTCAAAACACAACATACGGTTAAACCTCAAACCAATCATATGTCAATTTGATATTCACTTAATTATATTTTCATCTGTATATAAATAGTTAAGTGATTAAAAATCAATCATAAAGTTAAGAGAGTAAATTTTCATCTACGTGCTCCGGCCAGAATCGCTTCTAGCGTGGCAACAACAGTGGGTGCTTAACTTTTTGAGGATGTCAATTTCATTTTCAGGATAGCATGAAGCTTGCCCAGTAAAAAAACGACCTTAGATTGATATTTTAACTGGCTGACTCCAATTCCTTAAGTCTTTCCTTGAGGTAGTTGATCTGTTTTTGTTTGCGCTTTTGGCTGTCATCAGCAGGTTCCTTATAAGGCTCAAGCTTTAGAAGTACAAAATATGCAGCGATCAGAATCTTGTGACCCACGGCAAATAGTGCCTTTTTCTTGCCCCTTCGTGCACTGATGGTGTAGTACTTTCTTTTCAAAAAGCCATCTTTCTTTCTTGTGGCACCCCATGCACATTCAACCAAAGTGACTCTCAAATGCTGATTTCCTTTGATGGTTTTGGAACTTTTTTTTTACCAGCGCTCTCATTATTGCCCGGGCTCATTCCTCCCAAACTACTTAAGTGATGCTCGTTTGGAAAACGACTCATATCCGTTCCAATCTCACTTATGATGGCTATGGCGCTGTCTCTTCCTACTCCATCTATGGTTGTCAACAATTCGATTTCAACTTTGTACTTCTCTGCCATCAGGTCAATCTGCTTTTCGATTTCTTCAACCAATTGCTCTTTCTTCTCAATGCTTCGTTGAATGGTTTGGAGCATAAACCTGTGGTGGTCCCGAAGGTTGCCCTCGAGGGCTTTGATAATTTCAGCTTTGGCAGCCTTGGTCTTTCCATGCACAAGCCTGGATAATACCACAGGGTCTCTTTCTCCTGATATCAATGCCTTGATCACCTGCTTGCCGCTCACACTATCGGCTTTCATGACTGTGGATAGTTTGATGTTCGCATCTTCAAGTACTCTGTACAACCGATTACTTTCACTACCGATTTGTTGCACCTGTTTCTTCTTGTAACGAACCAAATCACGTAAGTCCCTTATTTCCACAGGCGGAATAAAACTACCTTTAAGTAATCCGCCTAATAGCAGCTTACTCAACCAGGCACTGTCTTTCTTGTCGGTCTTGTGGCCGGGAATGTTTTTCACGTGACGTGCATTGACCAGAATTACCTCGAAAAATTCTTCCAGTATGTTGTATACCGGTTTCCAATAAACTCCGGTGCTTTCTATCGCTACATGCGTAACCCCTCTCTGTTTGCACCAATCTCTTAACTCTGTCAAAGAACTTGTGTAGGCCTCGAACGTCCGAGTCTCGTAACTTTGATCACTGCTTCGGATGGTCGCTACTATTACCGCCTGATGTACATCTATGCCGCAGCCTACCGCGACAATTTGCGGAAAATTTACCCCTTGTGTTTCCATAGTGTCAACTTTTAATTTCACCCTCAAAGGTCGAAACTATATTCATTACAGTGGGTATGATTAAAGCTTATGGATATTTCATT
>JACFNF010000065.1 GCA_019454985.1 Bacteroidales bacterium
CTTCCGAAGCCTTCGGCTTCAAGCTCCGGCACTGCGCAAAGCCGCCGGGCCGTTAACTGCAAGCCGTCAGAAAAACCAAAAAGCAAGCATTTACTCTAGAAATTACTTTCGTTTATTCCTTACATAAGCTAAAATACACTTAGATTTTACACTAAAAAACAGTATAAACCGAAAATTAATTCTATTTTAGCCATTAAATTATTCTCGAGTGAATCGGATTAAGGAAGTATTAAAAGAAAAAGGAATTACACAAACCTGGCTTGCTCAAAAGTTGGGCAAAAGCTACAATATCGTCAACGGTTATGTACAGAACCGCCAGCAGCCCAGTCTGGAAACACTCTATAAAATTGCGGAAATACTGGATGTAAGTGTGAAGGATTTGCTTGTAGAACAGAATCATAAAAATTGAAGATGAGTTTTTTAAAGATATTAGACAAATACAGAAAAATTGCTTTCTCTGAAAGAGATAAAGGCGACCGTTTTGAAAGATTGATGCAGGCCTATCTGCAAACCGATCCCAAATATGCGTTTAAATTTAAGAACGTATGGCTCTGGAATGAGTTTCCGGGAAAATCGGATTTGGGTGGCAGCGATACAGGTATCGATTTGGTAGCTTTGACGCACGAAGGCGATTATTGGGCCATACAATGCAAATGCTATCAGGAAGATGCGACCATCGACAAACCTTCGGTGGATTCCTTTTTATCTACATCCAGTCGGGAGTTTAAAAATGAACAAATGCAAACCACCCGATTTGCGCAAAGATTATGGATTTCTACCACCAACCATTGGGGAAGCAATGCCGAACAGGCCATTCGCAACCAAAACCCACCGGTTACGCGTATCAATTTGTTCGATTTAATTGAAGCTCCGGTTGATTGGGATAAATTGGAAGAAGGGGTTCACGGTGAAGCTGCCCGAACACCTAAAAAGTCGCTCCGTCCGCATCAAAAGGAAGCATTGGAAAAAACCAACGAATATTTTAAAACCCACAGCCGCGGTAAACTGATTATGGCTTGCGGTACGGGAAAAACCTTTACGGCTCTGCGTATTGCCGAAAATGAAACCAACGGCAAAGGGCTTATTCTTTTTCTGGTTCCTTCCATTGCATTGCTCGGACAAACCCTACGCTCGTGGAGCGCCGATGCCAATGAGCCGATTAATGCCATCGCCATCTGTTCCGACCCCGAAATTACCAAACAAAAGAAGAAAAACGAGGATTCGGATTCATTCAGCGTAGTGGATTTGGCCTATCCTGCTTCCACCGATTCGGATTATATTTTATACCAGTTCGAGCAGATTAAAAAAGCCGGCAAACCTGGAATGACGGTGGTTTTCTCTACTTATCAATCCATTGAAGTAATTGCCCGTGCGCAAAAAGTTTTGCTCAAAAACGGATTCCCTGAATTTGATTTAATCGTATGTGATGAAGCACACCGAACCACCGGTGTTTCTCTTGCCGGTGAAGATGAATCGGCTTTTACAAAGGTGCACGATGCGGATTTTATCAAATCTAAAAAAAGGCTGTATATGACGGCCACACCCCGTCTTTATGACGACAACACCAAAAGCAAAGCAGCAGAGGCAGATGCCATTCTTTGCTCAATGGACGACCCGGCACTCTATGGCGAAGAAATGTACCGCATCGGTTTTGGTGAAGCCGTAGAACGAAATTTATTAACCGATTACAAAGTATTGATTCTCACCCTAAACGATAAAGATGTGCCGCCTGCCGTGCAACGAATGATTGCCGATAAGGAAACCGAAATCAATACCGATGATGCTTCCAAACTCATTGGTTGTATCAATGCTTTGAGCAAACAATTTTTGGGTGATGACGGCACTACCAAAGCAGCCGACCCGGCTCCGATGAAACGGGCAGTGGCTTTCTGCGCCAATATTGCCACTTCAAAGAAAATTTCGGCTACCTACAATACGGCTACTGATGCCTATTTGAGTTCATTGCCTGCCGATAAAAAGAAAGAAATGGTTACCATTTCTTCCCAACATATGGACGGCACTATGGCAGCACCCGAAAGAGACCAAATGCTTGCCTGGCTGAAAGAAGATACGCCCGAAAATGAATGCCGTATCATTACCAATGTGAAAGTTTTAAGTGAAGGTGTGGATGTACCTACCCTTGACTCGGTACTGTTTTTATCGGCCCGAAATTCTCAGGTGGATGTGGTGCAATCCGTTGGGCGTGTGATGCGTACGGCACCCGGTAAAAAATACGGTTATATCATTATTCCGGTGGTGGTGCCTGCCGATGTGGATGCCAATAAAGCTTTGGATGACAACGAGCGTTATAAAGTGGTGTGGACGGTGTTAAACGCCCTGCGTGCCCACGATGACCGTTTTAATGCAACGGTGAATAAAATTGAGCTTAACCGCAAAAAACCGGAAAATATTTTAGTAGGTCGTCCGGAATATGCGTTTGACGGTGAGGGCAATCCTTTTGAAGTTGACAAAGACAGTTCTGCCTACGAAACCACCAAAGACATCAGCCGGCAAATGGCTTTGCAGTTTGAGCAGTTGCAATCGGTAGTATTTGCCCGAATGGTGCAAAAAGTAGGCGACCGCCGGTATTGGGAACAATGGGCAAAAGATGTGGCGCAAATTGCCGAACGCCAGATAGAACGCATTACCTATCTGATAGGAAACAAAACCGAACAGCGGAAAGCTTTTGATGAGTTTTTAGCAGGCTTGCAAAAAAATATCAACCCGAGCATAACCGAACCGCAGGCGGTGGAAATGCTGGCACAGCATATCATTACCAAACCGATTTTTGAAGCGCTTTTTGAAGGTTATTCCTTTGAAAAACACAATGCTATTTCTAATGCTATGCAAACGATGCTGAATGCTTTGCAGGGCGAATCAATGGCGGAAGAATCGGATACTTTGCAGAAGTTTTATGAATCGGTGCGCAAACGGGCAGAAGGTATTGACAATGCCGAAGGCAAGCAACGCATTATCATTGAGCTGTACGACAAATTCTTTAAAACCGCTTTCCCGAAAATGGTAGAGCAATTAGGCATTGTTTACACACCGGTGGAAGTGGTGGATTTTATCATCCATTCGGTGAATGATGTGCTGAAAAAAGAATTTGGACGCAGCCTTTCCGATAAAAATGTGCATATTCTGGATCCGTTCACGGGTACGGGAACTTTTGTAGTTCGTTTGCTGCAAAGCGGATTGATTGATTTAAAAGATTTGGAACGCAAATACAAACACGAAATCCACGCCAACGAAATTGTTTTGCTGGCATACTACATTGCAGCCGTAAACATTGAAAACGCTTACCACGATGCTACGCCCGACCCCGATGACGGCATAGGCAAAGCCAAATACACCCCCTTTGAAGGCATTGTGCTGACCGATACTTTCCAGATAGGCGAAACCGACAACAGCGAACGCCTCTTTTCCGAAATGTTCCCCGAAAACTCCGAAAGAGTGGAACGCCAAAAGAAAGCCCCTATTCAGGTGATCATTGGCAATCCGCCTTATTCCGTAGGACAAAAATCGGCTAATGATAACGCCCAAAACCAAAAATACGAAAAGTTGGACCAGCGTATAGCAGACACTTATGTAAAACAAACCAATGCCACCAATAAAAACTCACTTTACGATTCTTATATCAAAGCTTTTCGATGGAGTACCGACCGTTTAGACCCCAAAAATGGCGGAGTTGTTGCCTTTGTGAGCAATGGCGCCTGGTTGGATGGGAATAGTACCGATGGTTTTAGAAAAGTGATTGAAAAAGAGTTTTCTTCTATTTGGGTATTTAATTTAAGAGGAAACCAACGTACCAGTGGTGAATTGAGCCGAAAAGAAGGCGGAAAGATTTTTGGTTCCGGTTCCCGAACTCCTATTTCCATTACCTTATTGGTGAAAAATCCCGAAGCTAAAAACAAAACGGCAACCATCCATTACCACGATATTGGCGATTATTTAAGCCGGGAAGAAAAACTGGCTATCATTCAAAAATTCAAATCGGTGGGCAATCCCGATATGAAATGGAGAACCATTCAACCCAACGAACACGGAGATTGGTTGAATCAGAGAAATGATGTGTTTGAAACGTTTATCCCAATACAACCACAGAATAAATTAAATTTAGAATCAAAAACTTTTTTCTTAATTAATTCGCTTGGTTTAACAACGGGTAGAGATGCTTGGGCTGTCAATTATTCAAAAGCAGTTTTGGAGCTTAATATTAAGAAAATGATTAAAAATTATAATTATCAGCTGAATATAAATAGACAAAAGATAAAAGCAGATAAAACACTCAAGATAGATAATTTATTAGATTATGATTCAAAAAAAATTAGTTGGTCCAGAGGGTTAAAAAGATATTTAGCTAATAACATTACGATAGAATTTGATGAGAACAATTTAAGGTTCTTCGCCATTTCAAGTGGGTAAGTTGAGTTGAAGCTTACCGAGGTGGAAA
>JACFNF010000002.1 GCA_019454985.1 Bacteroidales bacterium
CCGTGAAGCCCCTTTGTGTTAGGTTTGGTGTTAAATCATTGGATAGTTCTTGAAAATCTCTTCCGATTTCATCAGAATGTCAATGTATTGAGCCCTGCGATAGGTGAAAGGGTCTTTGGTTTTTTTGTTTGAAAGTATTCCTCTGAAATCGTCTAAACTCTTGTAATTCTTCGTTGTCATCCAGGCTTCAATTTCTTCGAGCATACGGCTGATTTGTTTTGGGCCATGCTTATAGATGGTGCTCACAACTTGCACGGCATCGGCTCCGGCCAGAATCATTTTCACCACATCGGCTCCGGTGAAGATGCCGTTGCTGGCGCAAATGGAAGCGTTGATGTTGCCATAGAGCAGTCCGGCAAAACGCAGAGCCAGACGATTATCCTGTTCGCTGCTCAGATTATAGGGGAAGTGATGTTTTTCAGTGTTGATGTTGATGTCGGGCTGGAAAAGCCGGTTAAACAACACAAACCCATCGGCGCCTTTTTTGGCCATTTCGCTGACGATAAACAGCGGATTGGTATAATAAGGGCTGAGTTTCACGCTGACAGGAATGCTGACGGCGTTTTTTACCATCTCAACGACATCGAGTTCTTCGTTGTGGATGGCACGTCCGTCGAGGTCAAACTCTAATGGAACAGCATAGAAATTGATCTCGATGGCATCAGCTCCGGCATCCTGAAGCTTTTTGGCATACGACTGCCAACTTTCATCATACACGGCATTGATGCTGGCAATGAGCGGAATACCCAATACCTTACGTGCCTTGGCAAACTGGGAGATAAACTCTTCAGGGCCATGGTCGAGCAAATCGGGAAACAGGCTGATCATCTCGGCATTGCGCTCTTTGTATTCGCTTAGTTGTTCGTGAAGCTGGAGATTTTCAAGGTGTATCTGTTCTTCAAAAAGCGATTTGTAAACAATGGCCGCGGCGCCGGCTTCTTCAAGTTTTTTCAACATAGCAGCATCGGTAACCAGATTGCTGGCTCCAACGACAATGGGGTTTTTGAGTGTTAAACCCAGATACTTAGTGCTGAGATTCATAGAGTTATACTTTTAGATGTGAATATTCAATCGTTTTGACTTTTCATAGGGGTAAAAATAGACAAAATTCGTTCAGCGCCGGAGAGCTAAAGTAATCTATAATCAGTATAAATTAGGCATTTAGCACCTCTTTGAGGCCATAAAAGTAGGCAAAGATTTTTATTATGGCTAATTTTGTGCGCAAATTAAACAATGAATCGAATTTATTTTAAAAGCCTAATAATAAACACATTATGACAAGAAAGAAGAACTTTATTACTTGCGATGGCAACTATGCTGCTGCGCATGTGGCGTATATGTTCAGCGAAGTAGCTGCAATTTACCCCATCACACCTTCGTCCACCATGGCCGAATATGTGGATGAATGGGCTGCTTATGGCCGGAAAAATATTTTTGGCGAAACGGTTCATGTGGCCGAGATGCAGAGCGAAGGCGGCGCTGCCGGAGCCGTTCACGGGTCGTTGCAGGCCGGTGCGCTAACCACCACCTTCACAGCCTCGCAAGGCTTGTTGCTGATGATTCCGAATATGTATAAAATTGCCGGCGAACTCCTGCCCGGCGTCTTTCATGTGAGCGCACGAAGCCTTGCTGCTCAAGCGCTTTCCATTTTTGGCGATCATAGCGACGTGATGAGTGCACGCCAAACCGGCGTGGCCATGATGGTCACAGGCAGTGTACAGGAAATCATGGACCTGGGCGCTATTGCCCATCTGGCAGCTATCAAATCGAGGGTGCCATTCCTGCATTTCTTTGATGGATTCCGCACCTCACACGAAATTCAGAAAGTGGAATATCTCGAAGAAAGCGATCTGAAACCACTTGTTGACTGGGAAGCATTGAAACGTTTCCGCGATAATGCCCTTAACCCTGAACATCCTGTTACTAGAGGAACAGCTCAGAATCCGGATATTTATTTCCAGACCCGTGAAGCAGCCAACCGTTTTTATGAACCGCTGCCCGACTTGGTTGAACATTATATGCAGGAAATCGGAAAAATCACCGGTAGAGAATATCATCCTTTTGTCTATTATGGTGCCCCCGATGCCGAAAATATCATCATTGCAATGGGTTCGGTAACCGAAACCATCCGCGAAACCATTGATTATCTGAGTACCAAAGGCGAAAAAGTCGGCCTTGTTTCGGTTCATCTCTACCGCCCCTTTTCTGCAAAATATTTACTCAACGTGATTCCGCAGTCCGTGAAACGGATTGCCGTGCTCGACCGCACCAAAGAACCCGGCGCCAATGGCGAGCCTTTGTTGCTTGATGTGAAAGAGGTCTTTTATGGCCGCCCGAATGCTCCGCTTATCGTTGGCGGACGTTACGGACTCAGTTCAAAAGACACCACTCCGGCCATGATCTTGTCGGTTTACGAAAACCTGAAGCTCAATGAGCCCAAAAGCGGCTTTACGGTGGGCATTGTTGACGACGTGACTTTCCTCTCATTGCCGTTGCTGCCCGAAATCAGTATCAGCCCCAAAGGAACTTACGAAGCAAAATTCTATGGCATTGGCGCCGACGGAACCGTTGGAGCCAACAAAAACTCAATCAAAATTATAGGTGAGACCACCGATAAATATGCTCAGGCCTACTTTGCTTACGACTCTAAAAAATCCGGAGGTGTCACCACCTCGCATCTGCGCTTTGGCGACCACCCCATCCGCTCGACTTATCTTGTCGGAACTCCTGATTTTGTGGCTTGCCATGTGCCTGCCTATCTTGGTAAATATGATGTGCTTAAGGGAATTAAAAAAGGAGGATCTTTCTTGCTGAACAGTATCTGGGACGAAGAAGAAACTCTTAAAAAACTGCCCAACAGCATTAAAAAAGTGCTTGCCGAAAAGGAAATCAATTTCTATATCATCAATGCTACCCGCATTGCCGAAGAAATTGGACTTGGCGGACACACCAACACCATCATGCAGTCGGCCTTTTTCAAGGTTGCCGAAATTATTCCTTACGAACAGGCTGTCGAAAAGATGAAATCATTCATTTTGTCGAGCTATGGCAACAAGGGCGAGATGATTGTGAAAATGAACTATGCAGCCGTTGACCGCGGTGGAGAAGTGGTAAAAGTGAATGTTCCGAAAGAATGGGCCTCGCTTGAGGTTGAAAAACTCATCCAAATCGAAGGAATGCCCGAGTTTATCCAGAATGCTGTTTTACCTATCAATCTGATGAAGGGCGATGACCTTCCGGTGAGCGCCTTTTTAGGCCGCGAAGACGGAACATTCCCGGCTGGCACAACCCAATACGAAAAACGTGGTATCGCCGTCAACGTCCCCGAATGGCAAACCGACAACTGTACTCAGTGTAACCAGTGCGCCTATGTGTGCCCGCACGCTGCCATCCGTCCTTTCTTGGTGAACGAAACCGAAGAGGCCAACGCTCCCGAAGGAACCACTTATCAAAATACTCGTGGCAAGTTTGCTCCGCTCAAATACCGTATCCAGGTGAGCGTGCTCGATTGTACGGGCTGCGGCAACTGCGCCGATGTTTGTCCAGCAAAGGATAAAGCATTGGTGATGAAACCACTCGAAACACAAGAAGCTGAAATTGGTCGCTGGGATTATTTTGCCAATAAGGTTACCTATAAAGATACGATTGTGGATAAGTTCCAGTCGGTGAAAAACAGCCAGTTTGCCAAGCCGCTGTTTGAATTCTCGGGAGCCTGTGCCGGTTGTGGGGAAACACCTTATATTAAAGCCATTACCCAGTTGTTTGGCGAACGTATGATGGTGGCCAATGCTACGGGATGTTCGTCCATCTATAGTGGCTCGGCACCCAGCACGCCTTATTGCACCAACGATAATGGAAAAGGACCCGCTTGGGGGAATTCACTTTTTGAGGATAATGCCGAATATGGCTATGGCATGGCCTTGGCAACGAATAAGTTGCGCAACCGTATCAGGCTGCGCTTAGAAGAAGCACTCAAAACCGAAACCGACGAAAACACCAGAGCTGTGTTTACGGAATGGATCCAGTGTATGAACGATGGCAACGCCTCGGTTGCAGCTTCGGAAAAACTGACAACCATTCTGGAAGGCCGTAAAGATGCTTTATCAGCCGAGTTGCTCGAACTGAAACAGTATTTCGTGAAGAAGTCGCAATGGATTATTGGCGGTGACGGTTGGGCTTATGACATCGGATTTGGAGGCCTTGACCATGTGCTTGCTTCGGGCGAAGACGTAAATGTAATCGTCCTTGATACTGAAGTATATTCCAATACGGGCGGCCAGTCGTCGAAATCAACGCCTGCCGGTGCAGTGGCCAAATTTGCTACTGCCGGAAAGCGTGTGAAGAAAAAAGACCTCGGAGCCATGATGATGTCCTATGGATATGTTTATGTAGCCCAGGTGGCAATGGGCGCAAGCCAAAACCAGTTCTTCAAAGCGCTTAAAGAAGCTGAAGCCTTCCCCGGCCCGTCAATCATTATTGCCTATTCACCCTGTATTAACCATGGCCTGAAGATCGGCATGGGTAAATCACAATATGAAGAAGAACTGGCTGTTGAATCGGGCTACTGGCAGCTTTATCGCTATAATCCTCTGCTCGAAGAAGAAGGCAAAAACCCCTTCCAACTCGACTCAAAAGAACCCGATTGGTCAAAGTTCCAGGCATTTATTAATAGCGAGGTACGTTTCTCCTCACTCAAAAAGACCTTCCCGGTAAATGCCGAAGAGTTATGTCAAATGGCTGAAGAAAATGCCAAATGGCGATATAACCAGTACAAACGTCTTGAAGCAATGGATTATTCAAAATAACCTCGCACTCATTCTCTAAAAGCCGGCTTATTTGCCGGCTTTTTTTATTTTTGTCTGTCAAAAGTTAGTTCCAATGAAAAAGAAAATCACCTTTTTTGTTTGCCTGATGGGCATTGCCCTGTTGTTTCCGGTGTGTAAACCGCCGATGCAAACCGCCATTATTCAAAAATCACCGACAGTCAGCCCAATTTTATATAGCACTTTGTATCAACAATATGCTGCTGAATACAGGGCGCTTTGTTTTCAGGCCTATAATATCGCAGACTTTAGACTAAATGAAGCCACACGTCGTGCCTCGGCGAGACCTATGGCTATCGTTCTCGATATTGATGAAACAATATTGGATAATATTCCCTATGAGGCTGAAGCCATCAAAGGAAATTTTGGCTATCCCGAGGGATGGGCAGAGTGGATGGAACAAGCCAATGCCGAACCATTGGCCGGAGCAGTGGATTTTCTGAATCGCGCTAAAGGGTTGGGTGTTGAATGCTTTTATGTGAGCAACCGGAAGGAGATCTTTAAAGAGGCTACCATTCAGAACCTGAATGAGAAAGGTTTTCCGTTTGCCGATGAAGCCCATGTGATTCTTCGTTCATCGTCCAACGAGAAACAAACACGACGGAATGAAATTGCCAAAAAATATGATATTATTATGTTGATTGGGGACAATCTTGGCGATTTCGATGGCATTTTTGAAGAAGTATCGGCAAAAGAAAGGATGGATGCTGTGAATAGTAATAGCCGCTTTTTTGGCAGCCATTGGATCGTGTTACCTAATGCTGTTTACGGGAACTGGGTTGATGTTTTGCCAGGCTACAATTCCAAACTGAAAGAGCCGGAACTGAGCGATTCTTTGAAACAACATCTCAAAGGGTTCAGGAAATAAAAAAAGCGGGCAAAGCCCGCTTTTTTTATTCTTTGTGTGATGATTATTGAATTTGCATAAAAAATGGCATTCGTGCCTGAACTCCTTTCATATTGGAGAGCAAATGGATGTATTCAACGTACGGATAATACTCGCCCAGCTGATTTTTTAACATGCTTTGGGCACGGGCTTCGTTGCTCAATCCTTCGATCAGTTGTTGAAAAGGATCCTTTTGTTCGGGGAGTTGGCTTATTTTGTAATCATTAGCAATGTTGGCCTTTTCAGCGGCGTATGCGATAGCTTTTTCCAGGCCTCCTAATTCGTCCACCAATCCAATCTCAAGGGCATCTTTTCCCATCCAGACGCGACCCTGACCAATGCTGTCAACATAACTTTGTCTCAGGTTTCGGGTGCGTGCTACCAGTGCGGTAAAGTCATCATAAATGTCCACCACTTCTTCCTGAATCTTGGCTTGCTGATACGCGCTGAGCGGCTCCATCACGTCAATGTAATCCGAGTTGCGGTTGGTCATCACTTTGTCAAAAGTAATACCAAGTCTGTCGTTGAAAAGTTTCTTCATATTTGGAATAACACCAAATACACCGATACTGCCTGTGATGGTCGTTGGGTCGGCAAAAATATAGTCGGCATTGGTCGAGATCCAATATCCGCCTGAAGCAGCCACATTGCCCATCGAAACGATGAAAGGTTTGGTATCTTTAGCCAGTTCCACTTCGCGGCGAATGATTTCCGAAGCTAATGCGCTGCCCCCCGGCGAGTTGACACGCATGACAATGGCTTTTACCTTTTCATCTTCACGGGCTTTGCGAATTACTTTCGACAAGCCTTCGGAACCAATAGCGCTTTCGGAGCCTTTACCTCCTCCGATTTCACCAACAGCATAGATCACGGCAATCTTATTGCGACTGATGCTGGTTTCGCCAACCTTGGCATGGGTATATTTGGCCAATGTAACCTGATTGATTTTATCTTTTTCGGCGACGCGGGTTTTTTCGCGTAACTTCGCCAGTATCTCATCTTTATACGCTAAGCCATCCACAAATTTCAGCTCAAGCGCTTTTTCTGCCTTGGTCAGTGCCAGTTCATCGGCTGCCTGATTCAGAGTTTCTTTGCTGATGCCACGCGAATTACTGATGGCCGAAAGCATCTCATCCCAAGCAGTATTCAGCATTTTCTGGGTCTGAAGCCGGTTGGCATCGCTCATTTTATCGTACATCAAGGGCTCAACGGCGCTCTTAAACTGGTTGTTTGGCCCACGGATGATCTGAGTCTCAACATCTAATTTCTCTAAAAGATGTTTTACAAAAGTAATCTGTGTGTATAAGCCTTTGAAAAGAATGGCGCCTTCCGGATTGAGATAAATTTCGTCTGATACCGAAGCCAAATAATATGCTCCCTGACTATAGCCCTCGGAATAACTGAGAATCCATTTGCCTGACTTTTTAAATTCAAGAAGTTTATTTCTGATTTCAAGCAAATTGGCCATCCCACTTTGAATTTCAGAAACATCCAGATAAATCCCGCTGATGTTTGGATCCGCGGCTGCCTTTTCAATATTATCTAGTATCTGTTTCATTCCAAGTGGATTACGAGACTCCATGCTCGTAAAATCGAAAGATTCAAAAGGATTTTTCGATGCCCGATCGGCAACAGGCACTGAAAAATCAGCCACTAATACGGTGTTTGGTTTGAGTTTCACCTGTTCGTTGTCCGACATCGAAACCAAAGCAGTGACGGTAGCCAAACCAATCAATAACAAAACAAAAAGTGTTAACAGGGTGCCTAAAAATGAGGCAAACATGAATTTGAAAAATTGTTTCATGAGCTGAGCTTGATTAAAAATGGGTATTTCGAATGATTTTTATGTCGAAATTTTTGTTGAACGAATCATTTGACTTTGACCAAATAACTGACTATTAGAGAATATTTTTCAATGTTTGAGCAGGTTAAGATGGTTTAACGATATGTGAACATGCTTTTGTGAATATTTCGCAGAAATCAGTTGTTGGATTATTTAACAAAAATACGATTTTTGTATATTAGAAAAAGTGTTTTTTTATGAAGTGGTTGCCTTATTTGTTTGTTGCCAGTTTATGTTTTGTCCGGCCTGTCCCTTCAGGTGCCGGGAGCACACCACTGACTAAGCTACAAATGGCTGAAGGAGACACTTTAAGAATTGTTTCCCATGGCCTCGAACTTCCACCGGGCTTCACGATGACCAGCGTTTCTTCTGAAAATATTCCTGTCGTATCAACCGAATATGGCTCGCGTTATATTAATCCTAAAAAGTTTGAACTTCCAAAACGTATCATGACAAAAGGCGTTTTGCCTAAAGAGAGGATGGTGAGTTTTTTGTGGCTCTATAACGATAAACTCGATGTGGCTGATGTTGAGAAATTAGTGAGCCTTTATATTAAGGAAGCAGATATTGAGGGAGTTAATCATGATATCGCCTATGCTCAGATGTTGCTTGAAACCGGGTACCTTAAATTTGGCGGTGATGTTAAAAAAGAACAAAATAATTTCTGTGGACTGGGAGCTATTGGCGGGGGCGAACCCGGGCTATCGTTTGCTACCATCGAGGATGGTGTCAGAGCACATATCCAGCATCTCAAAGCTTATGCTTCTACCGATACGCTGAAAACCCCGAAAGTGGATGATCGTTTCGGGCGTATCAAACGTGGTACAGCAACTGAAATTCAACATCTTACCGGTCGTTGGGCCGAAGATCCGCTCTACCATCTGAAGCTCGAGAAACTCATTCAAATGGTTTTCGACGGGTATATCCCTCCCCGTAAATCAACATTTGTTTTGTTCGACTAAGCTATTTGTATTTATTGCTACTTACCTCTTTATTTTTCCTTTAAGGTTGTCTTTTATTGCCTGGTATCGAGTAACTTTGTCATGATGGAAAAGAAGCTTGTGTTTCTATTGTTGGGATCGAATCTGGGCGATCGGTTGCAAACCTTAAACCTTGCTGTTGAGGCAATTAATCGGCAAATTGGACCGATCAGGATGAACTCCGGGATTTATGATACAGTTGCTTTCGACATGGAGAACAGCCCAAACTTTCTCAATCAGGCCATAGCGGTCGAAACCAATTTAAGTCCCGAATTGATGCTGCAAACGATTCACCGAATCGAGCATTCATTTGGAAGAGTGCGCAATTCTCGCCACAATGGCTATGCTTCCCGAACGCTTGATATTGACATTTTGTATATTGATAACCTGGTGATTGAAACTGGAGAGCTGACGGTGCCACACCCTCAATTGCACAAAAGACGTTTTGCCCTGGTGCCACTCAACGAGATTGCTCCTGACTTTATACATCCGGTTTTATATCTTTCAAACCATGACTTGCTGGTTGCATTGCCTGATGACCCTGACAACGTAAAACGAATCATCTGACGGAAACAGCCCATGACTACTTCTCCTTATCGCTTTATTGCTATTGAAGGTACCATTGGTGCGGGGAAAACCTCGCTGGCAACAAAAATTTCAGCCGATTTTAATGCCCGTCTGATTCTTGAGCAGTTTGAAGACAATGCTTTTTTACCTAAATTTTACGAAGATCAGGAGAAATATGCATTCCCGCTTGAGATGTCGTTTATGGCTTCACGATTTCAACAGTTGAAAGACCATTTGGGGATTCCTGACTTGTTCACCGATTTCATTGTTTCAGATTATTATGTGGCCAAATCGCTCATTTTTGCCCGTGAAACACTTCAGCCTGATGAGTTTTTACTGTTTCAGCGCTTTTTCAACCTGATTGATCTCTCTTTGCCAAAACCTGATTTGTTGGTTTATTTGTATCTTGAAGTGGACAAGCTTCAGGAAAATATCCGAAAAAGAGGACGTAGCTACGAGCAACATATCCCCAATGAGTATCTGGCAAATATCCAAACGGGTTATTTTGAATTTCTGAAACAACAGAAAGATATGCGTGTTTTATTGCTCGACACAAACCGCCTTGATTTTGTCAACAATAACGATGACTATCAAAAAATATTAGAGGTGGTTTTTCAGGCGTATCCGGCCGGGATTCACCGTATCATCTTTTAACCTGCTTCAATAAAAAAAGCCGGTATATACCGGCTTTTTTATTGAAGAGTATTTCCACTATTTAACGATAGCCTGGAAATCGGCTTCCTTAAACAGCTTGATGAATTCGCGGTCGTGTTTTGCGATGTCTTTGTATTCGCCTTTTTGTTGAATAGCTTTGATCAGGTTGCTGTAAACATCAGCATTTTTGCCTTGACGAGCAGCCAAAACGGCTTTCAGATAATTGGTTTTGGCATCATCGGCACCGCAGTTAAGGGTGGCTTTTGCTGCATCATTTTCTTTGTTGAGCAACTGAGCCAGTCCGAGATTGTAATCACATTTTTCTGAAACCATCAAATGAACGGCCTTGTTGTAGTCGCCTTTGAAAATGTTCAGAACTCCGGTGTTGTAGTCAACATTTCCGCCAAGCTGTCTGGCTTTGTTCAAATTGGTTTCGGCCGATTTGAAATCGCGCTCAATGATATTTACCACGGCGAGGTTGCTGTATGCGGCAGCCGATTTGTCAGACATTGAGATAGCTTTGTTGAGCAAGCTTTTGGCTTCGGCAATATTTCCGAGGTTAATGTCAACTTCAGCGGCATTCAAAACGGCTCTCATGCATTTGGGGTGGAGTTCCATAGCGCTTCCATAAATCATCCTCCTGGTTTTCAGATCGTTTGTCAGGGTAGCAGCATACAACAATTCGTTCAGACTGAGCGAAGCAGGATCGCTGGTTGCTAAACTGGCAATGTCGGCATCGGTTTTCTTAGGTTCAAAGGTGTTCACGTTAATGATGGCACGACGCAACGGAGGCAGGATTTCTTTTTCCAACTCGGGATATATCAGAATCATGTTGCGGATTTCCTGTTCACGGTTGGCCGGATTGGCAGAGCGAACAACGTTCAGAATTGCGCTCTTGTCTTTGATGGAGGAAGCTTCGACAGCGGCCATGAAACCATTCCAGTCAGGGCCGTTTCCGCTCTTGTCGTAGGCAATTTCTTTTACGTTTTTGAACGGCAGCTTATTGTCTTTTTTCCTGAGCAGCTTCCCAAATTCACCGTTGAGGTATTCAATGGCAGCTTTGGCGCGGTTTTCTGACAAGCCGTTGTTAAAGGTTTCTTCCCCTTCGGGTGAAGCCCAACCGGCAACCGTGATGTCCTTCAGAGCATAGCCTTTCTGTAGATTGGTTGAAACGGCTGCCAAAGCTTCTTTGTTTTCCTTCACCTTGTTCAAAGGAAGATTCCAGTCGAGGATATAACGGTTAACGGGATAGTAAATAATGGCATTTTCAGTGAGGATGGTAACTTTTTCATATCCGTGATCGGCAACCGAGGTTTTGAATTGGTCAGCGATACGTTTTGAAGTATAAATGACGCCATCATCGAGTTTGCGCTGAGGAGCCTGCAGATATTTTTCGTTGGCTATCACAGCTTCGCGGGTGGTGTTTTCGATGCTTCTGGCAGGATAGATCAACGGAGCCACAACCAGATCGCTCACGTTGAGGTTCGGATGATAGGGGATTTTATCGGTATAGACGAAAGTGCCGCCGTTGGCATAATTCACTAAGATGCCATCGCCACTTACAGTTTCGCCCTTGAAGGTTACAGGTTTCAGAACAACCGAACCGCCGTCATAGGCCAAAACGGGAGTGAAGTTCATAGCAGCATGTTTCTTGAAATATTTTGGTGGGAAAGTGGCTTTGATGGTCACAAGCACCGAATCGCCACGTTCTTCGAGCGGCTGAGGTGTAGCTTCCAGAATGACCAAACCATAGTTATCCACCATACTCTTTACGCTGTTATCGCCGGTCAGCTTCAGCCTTGCGCCAAGATTCAGGTGGCCGTAAAGGTCATCTTTATAGTCACCTTCGGGCCAGTGCCTGTTGTCAACACCGTTGTCAACAAAAGCATCCAGACGGTCAGTGTCGGTAAAACTAAAGGTGTAGTCAGCGTAGATATCTACTTTTTGACTTGCATGGTATGTGAATTCAGCGCCAAGAGGCAAGATCCAGGCATTGGCTCTGCCGGTCCAGCCTTCTTCAATTTTGTTGGTTCCGTAGCCAATTTCCGGATCAAAAGCAAGACCGGTGGTTTTGTCCACGGCACGGGCTTTCCAATCAATCTGCCCAAATCCCAGATGCATGCCGACACCAAATTTGCGATCAGGATTGTAACCGGCAAAGAGGTTCAGCATCTCGAACGAGGCGTTCAGGCTCATATCGAAAAATTTGGCCTCGTCAATTTTGGCATTGCGAACCTGGCCGTTCTTGATAGCGTCTTTGTCACCACCAAAAGCACCCAATCCAATTTTACCAAAAGCGCCAATTACTGGCGTAAATTGGTACCCAAAACCAATGTCGCCATTAAGCTTCATATTCTTGGGATCAGCCAGAAAACCATAACGGTTCAGGTCACCATTAAAAAGACTTAAACCGGCTTCACCAAATACATGAAAATAAGGGTCAAAAACGCTCGAACTTTTTGTTTTAGCCTCGGAGGCTTTGTCCTGCCCCATTGACTGCGAAGGTGCAAATAACAGTGTCAAGGCCAGAATAATTACCGAAAGAAATAGATTTCTTTTCATAACAGATTGATTAGGTGTCTACTATTTTAATTTAATGATCAATTATTGCTTAGTTTGAGTTGTCCATTAAACAAAAGAATTCCTGCAAAAATACTTAATTCAAAACGAAAAACAAAAAAAATATGGTTGTGTTCAAAAAAATGAGAACTTATCGTAGTTTCATGAAAAAAACCAACCGCATTTTTTGAAGTGAAATTTTCATCGAAATTAAATCTGTGAATGAAAAATGGTTGCCTGAAAAATAAATTGAATTTTGATATGACTTTTTTTGAATACAAATGAATGGCGAAAAATATTCCTAGAAACAATATATGAAGGCCTCAAAACAATCAGCTTTGATTTATGATTTTAGAGGGTATAATTTACTGATAAACTGATGTTAAAATCAAATTGGAATTTAGTGAAAAATGAGGTTTTGATTGTATTTTATATTTTTTAAAGAAAACCATAAGCAGATGAAAATCAGGTGCAAATATGGTAAAACAGTTTCTAAATGTGAATTAATCGAATGAAATTGAGAGTTGATTGAAACAATGCCAAATGACTATACCTCCACATACCGCTACATTCAGTGAGTGTTTGGTCCCCAATTGTGGAATTTCAACTGCAAGATCGCTCTGCTGTAGTGCGGCATCCGACACTCCGTCCACCTCGTTCCCGAAAACGAGTGCGACAGGTTTTTCAATTTTTAATTTTGACAAGGGTATGCTTTGAGTGGTTTGTTCGATGCTAATAATCTGGTATCCTTGCAGTTTTAGATTGTTTAATGCATCTTCTACTTTGTTAAAATATTGCCATTCTACCGATTCTGTTGCTCCCAGGGCCGTTTTGTGAATGTCGCGATGGGGTGGGGTTGCAGTAATTCCACAAAGATAGATGGCCTGAATACGAAAAGCATCGGCAGTGCGAAAAAACGAACCGATATTGTTCAGCGATCGGATATCATCAAGAACCACAACCAGTGGGAGCTTAGGAGCCTCGTTAAATTGTGCCGGACTAAGCCGGTTGAGTTCGGCCATGCTAAGTTTTCTCATCTCATTTTTGAGGCAAAAATACAAAACAGCCGTGATGATTTGATTCTAAGAATCGGACAGACTGTGTATCTTTGCCTTTTTGAAGAAATCACCCTGCCGAATGAATCGTTCCCAAGCCGTTGAAACGCCCTTGATGAAACAATACAACAGTATCAAGGCCAAGTATCCTGATGCTTTGTTGCTTTTTAGAGTGGGCGATTTTTATGAAACTTTTGGCGCCGATGCCATCCGGACTTCGGAGGTATTGGGTATTGTACTCACACGTCGGGCCAATGGCGCTGCGTCGTATGTTGAGTTGGCAGGTTTCCCGCATCACTCGCTCGATTCTTATCTTCCTAAACTCGTAAGAGCTGGCCATCGGGTGGCAATTTGCGATCAGCTTGAAGACCCGAAAATGGCTAAAACCATTGTCAAACGTGGTGTCACTGAATTAGTGACACCGGGGGTTTCGTATAACGATAACGTGCTGAACCAAAAAGAAAATAATTTTCTGGCTGCCGTTCACCTCAACGACGAAAAATCGGGAATTGCTTTTTTGGACATCAGCACGGGCGAGTTTTTTATGGCCGAAGGTAATTTAGAGTATCTTGATAAGCTGATTCAGAGCTTCAGACCAAGCGAGATGGTTGTCCAGCGGAATAAACGACGGCAACTTGTCGAAAATTTTGGTGAACGTTTTTATCTCAATGTGTTTGATGATTGGGTGTTCACTTATGATTTTACGCATGAGCTTTTGTGCAATCATTTCAAAACCAATTCGTTGAAAGGCTTTGGTGTGGAGGAATTGCGTTTTGGAGTGGTGGCAGCAGGGGCCGCTTTGTATTACCTATCCGAAACTAGGCTCGATAAAATTGATCATATTGCTTCCATTGCGCGAATTGACCAGGGCGAGTTTGTATGGTTGGATAAATTCACCATTCGCAATTTAGAACTTCTTGCAACACCATATCCTGACGGAAAAACCCTTTCAGATGTGCTCGATCAGACGGTGTCGCCCATGGGCAGCCGTATGCTCAAACGTTGGATCGCCTTGCCACTTAAAGTTCGCAGCCGGATTGAAGAACGTCATGATATTGTCGAAAACTTAGTCAAACAACCTGAGTTGCTGAATCAATTGCGCGAAAGCCTGAAGCTGACGGGCGACCTGGAACGTCTGATTTCGAAGGTGGCTTTGGCTAAAGTCAATCCGCGTGAGCTGCTTCAGATTGCCAACGCCTTGCAGCAAGTGGAGAAAGTTGCACAGCTCTGCACTTTAGCTGAACTGTCCAAACTTAATTTGATCGGGGAAAAACTAAACCCATGTCATGCGATTCGTGAAAAAATTCGCGTAACGATTCAGTCCGATCCACCTGCCGTTCCCACGAAAGGCGATTTGATTGCCGATGGTGTTTCATCCGAGCTTGATGAACTCAGGCAACTTTCACGCTCGGGAAAGGAATACCTGCAAAACCTTCAAAAGCGCGAAGTGGAACGAACGGGGATCACCAGTCTGAAAGTGGGATTCAACAACGTTTTCGGTTACTATTTAGAGGTTACCAATGCCCATAAAAACAAGGTGCCCGACGATTGGATCCGAAAACAAACCCTTACCGGGTCGGAACGTTATATCACCGAAGAACTGAAAATATACGAACAGAAGATTCTTGGCGCCGAAGAAAGGATGCTGACCATTGAGTTAGAGCTTTTTGCGGCACTGATCGAAGAAACAAGTCAATACGTGCCTCCTGTTCAGCTCAATGCTGCTTTGATGGCGCAGCTCGACTGTTTGGCCTCTTTTGCTTCAGTAGCTTTGAAGCAGTCTTATGTGAGACCAAAACTCAACGATGGTTTTGCGATTGACATCAAAGAAGGCCGGCATCCGGTGATTGAGCAACAATTGCCGCCGAGCGAAACCTATGTGAGCAATAGCGTTTATCTCGATAATCAGCAACAGCAGGTGCTCATCATCACCGGGCCGAATATGTCAGGCAAATCGGCTCTGCTTCGCCAAACGGCGCTGATTGTGTTGATGGCGCAGATGGGAAGTTTTGTCCCCGCGGAATCCGCCGAACTGGGGATGGTGGACAAAGTCTTTACCCGCGTTGGTGCAAGTGATAACATCTCGTCTGGCGAGTCAACCTTTATGGTCGAGATGAACGAAACCGCTAGTATTTTGAACAATATCTCGTCGCGAAGCCTTGTCCTGCTCGACGAAATTGGCCGGGGTACCAGTACTTACGACGGAATCAGCATTGCCTGGGCCATTACCGAATACCTTCACGATCATCCTGCTTATCGAAGCAAAGTGATGTTTGCTACGCATTATCATGAACTTATAGAAATGGCCAACTCGTTTCAACGAATTGTGAACTACCATGTTGCAGTGAAAGAAACCGGTAATAAAGTGGTTTTTATCCGTAAACTGAAAAAGGGCGGCAGCGCACACAGTTTTGGAATCCATGTTGCCACCATGGCAGGAATGCCCCGCAAAGTGATCGAACGGGCAAATCTGTTGCTCGGAATGCTCGAGAAAAGCCATTCGGATGCCGGTTTGAAAAAATCTATTTCCGACAAAAATCAACCGCAGTCGGGCGATGGTGTCCAACTAAGCTTTATCCAGCTCGACGACCCGTTGCTGCTGCAAATCAAAGACGATATTCTGAATACCAATATCGAAACGCTGACACCTGTAGAAGCTTTGCTCAAACTGAATGAAATCAAAAAACTTTTAGGCAAATAGATTGAGCCTCAATACCTCAAGTGATGCAGGAAAAAAAAATGGTAAAAAATTGTTTGATAAATAAAAAATGCCTTAAATTTGCAGCCTCAAACGAACAACGTACTGTTGACATCATGCGGAAATAGCTCAGTTGGTAGAGCACGACCTTGCCAAGGTCGGGGTCGCGAGTTCGAGTCTCGTTTTCCGCTCAGCGAAAAGATCCCGACGAGCGTCGGGATTTTTTGTAATAAGGTCTTTGCCCGAGTGGTGGAATAGGTAGACACGAAGGACTTAAAATCCTTTGGCCATTGCGGCCGTACCGGTTCGATTCCGGTCTCGGGTACAAAAAAACTGCATTCTTCGAATGCAGTTTTTTTGTTTTCTCAGTTCCCTATCGGTTTTATCTTCTCATCATGCCAGCTGGCATACATCGTATATGAACTTGAAATGCGCATCACTTCGCCTTCGAGCAATGACTGATCAATATCTTTGATTTTTTTTGCCGGAATGCCGGCATACACACTGCCCGATTCCACAATGGTATCTTTGCTGACGAGCGCTCCTGCGGCAATGATGGAGTTTGATTCCACAACGGCCCCGTCCATGATGATGGCTCCCATACCAATCAGCACATTGTCGTGAATGGTACAGCCGTGAATGATGGCCCTATGGGCAATGGAAACGTTGTTCCCGATATTGACCGGCGCCTTTTTGTATGTACAATGAATGATGCTGCCGTCCTGAATGTTCACATTGTTTCCGATACGGATGGAATGAACATCACCGCGCACGATGGCATTGAACCAAATACTGCAGTTGTCACCCATTTCAACGTCGCCGACAATGGTGGCATTTTCGGCAATAAAACAGTTTTTCCCGAAAACAGGAGCTTTTCCTAAAATGGGGTAAATGGTAGGCATAATACTGTAAGTTGTGGGTATTCAGTCTTTTGATGGATAATCAATGGAGTAATGCAAACCAATGCTTTCCTTGCGCTGTGAAGCAAACTTGATGATGAGGTGAGCCACGTTGATCATGTTCCGTAACTCGCACAGCTCAACCGAAAGCACCGATTTGTCGTACAATGCTTCTGTTTCGCGGTAAAGGATTTCGAGTCTTTGGGCTGCGCGAAGCAGTCGGAGGTCGGAACGCACAATACCCACATAATTGCTCATGATGGCTTGCAGTTCTTTACGGGATTGGGTAATCAGAATCATTTCTTCGTTCAACACGGTCCCCTCAGCGTTCCAGTCGGGAATAGATTCCATGAACTCTATCTCCTGAATCTGTTTTACAGCATGTTCGCTGGCTCGATGCGAAAATACCAATGCTTCAAGCAATGAGTTGGATGCCAGCCTGTTGGCTCCATGTAGCCCGGTTGAGGCCACTTCGCCCGAAGCATAAAGATGGTTGATGCTCGTGCGTCCATCGGCATCGGTTTTGATTCCGCCGCAGATGTAGTGTGCAGCAGGCACCACCGGAATCATCTCTTTCATCACATTGATACCAATGCTCAAACATTTGGCGTGGATATTGGGAAAATGATCGAGAATCTCACGTTCCGGAATATGCCGTGCATCTAAATAAACGTATTCTGAACCGCTGAGTTTCATCTCGTTGTCAATGGCCCGTGCCACGATGTCGCGCGGTGCAAGCGAGCCCCGGCTGTCGTATTTGTGCATAAACTCGTTTCCTTTTTGGTCTTTCAGAATAGCTCCCGCACCCCTCAGGGCTTCGGTAATCAGGAACGAGGGTTTTTCTTTATGATTATAGAGCGAAGTGGGATGAAACTGAACAAACTCCATATTGTCCACAATGCCTTTGGCCCGATACACCATCGCAATGCCATCGCCGGTGGCAATGGTGGGGTTAGTGGTAGTCTGGTAAATGTTTCCGGCTCCGCCGGTGGCAATCATGGTAGTTTTGGCGAGTATTGTGTCAATGATACCCGTTTCGGGGTCAAGTACATAGGCTCCGTAACATTGGGTGTCGGTGTGAGTTCGGCGGACGATTTTCCCAAGATGATGTTGGGTGATGATATCCACCGTGAAATGGTTTTCTAAAACTTCGATGTTCGGATGCTGAAAAACTTTCTCGGTGAGTGCACGTTGAATTTCAGAGCCGGTCCGATCGCGGTGATGAAGCACCCTGTACTCGGAATGGCCACCTTCGCGGGCCAAAGCATAGCGCCCCGACGATTCCTTGTCGAAATGGGCTCCCCATCGAATCAGCTCTTCAATTCTTTCGGTTGACTGGGTGATGGTCATCGTCACAATCTTCTCATCGTTGAGAAAACTGCCGGCAACCAAGGTGTCCTGGATGTGTTTGTTGTACGTGTCAGGATTGTACATCACCGCGGCAATACCGCCTTGTGCATACCAGGTGGCTGTTTCAAGAATTTTTGTCTTGCTGATGATGAGCACTTTGCCATGCTCGGCTACTTTAAGGGCATAGCTCAAGCCAGCGATGCCTGAACCGATCACTAAAAAGTCAACTTTTCGTCGCATGAGAGAGAATGTTAGAGACCGAGCAGGATTTCATCGGGATTTTTCGATCCGAAAAGCATGCGGGTGGGGTTTTCGAGCATCTCTTTCACTTTTACGAGAAAACCAACCGACTCACGACCGTCAATGATCCGATGATCGTAGCTGAGCGCCACATACATGATAGGATGAATCTCAACCTTGCCATTGACGGCGATTGGGCGTTCAACCACGTTGTGCATTCCCAGAATGGCCGACTGCGGAGGGTTGATAATAGGTGTGGAAAGCATGGATCCAAATACACCGCCGTTGGTAATCGTAAATGTACCACCTGCCATCTCGTCGAGGCTGAGTTTGTTTTCTCTGGCTTTTGTGGCAAGCTCTTTGACTTTTAATTCTATCTCAGCCAAACTGAGTACTTCGGCATTGCGGATAACCGGCACGACCAATCCTTTAGGCCCCGAAACTGCGATGCTGATGTCGCAATAGTCGAAGCTGACGATCTCATCGCCATTGATTTGCGAGTTTACTTGCGGATAAAGCTTAAGCGCTTCGGTGACAGCCTTTGTGAAAAACGACATAAAGCCCAGGCCGACCTGATGCTTTGCTTTGAAGGCCTCTTTATAGGTATTTCGAAGGTTCATAATAGGAGTCATGTTCACCTCGTTAAATGTGGTGAGCATGGCTGTTTCGTTTTTCACCGAAATCAATCTTTCGGAAAGCTTCCTGCGCAATGGGCTCATTTTGCTGCGTTGTTCTCCGCGCGAGAGGCTGTTGCTGGTTTTCGTCAGAATACTTTGCATCGTCATCCAGTTTCCTGCACTCTTTTGTTTCTCTTCCAGAATGAAAGAAACATCTTTTTTGCTCAACCTGTAATGTTGCAGGAAGTCAATGATTTCCTGATCTGTGAGACCGGCATCTGAACTCATTTTACGAGCCAAAGGGCTCATGTTGAGTCGGAGATTCTCGTCCTGAACAGGTTTGATTTCGGCTTGTGTCGTGACAGGAGCGGCGGGTTTTTCAAGAGGTTTCTCAGGAGATTTTTCTTGAGCAGCAGGTGCTTCTTTCGGTTTGACTTCCGGGGGTGCTTCGGTGGCTTCCACCGTGGCAACCACCCGACCCACTTCGATGGTTTCACCCTGAGCTACTTTCAGACTGATGATTCCCGAAACTTCGGAGACAATCGTCAGGGTGGCTTTGTCAGAGTCAATCTCAGCAATCTCCTGATCCTTTTCAACATAGGCTCCATCCTGAACAAGCCAGTTGGAAAGTAATACTTCGCTGATGGATTCTCCCGGGCTGGGTACTTTTATTTCTGTAGTCATGGGATAAAAGTTTATTCAAGTTTTTTGAGGGCAGAATGGAATTTGCTGTCAATCATATCCACATGGAGCTCTTTCAGCTCGTTTTCGAACGACTGCCATTTGTTTCCAATACAAACCATATTGCACTGGGTTCCGACAAGAGGGCATTCGCAGGTTTCAAACGATTTGTCAATGATTTTTTGCTGCCGGATGCTGTGGAATTTGCTCGATCCGGTGGCCGGACTACCGCTCTCAGGCTTGGCAATAGTGCTAATTTTAAGACCTCTCATTTCATTCTGGATGAAACGCCATGCGCCCATATTCAAAGGTTCTTCCTGCACCCAGATGTAGGTTCTTGCTTTAGCGTATTTTGCAACAACCTGATCAACCTGTTTATGCGGAAATGGGTAAAGCTGTTCAATCCTGACAATGGCCACATCCTGCCGGTTCAGTCTTTCCTTTTCTTCAAGAAGTTCGTAGTATATTTTTCCGGTACAGAACAGGATTTTTGTGACTTCAGATGGCTTTGCAACCGGGTCATCAATCAATTCATGGAAATTTCCATGCACCAGTTCATCAACCTCCGAGATACAGCGCGGGTGGCGCAACAGGCTTTTTGGGGTGAAAACAATCAATGGTTTACGGAAGGGGCGTTTGAGTTGTCGCCTCAGGATATGGTAAAAGTTGGCCGGAGTGCTGCAATTGGCCACCTGGATATTTTGCTCTGCGCAAAGGGTGAGGAAGCGTTCCATTCGGCCACTCGAGTGTTCAGGTCCCTGGCCTTCGTAACCGTGAGGCAGAAGTACGACGAGGTCGTTCATCACATTCCATTTTTCTTCGGCGCTCGAGATAAACTGGTCGAAAATGATCTGCGCTCCATTGTTGAAATCGCCAAACTGAGCCTCCCAGATAGTGAGTGTTTGCGGTGCTGCAAGGGCATAGCCGTATTCATATCCCAATACGCCATATTCCGAAAGCAGTGAGTTGTAAACATCAAAACGTGCCTGACCTTCGCCGATATGGTCGAGGGGGATAAAAACCTGTTCGGAATCCTCAACCCTTAAGACAGCATGGCGGTGCGAAAAAGTGCCGCGCTGTACATCCTGCCCGCTCAGTCTGACGGGGAAGCCTTCGGCAAGCAGGCTGCCATAGGCTAACTGCTCGGCAAGAGCCCAGTCAACCTTGTTATGCTGAAAATACATCTCGTGGCGCTGCTCCATCAGTTTCACGGTTTTGCGGAAAAAATTGAGATGTTCGGGAAGGGACGAAAGTTGTAAAGCTATCTTGTCGAGCCCCTGTTTGTCGAAACCTGTTTCGGGCGATTGATCGAAATCATCCTTAGTGGCTTTACGCACATGACTCCACGTTTCCTGAAGAAAATTGGTGATATTGGTTGTAAGTTTGGCGCGTGCGCCGGTCAGGCTGTTTTCGAGAATCTCAATATGGTGTTTTTCAAGTTCATCGAGCTCAGTCTGGCTGACAATGCCTTGTTCGAGAATCTTTTTGGCGTAAATCTCCCGTGGGTTGGGGTGTTTTTCGATGATGCTGTATAACAACGGCTGGGTAAAACGGGGTTCATCGCCCTCGTTATGACCATATTTGCGATAACAAAGCAGGTCAACATACACGTCTTTCTGGAATTTTTCCCTGATTTCGAGGGCAAACTGAACAGCATAAACCACTGCTTCGGGATCATCGCCATTGACATGGAAAACGGGCGATTGAGTCACTTTGGCCACATCGGTACAATAGATGCTCGAACGGGCATCTAAATAATCGGTCGTAAATCCAAGCTGGTTATTCACCACAAGGTGAATGGTGCCTCCGGTTTTATAGCCTTTGAGCTCCGACATCTGAGCAACTTCATACACTATGCCTTGTCCGGCAATACTGGAATCGCCGTGAATGAGGATAGGAACCACTTTGGAATAATCGCCGGCGTAGTTGTTATCAGCCTTGGCTCTCGCAATACCTTGAACAACCGGATCAACGGCTTCGAGGTGGGAGGGATTGGGAGCAAGGGTGAGTTTCACCGTTTTGCCGTTGGTGGCTTTTCGCAGGGCGGTGTAGCCCAAATGATATTTCACGTCGCCCAACAGGGTTTCGTCTTCATATTCTTTACCTTCAAACTCGCTAAAAATATCCATATAGGGTTTTTTCAACACATTCGAAAGCACGTTGAGCCTTCCGCGATGAGGCATTCCGATCACAAATTCGAGAGTGCCCAGTTCGGCGCCTTTTTCCATGATGGCTTCCAAAGCGGGGATAAGCGATTCGGCGCCTTCGAGCGAGAAACGTTTCTGACCGGGAAACTTTTTGTGGATAAATTTCTCGAAATTAACGGCTCTATCGAGTTTGGTAAGGATTTGTTTCTTGTCGGCCGGTGTATATTGCGGGCTGTTACGGATAGATTCCATTTTTTGGATGATCCATCGGCTCATTTCTACATTCCGGATAAACATGAACTCGGCACCGAAACTCCGGCAATAGGTCTGGTTAAGCGCTTCAACGATTTTGCGCAAAGGGGCTGGCCCGAGACCAATTTCGTTGCCAGCCTCGAAAACCGTATCTAAGTCTTTTTCGCTCAATCCAAAATGGGAAAGCTCTAAAGTAGGGAAGTAGCTTCTGCGTTTTCTCACCGGGTTGGTAGCAGTGAACAGATGACCGCGTTTACGATAGTCATCAATGAGATTCAACACCTTAAATTCGCTTGAGGTCACCGTTTTGGCAACAGGCAATGCGGGATAGTTTTTCGATGCAAAATCAAAGCCTTCGAAAAAGCGTCGCCAGCCTTCGTCCACACTTTGAGCATCAGCCTTAAACTGCTGGTAAAGCGCCTCAATCACTGCGGGATCGTTACTGTTAAGGTAATTATAGGAATCCATGTAAATTAGGTACTGTTGATTTGTTTGCAAAGGTAAGATAAAATCAGGAATCCGGATACCGAAATGTGGATTTGCGTAGTCTTAAACAAAAAAGGCTTCCATTTGGAAGCCTTTTTGTCTTTTCAAACCTGTGATATTATTCAGGGTGTATTGCCTCAACCGGGCACACATCGGCGCAGGCGCCGCAATCGGTGCACAAATCGGGATCAATAACGTAGATGTCGCCTTCAGAAATGGCGCCCACCGGACATTCGTCAATGCAAGTACCGCAAGCGGTGCAATCGTCAGAAATTTTATAAGCCATGATAGTAGTTTTTAAAAGTTCTACAATGAATTTCGGTGCAAATATACTTAAGCTTACATTCATTTGTTGGTAAATGGATAATTTATAGATGGTCTAAATTATTTTATGCTTTATAGTTTGTTGAATTACAGAGTTTAAACATATCTAAATAACTGTATATTTAGAATGAGTATAATTTAGCCTGTGAAAAATCCTGAATATTGACCTTTGGAATAGGATATAAATATTTGAAATACAGTAATATGAGACATAAAATAACCGATAAAATCACCCGGATGGACAAGGCCTTTCGGGCAAAGGATTTCGATAAGCGATGATGTTTTCTTTTTACCTTTGCCGGAAAATAAAATTCACCTTATGACAACGAAAAATAGCAAGGTTGTAGAGCTGGAACAAGTGGTAATCCGCTTTGCCGGCGACTCGGGCGACGGTATGCAGCTCACGGGTTCGCTTTTCTCCGATTCAACTGCCTTTGCCGGGAATGATTTTGCCACGTTCCCCGACTATCCGGCAGAAATCAGGGCTCCTCAAGGCACGGTCTCCGGTGTTTCGGGTTTTCAAATCCATTTTGGGCAAAAAACAGTTTATACCTCCGGCGATCAGGCTGATGTGTTGGTAGCCATGAACCCTGCTTCACTTAAAGCAAATATGCGCTGGGTGAAAAAAGGTGCTATCATAATTATTGACATTGATGCATTTGTGGATAAAGGCATCGAAAAGGCCGGATATAAAGCCGACCCGACAACCGATGGAAGCCTCCACGAATATAAACTGATCAAAGCGCCCATCAGCACATTGACACGTGAAGCAGTGAAGCATCTTGACGTGGATATGAAAACCAGCATGAAGTCGAAAAACATGTTTGCGCTGGGGGTGGTGATGTATCTGTTTAACCGCGAGTTAGACCAAGTTAATCGCTATTTCGAAAAGAAATTCAAATCGAATCCTCTGGTTGTTGAAACCAACAAAGCTGTTCTGGCTGCCGGATATAGCTATGCGGATACGGTTGAACTTTTCGCAACGACGTATAAGGTTGAAGCTGCTCCCCTTGAGCGTGGCCGCTACCGTAACATTACCGGCAATGTGGCAACGGCGTGGGGATTTATGGCTGCATCAGAAAAATCGGGTCGGCCATTGTTTTTGGGTTCTTATCCGATTACTCCGGCTACTGAAATTTTATCGGAGCTTACCAATTATAAAAACCTGAATGTTAAGGCTTTTCAAGCTGAAGATGAAATTGCCGGCATTGCCTCGGCCATTGGTGCAAGCTACACTGGCGCAATGGCCATCACCACTACGAGTGGCCCCGGTCTTTCGCTCAAATCTGAAGCCATCGGACTGGCTGTCATGACCGAGCTTCCTTTAGTGATTGTTGACGTGCAACGTGGTGGTCCTTCAACGGGCTTACCCACCAAATCGGAACAAAGCGACCTGATGCAGGCTTTGTTTGGCCGCAACGGCGAGGCTCCTGTGATTGTTCTGGCTGCTAAAAGCTCGGCCGACTGTTTCTTCAGCGCTTATGAAGCTTCAAAACTGAGCCTCGAACACATGACACCCGTAATCCTGCTCACCGATGGCTCGCTTGCCAACGGCTCTGAAGTGTTTAAGGTGCCGGCCATGGCCGAACTCCCCGCCATCACACCGCCATTAGCTTTGCCCAACGACCCTGAATATAAACCCTATCGCCGAGATCCTGAACGCCTAAACCGAAAATGGGCGATCCCCGGAACGCCTGGATTACGTCATCGTGTCGGCGGATTAGAAAAAGAAGATGGGAGTGGAAATGTTTCGCACGATCCGCTGAATCACGAAAAAATGACCAAACTCCGTGAAGCCAAAGTGCAGAAAGTTGCCGATTTTATTCCAAAACAGAAAGTTTACGGAGCTGACGAAGCCGACCTTCTTGTTGTGAGCTGGGGCGGCACTTTTGGCGTGATGATCACAACGGTAGAGAAAATGCAGGCCGAAGGAAAATCCATCGCACTTGCCCATTTTAAACATATTATGCCGCTCCCTTCCAATACGGAAGAGCTTCTCGGACGTTACAAAAAAATCGTCGTCTGCGAAATTAACAATGGCCAGTTTGTGAAATACTTGAAAATGAACTTCCCACAATTCAGGTATGAGCAGTACAATAAGATTCAAGGTCTGCCTTTTATGGTAGCTGAACTTGAAAACCGGTTTAATGAACTATTAAAACAATAAGAGATGGATCAAAACACGATAGATGTTGGCGTTTTGAAGCTGACAAAGGAAGATTTCAGCAGCGACCAAATGGTAAAATGGTGCCCGGGTTGCGGCGACCATGCGATCCTTCATGCCGTTGAGAATGTTTTTCCCGAATTAGGTATTCCAAAAGAAGATTTCGTGGTGGTTTCGGGTATTGGCTGCTCTTCGCGCTTTCCTTATTATATGAATACTTATGGTATTCATGGTATCCACGGCCGTGCAGCAGCGATAGCTACCGGCGTGAAGCTGGCCAATCCCCGCCTGAGTGTATGGATGATTACCGGCGACGGCGATTCGATGGCTATCGGCGGGAACCATTTTATTCATGCCATCCGCCGTAATATTGACATCAACCTCCTGCTTTTTAACAATAAAATCTATGGACTGACAAAGGGTCAATATTCACCTACCACCCCGCAGGGAACCAAAACCAAAACCAGCCCGCAGGGGACTTTTGAGCGCCCGTTCAACCCCGGCACACTTGCTATCGGTGCACAAGCAACATTCTTTGCCCGCACACTCGATACCAACCCGAAAGCCATGACGGCTGTTTTCATGGAAGCTGCCCGCCACAAAGGAACTTCAGTGGTAGAGATCCTGCAAAACTGCGTGATTTTTGCAAATAAAACTCACGAGCTGATCACCGGTCGCGAAACCCGCGACGACAATCAACTGTTTGTCGAACATGGCAAACCATTGATCTTTGGAAAAGAAAAGAACAAAGGCATCCGTTTGAACGGAACAAGCTTCGAGGTGGTTACCATAGGGAAGGATGGAGTGACGGAAAAAGATATTCTGGTTCATAATCAATATGAAAGAGACCCCGGAGTTCACTCGATGCTTGCTGCCATGATGCCACCTGAATTCCCGGTAGCTCTTGGTGTGATTCGTGCTGTGAAACAACCTACATTTAACGATGCGATGATGGCCAGTATTGAAGAAGAATCGGCTATTTCACCTGTTAAAAATATGGATGATTTGATGAATAGTGGCGCAACTTGGGATATCGAATAAATTTTTTGCTGAAAAACATACAAAGGCCAAAGGTTCAACCTTTGGCCTTTGTTTTTTTGCCCAAACAGCAGAGATATCAATTCTCCTTAATATTTCCTGCCTTTTCTTTAAAATAATTGTAGATCAAAGGCTGCGAACGAATCTCTCCGCTATTTATGGTGTTGTTGCGATAAGTGTTGATTTTCCCGCTTCCGGTTTTGTTCACCCAGCGTGCCTTGCAGTTATCAGCCCATTGAATCTGGAGCATATCGGCTATTTCCTTTTGCAAAGCCTGATCTTCAATCGGACAAACGATTTCAAAGCGATGATCAAGATTACGTACCATCCAGTCAGCAGAGGCGATATAATACAGTGGATTCCCGCCGTTTGCAAACACATAAATCCGGCTGTGCTCGAGAAAACGATCAATAATGCTGATGACCTCAATGTTTTCACTCAATCCCTCTTGTCCGGGAATCAGCATACAAATGCCGCGACAAATAATGCGGATTTTGACACCCGACTGGCTGGCTGCATAAAGTTTTCGAATCAGAGTTTCATCTACTAAGCTATTCATTTTCAGTGTACACCAAGCCTCCTTCCCTTTTTTGACATTCCTTATTTCGGTATTGAGCAATGACAGAAAATGCTTTCGCGTATGGTATGGCGAGATAATCAGCTTTTTGAATTTTGGCGGACTGTATGGGGCTTCAAAAAGCTTAAACATCTGGCTGACTTCGAGGCCAATTTGCTCATTGCTGGTCAGCAGGCTGTCATCGGCATAAATCTGTGCTGTGACTTCGTTGAAGTTTCCGGTACTGATATTTGTGTAATAAATATTTTCTTTGCCTTCTTTTCGCCTGATTAACAATAGTTTAGCATGTACTTTTAAGCCGGGAATGGTTTTGATGATTTTTACGCCTTCTTCGTGCAGCTTTTCTGACCAACGAATGTTGGTGTTCTCGTCGAAACGGGCCTGAAGCTCTAGAAAAACTGTTACCGACTTGCCATTGCGGGCTGCATTTACCAAGGCATTCACCACGTTGGAATCGGTGGCAGTGCGATAAAGCGTGATCTTGATGCTCTTCACTTTTGGATCAATGGAGGCTTCACGCAGCAAATCAATGATATGGTTAAAGGTGTGATATGGGAAATGCAGCATCACGTCTTTATTCTTGATAATGGCAAAAATGCTTTGATAGGGTGGGAGGTCGGGATGACGCATTGGTGGCAGCGGTTTGGCCCAGAGGCTAGCCGGTCCGATGCGGGGGAAATTCATGAAATCACGAAAATTATGATACTTTGAACCGGGGATGAGAATGTCTTTCTTGTTGATTTTAAACTTTTTAAGAAGAATATCCAACATCTCGGTAGGCAATTCCTTGTCGTAAATAAATCGAACCGGAACGCCACGTTTACGTTGTTTTACACTTTCGGCAAGGATTTCGAGAAAGCTTTTTGAAAGATCGTTTTCAAAGTCAAGCTCGGCATCGCGCGTGAACTTGATCGAATAGGCATCGAAAATGTCGTATCCAAAGGGAAGAAAAATCTCCTCTAAATTGTATCGGATGACATCATCGAGCAGTACAACCACCGACTCAACCCCATCGTCGGGCAGCAGAAAGAAACGCGAAACCCTTGAAGTGGGAACTTCAACCAGCGCATAATCTTCTTTGATGTCCGTTTGGGTGCTTCTGAGCCGCACCAATAGGTAAATCGAGTTGTCCTGTAAGCCCTGGGTGTCTTTGATGCCGCCTAACATGATTGGAAAAAGAAACGGCCTGACCGACTGAAGAAAATAGCGTTTGACTTCGCGCAGCTGGCTGATATTCAGTTTGCCAAATGTTGAGATGTTAAAACCGGCATCACGAAGCTCATTGCGTACCATGCGGTAAGCTTCGCCATAGGTTTGTTCCTGATGATTGATGATGGTGCGTATTTGCTTGAGTATTTTGGCCGGATTAAAATCCAGCATCTCTTGTTTTTCTTTTTGAAGATCGTTCAAACGGCGCAAAGTGGCTACCCTTACCCTGAAAAATTCGTCACGGTTGTTAGAGTAAATTCCAACAAAACGTAGTCGTTCAAACAGCGGATTCAGCGGGTCGGTGGCTTCCTGAAGTACCCGTGCGTTGAAATGCAACCAACTGATTTCGCGATTGATAAACTTTTTTTTAGACATTGAGGTTGTTTTTTGAATGGGATGAAAGCTCTTTTGGATAGATAATAAACCGGAGACTGGCCTTGGCATGTTGGATATTTTGCCACTCTGCAATGTCGAACGCAAGGCATACAACTGCTGATGTCGGGAGCCAGTCAATGGGCTTTTTAAGAAATAAATTGACAAAACCGGTAATGCCGGGATTGTGGCCAACTATCATTAACACTTCAATTTCATCGGGTTGAAGGCTGACTTCTTCTAATATTTTATCTTCATCGGCTAGATACAGCGCTGATTCGGCCTTGATGATATCATTTTTTAATCCCAGCCCAGAAACTAATAAAAGCGCTGTATCCATTGTTCGCTTCGCAGAACTTGAGAGAATCAACTGAGGCTTTGGCTCTTTTTGATGTAAATAGCTGATTATCTTTTTTGTACACTCTTGCCCCAATTCGGATAACTGACGCTCGTGGTCCGACTGATTGAAAGCGCTCCACGACGATTTGGCATGACGAACGATATATAAAGTCTTCATAAAGCCGGTTAGAATGCTGTAAAATTAAACAAAGCCATTACGAAAAAATAAGCTTGACCGAAAAATCTTTCAAAATGGTTTTGATTTTCAGTTTTTCATGGATTGATTAATTTTGCTCCGGGATTGGTTATGAAAAAAGTTTTCCGCTTTCTGTCGCGATTCAAATATCTCCTTGCTTTGCTTGCATTTGGAGTGTGGATGATTTTTTTCGATACGAATCGGGTGTCGAACCAGTTCAAACTGCGTGAAAACCTGCATGAACTAGAAATGCAAAAAGAATTCTATCAACAGGAAATTAAAAATAACCAGCAATTGCTTGATCAGTTTCGGTTCGACTCTGCTTTTATGGAGCGTTATGCCCGCGAGCATTATTTGCTTAAAAAAGATAATGAGGTCATTTATCTGATTGTTCCCGAAGAATAAGCGTAAGTGCTAAACGAAAAAAATCCCAATGTTTGTCAGGTTTTACATTGGGATTTTTTACTTAAGCCGGTTTAGTCCAAATTATTTCAATGCTTTGATGGCTTCGTGTGCAGCTTTGATGATGGGTTTTGGCGAGATGGATTCGCCAACGGCTTGTTTCATCCAAAGCTGTGGAATAATGCGACCTTGTGAGAAGCAACGATAAATTTCGCCGGCAAAATCTTTCCCTCGGATATATTCGCCAAACTGGAACTCAATGAGTTGCCCGATTGGATAGGCCGGAAGATAGAGTGGGATGTCAATCATATGGCTGTAGATGGCCAAAATGGGTGAATCTTTGATGCCGAACACCGGAGCGTAATAAGTGTTCCAAATTTCAACGGCAATTTGGTTGACGGCTTTGTTTAATTCTTCGGCATTTGCCTGTGGGTGTGCGTAAAGCCATTTCCAAACGTTGATGTCCACTAACGATACACCCATGATCTCGAAATTCGACCAAAGTTGATCGAGTATGGCAAGATTGTGGCTTTGATCGTTGGTCTGATCCATGCCAAGAAGTTGCAGGTCGCGTGCCTGAAATACAAAAGCCAAAGCCTCGGTAAAAGCAGTGTTCGGAACGCCGCTCAGGCTGTAATAATCTACATTGTGCAGACTAATGGTTTGCTCTACATTGTGGCCAAACTCGTGAATGGCAATATTATAGCCTTTATAGTCCATGCCATCGGCGCCAATACGGGTACGCAGGCGGGCTTTGTCCGATTTCATAGCAGCCCCCCAGGCATGGCCCGCTCCACGCGAGGGATCAACAATTACCTTCGAAGTGATGGTTCGTGCCGAATCGGCATTGAACCCCAACTTAATCAGAATATTTGGCAGGTCATTTTCAAAAGCCGTCTTGTTAGGATATTTGGTTTTTAGCAGGGCATCAATTTTTGCGATGTCTAAGTTGGACCTGGTTTTGAATCCATCATACCATATATCCCAGGGTTGAAGCTTGCGTCCAAGACGTTTCCCGATGATTTGTCCAACCTCTTTTAAAATTGGATCGGATACCAATTCTTTGAAAATAGCTTCGATGTCAGCTACGGGGATCTCCATCTCATCGTCAAATTTGCGCTGAATGTAATCCGGTAAATTCGGTGAATAGGTGTCAATGGCCTGAATAGCATGGAAGAGGTTGATTACCTGTTGATAGCGTGTATTAGGCTCGGGCGTGAAGCTGACTTCATTGCCATTGTTAAAAAGTTTGTTGTCGTAAGGATTCCATGTAAAAGCATCATTATTGATGACTTCTTTGGGTATTTCCTGACGAATGATACGTTTCATTGCTTCATAAATCATCGCTTGCCCTGCAAAACCATTTTTGGATGCATATTGTGCTTTGATTTCATCGCGTAATCCCCAGTGTGAAATCAGTTTCATCCCGGCAGGAAAATAACTTTTGCCTTTTTTGTCGGTCATTTTCCCAACATAAAGGTTATAGTCGGAGATATAAGCGTCGGCATCGGAGCTTACTTGTGCGTATTGTTGCAGAATCGGGGCAGGAATACGGCTTTTGAAACTATCGCCAAGCCGTGCGTAAGCCCATTCGAGCCGCGACCAGTTTGGCCCTTGCTGTGTTTTTTCGGCCAAACTGTAAAATGGGAAGTTGATCACCGTGATGAAAGCCAGCTTGTTGGTAAAAAAATCATCGCCCAGATGTGCGCCGGGCTCATAGCCTCCAAAGATGCGGTCAATCTCCAAAATCTCACCTTCATCCACATGAAGTGGGATTTTCAGGCCGACACTCATTTTGTTGAAACTGCCCGAAAGCAACTCCAAATTGGTTTCCAAACGATCGAAAACTGCCTTGCGTTCATCGGCTGTCTTGCACGAAAATTGGGTACACAACTGAATGAAATCTTCAGCAGAGCCGTCCTCTTCACGCCATAAAGATACGGCCTGCTGAATACCTTTTTCAATGCGTTGATGCTGGTCGGGCGACGAAAGTTTCTGCACCTTTTCAATCAGGCTGGTCAGCTCTTGGGTGTCGAGCATGGGTTTTTCGTTTTGAATGGATTGGGCCATGCCTTGAAAATGAATAAATGAAAAGAAAATAGAAATAATTAATAATTTGATTTTCATAATGATAGGTATTTGGTTTTAGCTTTTCTGCCTGTTGAACAAAAATACAGAAACTATTTTTAGTTTTGAAAAAAACGGGACTACACCCCATTGATGCAGTCCCGTTTAAACAAGATGAAAGTTTTTTAATCCAGCTCTTCGAGTCCTTCGGAGATAATGTTGGAAATTTTTACACTCTTATTATACATTGACATAGCACTCAAACTCATACCCATACTGGAGAAGCCTCCGTCGTGGAATAGGTTTTGCATGGTAACTTTTTTCGTAAGGTCGGAAAAAAGTGTGATGGCGTAATCGGCGCATTCATCGGCTGTAGCATTGCCCAGTGGCGACATGCGTTCGGTAAAATCAATCAGGGCATCGAAACCTTTCACACCGCTGCCTGCCGTGGTTTTGGTGGGCGACTGTGAAATAGTGTTCACTCTGATCCTGCGTTCACGGCCATAAATATAGCCAAAGCTTCGGGCAATGCTTTCCAAAAGTGCCTTTGCATCTGCCATATCGTTGTAGCCATACAAAGTGCGTTGGGCTGCTACATATGAGAGTGCGACCACCGAACCCCATTCATTAATGGCATCGAGCTTAAAGGCTACCTGGAGCATTTTGTGAAACGAAATGGCCGAAATATCCAGGGTCTTATTGAGGTATTCGTAGTTTAAGTCGTTATAAACGCGTTTCTTACGTACATTCAGCGACATGCCAATGGAGTGAAGAACAAAGTCAACTTTGCCTCCCAGAACTTCCATGCTTTTTTCAAAAACATTCGTCAGATCTTCAACAGAAGTGGCATCGGCAGGGATGACCGTGGCGTTGCATTTGGCAGCAAGCTCGTCGAGTTCGCCAAAACGAAGCGCCGTCGGAGTGTTGCTCAGGGTGAAAACAGCGCCTTCTTCAAAAGCGCGTTCGGCCACCTTCCAGGCAATAGATTTGTTGTCAAGCGCCCCGAAAATGATTCCCCTTTTTCCTTTAAGAAGTTGATAAGCCATAAGATTTGGTATTCGTTAGCAAATGGTGTTGTGTGGAGGCAAAGATACAAAAAGTGTAATATCTCGATTATTAAATATATCCGATTGAAAATGAGGTGCGTCGAAAAAATATCGCGCCGATTTGTGGCAAGGAATACTGCTTGATGAATTGTAAAATCCGTGGATTTGCACTGATTGGGCTTTTATTGGTCATGTGATTTTCCCCACTGTTTAGAATAGTAAATGCGAGTTTTTCAGTGATCATAACGCCTTTTGCCAACTTTAATATGAAACATGGATTGATTAGAACCTCATTCACAGTTGAGAGTCTAAGTTCCAATGTGTCAAATGATTTGAAACAAAGAACTTCAACAAAAGTATGCGCTGCCGATAGAAAAAGCCGGATATCAATAACCGCTCATCAGCTCTTTTGCCGCATTCCGTGCAGCGGGTGTCACCACGTCATCGCTCAGCATTCGGGCTATTTCGTCTATTCGTTGTTGTTCGCTCAGGTTGATCATCAAACTTCGAGTGCGTTTTTCGTCTTCCTTTTTATAGACAAGCAAGTGTTGTGAGGCTTTCCCTGCAATTTGCGGCAAATGGGTGATGGCGATCAATTGCGTCTGTCGCGCCATGGAGGCCATGATACGTCCGACCCGGGCTGCAATTTCGCCCGAAACACCGGTGTCAATTTCATCGAAAATGATGGTCGGCACATTTTTTTGTCCTGAAATCAGGCTTTTGATGGCGAGCATCAGCCTCGATAGTTCACCGCCCGAGGCCACCCGTGAAATATCGTCGGGGGCAATTCCTTTGTTGGCCGAAAATAGAAAGTTAAGCCGGTCGGCTCCGCTGCTGCCAAAAGTTTCGGATCTGCCAAGTTTAGCCATAAAACTTGCGTTGGGCATACCCAACTGAACGAGTAAAAGCCTCACCGCACGCTCCATCTCCGGAACGACTCTCTGCCGGGACTGGGTAAGCAGCTGGGCTTTCTCGCCCAATCGTTTTTCAGCCTGATCCAATTGGCGGCTAAGCTGCTCAATATTAAACTCTTTGGTACTTATCCGATCCAAGCGGGCTTCGATCTGACTGCGGATACGTAACAGTCCGTCGGCCTCTGCTACACGGTGCTTCATCATGAGCTGCCGAATCAGTGAAATACGGGCTTGCGTTTTTTCTAATTCTTCAGGATCGAAGCTGATTCTGAGCTCGGCTAGTTCGGTTTCACGGGCAATGTCTTTCAGCTCAACCAAAACGCTTTCTAAACGTTCTGACAGATTTTGTAGCTCAGGAAAATAGCGTGCCGATTTACCCAGATGTCCAATGGCTTCGCGAAGCAGACTGATGGCATTTGTTTCGTTGCGGTTCAGTGCTTCACCGGCTGAATACAGGCCAAGTTTGATTTCTTCGGCATGGCTTAATAATTCCGATTTCTGTGTCAGTTCGTCCATTTCGCCCACTTGCAGATTGGTTTTCACCAATTCATCCAACTGAAACCGGAGTATTTCTTCCTCGGCTTGATTGTCGCCGGCCATATTTTTGAGCTGTTCGAGTTCCTGCCTGAGCTGTTGCCATTTCTGGAAAGCCTGAACGTAATCCCGTTGCTGGAGGTCGTTTCCAGCCAGTCCGTCAATGATGCGGAGCTGAAAAGCCGAATCGGTCAGGTGAAGCGAGTCGTGCTGCGAATGAATATCTACTAACAACTCACCCAACGATTTTAATACTGGGAGATTCACTGGGCTATCGTTGATAAATGCCCGCGACTTGCCACCGGGTGCGATTTCGCGTAAAACGATGCACTCATCGTCATAGTCTAAATCGTTGGCTGTAAAAAATTCCCGAACCGGAATATCTTTCACATCAAAGAGAGCTTCCACCTGGCATTTTGACTCTTTATTGTGGAGTACCGATGTGTCGGCCCGATTGCCCAACACCAAACCTAATGCACCAAGCAGAATGGATTTGCCGGCGCCTGTCTCACCCGTGATCACGGTGAAACCCGGCTTAAACTCAATTTCTAAATGCTCGATGAGGGAATAATTGCTGATGCGTAAACGACGGAGCATGGCGAATTTGTCTTCCCGACAAATGTAGTGATTCTTCCCGGATAAGGTTAATTGGTCAGAATTTTTTCGTAACGCGATGCGTTGGCGGGATCAACCTCGCGCATTATATTGGCAACTTTGGTTTTTTCCTGTGGACTTCCTTTGCTGAAGATGTTGATGATTTCATCGCGTTTGGCATCGGCAATCAGTTGCAGAAAAAACAGGTCGGATCGCGACTTTTTTACTTGTTCAAGATAGGAAAGCGCCGTGGCAATATTGGCCCGGCCTTCGTCCTGATTGTCAGCCATCAAATCGAGCCCCTGACGATGATATTCATAAATGAACTGATGCAGCACACGATAGGCCGGATTGCGCAAATTCTCGACAAGCCAATAGCGATTGCGGGTACCATCAAAGGCTTTCCATCCACGTTCGTTAGCGTTTTGGGCACTGTTCACAATGCTTTCGGCAGCATTGTAAAAAGCATCTCCGCCATTGAGAGAAAAACTGTCGAAATCTAAACCTAACATGATATAGGCGTAGTAAGCAAAAACCGCGGTAAGGTTGGATGAAAAGGTGTTATCGGAAAATTCGAGTGGCTGAGATTCCAAATAGCGGAATTGAACGTTCTCGTCAATAAAATTAAATTGTGGTGAGTTGTAGGATGTTTTGTAAATAGGCCGTTGGAGCACCACATTCAATGTGCCTTTGTATTCATCAGACGAAACGCGCTCACGTACGGTGAGCATCATGGTGCATTCGATGCGTTCCAGACTTTTAATGTTGGCATTGGTCCATTTGCGGTTGTTCATAAATTCATATAAGGCCGATTGCAAAGCTTCAAAAACACGGCGATCAGTGCCTTCGATGGTGGGTGCACTCACGCTGATGTTAACTAAAAATTCCTGAGCTTTCAGTAAAGTTAAGCTGCTGATAACAACGAGGATGGTAAGAAGGATTTTTTTCATCTGCCTTGTAAAAATAGGTTATCGCTATAACTTATTGTTGCCTTAGATTATTGCCCTTGCGCCGGAATTATCCGGGCGATATGGTCGAGGATATCGGCGGCCACTTCGTCTTTCGATTTCAGGGGGAAGTGATAAATCTGGCCATCTTTTGGAATAATGCTGATTTTGTTGGTGTTGTGACCAAAGCCTGCGCCAGGCTCGGTGGCCATATTCAATACGACGAAATCCAAATTTTTCGATTTCAGCTTTTTCAGGGCATTGGCTTCTCCATTCTCAGTTTCAAGAGCAAAGCCAATCAGTATCTGATGGTCTTCTTTGCGTTCACCCAAGGTTTTGAGGATGTCCACCGTAGGCTCCAGCCGAAGTTGCAATCCTGCATCCGTTTTTTTTATTTTCTGGCTGGCGCTGGTTTGCGGTCGGAAATCGGCCACGGCTGCCGTCATCACGGTGATATCGGCCTGCTCAAAATGAAAAAGACATTGATCCAGCATTTGTTGGGCCGAGCTGACGGCATGGGTTCGAATGGCAGGATGATGTGTTGAAAGGTGCGTCGGGCCAAGCACTAGATCCACCTCTGCACCCTGTCGGGCAAACGATTCGGCCAATGCAATGCCCATTCGGCCGCTGCTGTAATTTCCAATAAAACGTACAGGATCAATGGCTTCATGGGTCGGACCGGCCGAAACCAATACTTTTTTACCCGCAAAACGTTGCCTGGTTGCAAAATGCTGACGGATGACGTCAAAAATGGCTTCCGGCTCTTCCATACGGCCTTCGCCACACAGCCCGCTGGCTAGCTCGCCTGTGCCGGCAGCGATAATCTGGATGCCGCGCTGCTTCAAGGCTTCGATATTTTGCCGGGTAGCCGGATGCCGATACATATCCAGATCCATTGCCGGAGCTGCCATTACCTGACAACGTGCTGAAAGACAAACCGTCAACAGATAATTATCGGCTATGCCATAAACCATCTTTGCCAAAGTGTTGGCAGTGGCGGGCGCAATCAACAGCAAATCGGCCCAGAGACCAAGCTCAACATGACTGTTCCAGCGGCCGTTTTCGGCATCAAAAAAACCGGTATGAACCGGTTGACCCGACAGTGTGGCCAAAGTTAAAGGGGTAACAAAATCTTTTGCTGCCGGAGTCAATATAACCTGAACGTTAGCGCCCGCTTTCCGAAGTAAGCGCACCAACAGCGGAATTTTATAGGCTGCGATGCCACCGGTAATTCCGATCAGGATATTTTTCCCCTGAATCATGCAAAAGGAAGTGGCTAGAAATCAGCCTGATCTTTATGGGGATTACGATAATAAATCTGATCGTTCAGAAACTCGTGTACGGCGATAAGGGTAGGTTTTGGGAGTTTCTCGTAAAATTTGGCCAACTCAATCTGTTCGCGGTTCTCAAAAACCTCTTCCAGATTGTCGGAAGATGAACCAAATTCCTGAATCTTTTTGTGTAACTCTTCCGTCATCTCGCGCGAAATCTGATTCGAACGCTTGGCAAGAATAGCTACTGTTTCATAAATATTGCCTGTGCCTTTATAAAAAAGGTCTTTCTGACGGGTTACTGCAGTGTTTTCAGTTTTGATTTTTTTGAAATCCATAGGAATGGGATATAATGAGAAAATTTAATTCGATAATTTCTTGCGAGCCTTTGCAACAACGGGCTCCAAGCTCTTCAAATATATGCTTTCAGGATACTGGAACTTGAGGTTGTTATAGGATTCAATGGCGGCTTCATAACGTTCCTTCTGCTTGTCGGCAATGCTTTTTTCGGCATATTCGTAATTGGCCAACACCATTTTTTGCAATACATCTTCCCCGCGCTCAGTATCGGGATATTTTCGCAACAAATTCTGAAACGAGGTGATGGCTGCCTGATAATCCATCATTTTCAGATAAAGCAACGCAATGTTATAGTCTTTTTCTTCGAGCTTGGCGCGAAGATTGTCAATCAGTGTGTTACATTCAGCAATGCGGCTACTTCCAGGATATTGATCCATGAAAGCCTGTAATTCCTTGATAGCCAAAATCGTATTGCTTTGGTCGAGGCTGGGGCGGGGGGAATCCAAATAATAACAATAGGCATTCATAAACGCACATTCCTCGGCCCGGGCCGAAGTAGGATAAGTTTCGGCGTGTTTCTTAAAGTAGAAACTGGCTACATTGTAATCTTTAAGATTGTAATAGCAATAAGCCATCCGATAACTGATTTCTTCGCCTTTACTCGTCCCCCGATAGAACGACTGTAGCAAGTCAAAAAGCTCGAGCGAACGGGTGTAATCTTTCTTCTCGAAATAGTCCAATGCCGATTCATATTTCAGCTCATTGTCGGTGCTTTTGAGCAATTTTTGGTATTTGCTGCACGACACAAGGCTGAGCAGCAGAAAGATAACGAGGGATAAAAGCAGTTTTCTGATCATGCTGCAAAAGTACACTTTTTTTGTTTGCCATAAACGCCTCTGTTTCACATTTATTGTTGTATTGTGTAAGCACCTTCTCACTGTAAACAAATTAGAGTCAAAGGCCGGAGCGGTTTTGGGAATTGAATGCTTTTTGCTACTTTTGCAGCCAAAATTGAGCGATCACAACTGCTATGGATGTTTTTGATAAATGTACGATGAAAATGGGGCCATTGGGCCAGTATGCCGACCAAACCGAAGGCTATTTCATGTTCCCGAAATTAGAAGGTGAAATTGGAAACCGGATGGTTTTTCGCGGCAAAGAACGACTTGTCTGGAGCCTGAATAATTATCTGGGTCTTGCCAACCACCCCGAAGTGCGCAAAACCGATGCCGAAGCCGCTGCAAAATATGGGATGGCTTACCCGATGGGTGCACGAATGATGTCGGGCCAAACAGACTATCACGAGCAGCTCGAACGCGAACTGGCCGCTTTCGTGAGCCGCGAATCGGCTTATCTGCTCAATTATGGCTATCAGGGCATGATTTCGATCATCAACTCCTTAGTAGATCGCAACGATGTGATTGTGTATGATTCGGAAGCCCACGCCTGCATTATTGATGGGATGAGACTGCATTTCGGAAAACGTTTTGTTTACCCACATAACAATATCGAAAACCTTGAAACCCAGCTAAAAAGAGCGAAAAAGATGACTTCCGAAACCGGTGGCGGAATCTTGGTCATCACCGAAGGCGTTTACGGAATGTCGGGCGATCTGGGCAAACTGAAAGAAATTGTGGCCTTGAAAAAGAAATATCCTTTCCGGCTTTTGGTTGACGATGCCCATGGCTTCGGAACAATGGGGCCGACCGGTGCCGGAACTGATGAATATTTTGGCGTTCAAAAGGATGTTGACCTTTATTTCGGAACTTTTGCCAAATCAATGGCTGGGATTGGCGGTTTTATTGCAGGCGAAAAACGGGTGATCAAATACCTTATGTATAATATGCGTTCCCAGATTTTTGCCAAATCTCTGCCAATGCCTATGGTGTTGGGTGCACTTAAAAGGCTCGAACTGCTCAGAAACCAACCCGAGCATCGCGAAAAACTGTGGAATATCGTCAGAGCTCTTCAAAACGGCCTGCGCAACGCCGGCCTCGATATCGGAAACACGGAATCGCCTGTTACCCCTGTCATGCTCAATGGCAGTGTGGGCGAAGCCACCCAAATCACCTTCGATCTGCGCGAAAACTATAATATCTTCTGTTCTATCGTTACCTACCCTGTTGTGCCGAAAGGGGTAATTCTGCTTCGACTGATTCCGACTGCCGTTCATACGCTCGAAGATGTGGAATATACCATACGTGCCTTTAAAGAAGTGAAAGAAAAACTCGACGGAAAAGTTTATACTGCCGAAATGGCCGAAGTTTAACCCATTGATACAGCCTGCCGCTTCATGGCAGGCTTTGTTTTTTACAGGATGCCCTCGCTCACTCGCCGCAATTTCTGGATAATCACATTTAATTCGCTGGCTTCATTTGTGTTGGCTTATCTGATCGTGTTTTTTTTAAATCAGTTTTCTTACGTGCTGACAGCGGGGATGTTTGGCTATCCGGTGACGGTTAACCATGCAACATATTTCTTTCATATTGAGCCCTATCAGTGGACTCACGATGCTGTTTTTGTGATCTTTTCATCAGGCTATGTGCTCACTTTTCTGCTTGGACTTCTTTCGTTGCTTGGCTTTTTAAGTTTGGCGGGCGAGTCGGCTCCAGTGAAGGTGCTTTTTTTCTGGCTCATACTTCATAGCAGTAATTTTGTGTTTGGCGGTCTGCTGTTGGGCAACCTGCTTACTGAAGGTATTGGACACGTTTTCAATTGGATGTATCTGCTCGATACGTCCCGGATGATCATCTCCATCATTGGATTTTTTGGATTGCTTATGACAGCCTTGTTTTCGGCCCGCCTTGTCGCCATTTCGTCTGATGCCTACTTTATCAAATACAACGAAAAAATGGCACCCTTTTTCATTACAGCTCAGGTTCTAGTACCTTATATTATCGGGTCGGCTTTGATTTTTTTCTATTTCTATCCGAAAAATATGTTCCACGAAAAATATGGCTGGATGGTTTTGGGCGTGATGATTCTGATATTTTTTATCAGGGCCAGATTTTTAGATGACCTCCTTTTTGAAGAGGATGACAACCGAAGCATTCGCCCGATGCGTGGACTCATCATTTTTACTATCCTCTTTTTTGTTCTCAGCCGTCTCATCATGGGCCGGGGCTTTACTTTTCATGCATGAAAAATAATAAAAAAGCTGGCTGCATCATGGAGCCAGCTTTTTTTGTTGTTCAGCCAATGAATTCCGTGATTTATTCATCGGGCATGTCTTTGGTGAGGTGCTTTTCACGAATGCCCACCATTTCTTCGAGCATATCGGTTGTAAGCGATTTCGGACGTTCGAGCGGATAGAGCAGCGCGCGATCCCAAATGAGGTTGGCAACGATGCCAATGGCCCGCCCGATGCCAAAGAGCACGGTATAGAAATCGTATTCCGTAACGCCATAATGCCACTGAATCACTCCCGACTGCGCATCAACGTTGGGCCACGGGTTTTTGGCCTTTCCTTGTTCCTGAAGGATGGGCGGAACTACATTATAAAGGAGATCCACATATTTGAAAATCGGGTCGTCTTTCAGATGCTTCAGGCTAAATTCGCGCTGAATCATATAACGGGGGTCGGTTTTGCGTAATACAGCGTGTCCGAAGCCGGGAATGACCTGTCCGCTGTGGAGCGTATCCCAGACGTATTGTTTCATTTCGTCCACAGTAGGGGTTTCCCCACCCATTTTATCCATCAGGTCTTGCAACCAGCGCAGCACTTCCTGATTGGCCAGGCCGTGAAGCGGGCCGGCCAGCCCGTTAATCATGGCTGAGGTGGCCAGATAGACGTCAGAAAGCGAGCTTCCGACCAGATGGGCTGTGTGTGCACTCACGTTTCCGCTTTCATGATCGGCATGGATGATGAAGTGCATGCGGGCAACATCATCGTAGGGCTTGGCTTTACCCATCATGTGTGCAAAATTGGCGCCGAAATCTAAATCCGGATTACCGACAATTCGCTTCCCATCGCGGTAAAGCTTGGCATAAATATAGGTGCCGATTTCGGGGAGCTTGGCCAGCAGATTTAATGCGTCCTCATACATCGGCTCCCAGTAATCCATTTTGTTGATTCCGGCTTTGTATTTTTTGGCAAAGAACGACTCGCGTGCCATAGCCAGTATGGCCGAAGAAAACATGGCCATAGGATGGCTGCAGCAAGGCCAGGCATCAATTACTTCGTAAACATAACGGGGCAGGATGCGCCGGCGCGAAAACTCGTCAACTAAGTCGAGTGCCTGCGCTTCGGAGGGGATGTCGCCGGTGAGCAACAGATGAAGCAGCCCTTCCACATAAGGCATCTCGGCATTTTTGGGCTTGGGCAACAGTTCAAAAACTTCAGGAAGGGTATATCCACGGTAACGGATTCCTTCGTTCGGGTCAAGATAAGAGATGTCGGTGACAAGGCATTTGATACCCCTCATACCGCCAATGATCTGGCTAACAGTCACTTTGTCAATCACAACTTTGCCGTGTTCTTCAAGCAGAGCTTTGGTGCGCGGGCGCCAGTCGTTGATTTTTTCTTTGAGGATAGTTTTCAGGTTTGACATAGGAGTAAATGAGTTTTAGGATATTTGGTTTGTTAAACGTTGGCGTAATTCCTGATTGATGGCTTCCAGAAAATCTTCGGTATAAAGATAATGTTCGCTCTTGAGATTGTTTCCGTGGATGAGCATGGCCAGATCCTTAGTCATCTTTCCCGATTCCACCGTGGAAATACAAACATCTTCTAAGGTATGTGCAAAATGAATGAGTTCCTGATTTCCATCGAGTTTTCCGCGGTGCGCCAGGCCGCGCGTCCAAGCGAAGATACTGGCAATGGGGTTGGTAGAGGTTGGGTTGCCTTTCTGATGTTCGCGGTAATGGCGTGTTACGGTGCCGTGGGCAGCTTCGGCTTCCACGGTTTTCCCGTCGGGAGTTACCAGGACCGAAGTCATTAACCCAAGCGATCCAAAACCCTGCGCCAACGTATCGCTTTGAACATCACCATCGTAGTTTTTACAGGCCCACACAAATTTTCCGCTCCATTTCAAAGCTGAAGCCACCATATCGTCAATCAGGCGGTGCTCATAAAAAATTCCAGCAGCCTTAAACTGTTCGATGAAATGTTGTTGGTACACTTCTTCAAAAATGTCTTTGAAACGGCCGTCGTATTTTTTGAGAATGGTGTTTTTTGTGGAGAGATAGAGCGGCCAGCCCTTGGAAAGCGCCATATTGAAGCACGAGAAAGCAAATCCCCGGATAGACTCATCCGTGTTGTACATGGCCATGGCTACCCCATTGCCATCGAAGTTGTAAACCTCGTAGTGCTGAATATCGCTGCCGTCGTCTGGCGTAAAAGTGATACTGAGTTTGCCTTTACCCTTGGTAACAAAATCGGTGGCACGGTACTGGTCGCCAAAAGCGTGGCGTCCGATCACGATGGGATGATGCCAACCGGGGACAAGACGAGGGATGTTGCGAATCAGAATGGGTTCGCGAAACACCGTGCCGTCAAGAATGTTACGTATTGTTCCATTGGGCGACTTATACATTTTTTTCAGGCCAAATTCTTTTACACGGTTCTCATCAGGGGTAATGGTGGCACACTTGATACCGACGTTATATTGTAAAATGGCTTTGGCAGCATCTACAGTGACTTGGTCGTCCGTGGCATCGCGATGTTCTATGCCTAAATCGAAATACTTAATGTCGAGATCAAGATAAGGCAGAATCAGCTTGTCTTTGATGAACTTCCAAATTACCCGTGTCATCTCATCGCCATCGAGCTCAACAACAGGTTTGGCAACCTTGATTCGTGTCATGTCTTAAATGTTTAAAATTAGATACGTTGATGCGTCAATAAATCAAACGCTAAAAATATAAAAAACTTTCATTCCCTGCCTGATTGACTTTTAGAAAAGCGGATTTTTTTATTTCGCACCAAAATCCTGATTCACTTCAGAGTTAAATCGTTGATATAAAGGCGAATATATTTTTTGTTCTCTTTAACAATGGAGAGCTTTTGAGTTTGTTTTACGCTCATATAATCATTCACAGATCAGATTTTACTAACTTCTGCTGAGGTGTTTTGCCTGATTTAGGCTTGCTGCTTTATACTTTGATTGAATGACTGGTTTTTGTTTAATTTTTCACAATTTGATGAATCCGAACCTGTCTTTTGGATGGATGCACAGGTTTTTTTAAGATGAGATTAAAAAAATCAGTCCAAATTCCCGTTTAAGTGTAACCATTTCCGCATCTTTGCGTCATATATTTGATTTCTAAAAACAAATGGAATGGAAAATACAGAAAAACCCTTGCGTCGCAGTCAGAACAACAAGAAGATAGCCGGTGTGTGTGGGGGCATAGCCGAAAAATTAGAAGTGGATCCCGTGATGGTCCGCGTGGTATTTGTTTTAATGTTCTTGTTTGGCGGTGGCGGTTTATTGGCCTATCTCATTCTCTGGTTCATCTTGCCCGAAGAGCCTTGGATTCAGGCTTCGGCAGTACCGGCAGAAGGGGTAGAAAGGGAAGCTGAGGTCACGGATAATCAGTTTGAGGCAGAGCTACCTGTGGTAGAAAGGAATTCAAAAAAATCATTCCAATTAGGTCTGATTCTGATTATAGCCGGTCTGTTTTTTCTTGCAGCAGCATTTATTCCGGGTATTGAACCATACGACATTTGGCCGGTAGTGCTGATTGCCGTTGGCGTTTATTTGATTAAACCTTCTTGGTCAACAACAAAAAAGTCATGAAACAATCCAATATTTTCTGGGGGTCTGTGCTCATCGGGATGGGCTCTTTAATGCTTTTTGACAAATTGGGAATCATACATTTCAGTTGGTGGGAGTTTTCGCGCCTCTGGCCTTTCCTGATTATCCTTTGGGGTGTAGTGATCCTTCCTGTTAAAAATGGCATCAAAATTTTACTAGCCTTGCTCACTTTGGTGGCGAGTTTATGGTTCTATTCCTATCGTGTTGACAATTATAGCAGTTATCGGAAACATTACAATGGCTGGAGTTTCGATCAGAATGATGACGATGAAGTGGAAGCATTATCGGAGACCGGGCAGTCATTCAGTGAACCCTTTGCGGAAGGCATTGAAAACGCGAGCCTTGAAATGGATGCCGCAGCGGGAAATTTTATCCTTCAAGGCTCAACCAGCGAATTGATTTATGCCGATAGCCGCGGCTTTGGAAGCGATTTCATTTTCAAGGTTGAAACCGGCGACAACCATAGTAAAATTACTATTAAACAACAGTCGGGCGTGAAAATGCCGTTTAAAAACCACAGCTCATTCAACATGATGCTGAATACAACGCCTGTCTGGGATTTTGATTTCGACATTGGCGGAGCTAATTTCGACTTCGACCTGAGTAATCATAAAGTTGAAAATCTCAAAATTGACGGGGGTGCAGCAGCTATTGATCTGAAATTTGGCACACTTCAGCCTGAAACAGATGTTCGTATCAACACCGGAGCATCATCGGTTAACATCACCATCCCGACAAGTGCCGGATGTAGTGTGGAAGGGAATACCGTGCTTTCGAGCCGCGACCTGGAGGGTTTCAACCGTCTTGCAAAAGGGCGTTACGAGACTCCCGGATTCGATACGGCTCAACAGAAAATCAGAATAAAATTAGATGCAGCGGTATCGAGTTTCAAGATAGCCAAAGCTGAATAACTAACTCAAGATCAATAATTTATCCGGCAACTTTAAAAACTGCCGGATTTTTTCTGTTTACTCTCATCCGGATTTGATGGGCATAATGGGTAGCACGGTTTAGCTTGTCGAGCACTTCGCGCGATTTAGAAAAATTCCCTTTCAAACGATAAAGTTCTGCCAGATAAACTTTGTCGGCTTCCTTGTCGGGGAACGAACGCACCAGCTCAATCAGGCGTTTGATATTGTCGTTGTAGGCCTTGGAGTATGAAAGAAATATAAATTTCTCGGTCAGATAAGTTTTACGGTTTTGTCGCCACGAACAGAAGCCAATCTTCCCTTGTAGTAATGCCAAAAAGCCGATAGCCTGACTTTCACGAACCAGATCGTTGATGGCCCAAAGCAAAGATTTTCGCAAATAGAGCTCTTGTTCAGGACTCAGGGGCCGCAGCAGCAGAAGGAATTTCTCTAAACGACGGATAAGCGCTTTTTTGCCGGCAGTCTGATGCATATTAGCGCCAAAAAGATACCACGAGCTGTATGGATAAATTGACCCATAGTCCGAAATCTCAGTTTCAGGAATATGATCGTCCTGATTTTTAGAACGCCAGAATATGTGGCTGCACGATGGACAACAAACCAACCATTGCGGTTCGGTCAAAAAATCATCGCAAAGCATTTTGCCATCGGAATACAACTCAGTAAAATTCATGCCAAGCATCTCTAAAGTTTTGCCTTCAAGCACCGCATTGCAGTTTGGGCAATGAAAATAGAAATTATTGAAAGCGTGCATGCCGATATTTTTCTTTGACAAAAGTACACATTCCCGATTGTTTGATGGGTATTGAATGAGCAAAATCCAATGGATTTATGTGCATTGTATTGGAAAATAATAGATAGGAGAAAGACTAAAACAGACCAGGTTGTTTAGAATCATTCTGATTTTGTTATGCTTATTTGAGATGTCGTTGTGGTTTGGTAACTTTGTTTCGTTGTTTTTCGTGAATTATTTAACAAACAGTTCATCAAATGGAAAAATTATTGTTGCTTGGAGATGAGGCGATTGCACAAGCGGCCATTGATGCCGGTCTTTCAGGTATTTATGCCTATCCCGGCACTCCATCTACCGAAATCATGGAATATATTCAGGCATCACCTGAAGCCAAAGAACTCAACATCCGTTCACTCTGGTCGGCCAACGAAAAAACGGCCATGGAAGCAGCTCTGGGTATGTCGTATGCCGGCAAACGCGCCATGGTATGTATGAAGCATGTGGGGCTGAATGTGGCTGCCGATGCATTTATCAACTCGGCTATCACTGGAGCAAACGGCGGCCTGATCGTGGTTTCGGCCGACGACCCATCCATGCACTCCTCACAAAATGAGCAGGATAGCCGTTTTTATGGGAAGTTTGCCTTGATCCCTGTACTTGAGCCGTCCAATCAGCAGGAAGCTTATGACATGGTTCATTACGGCTTTCAGATATCTGAACAGATGCGGGTGCCGGTCATGCTTCGCATCACCACCCGTCTTGCACATTCGCGCACCGGTATCGCCCGCCGTCCGGTGCGTACCCAAAATAAGATGAGCCTCCCTTCAAATCTTAAACAGTTTATCCTGCTGCCTGCCATCGCCCGCAAACAATATCGTGAGCTGCTTGGCAAACAGGAACATTTGGAAATGCTTTCGGCTGATTCGGGTTTTAACCAGTTTTTTGATTATCCGGAAAACCGTAAGCTTGGAATCATTGCCTGTGGTTTGGCCTATAATTATTTGATTGAGAATTTCGAAGGCCACAAGGTTACACATCCGGTGCTGAAAGTTGGTCAGTACCCTGTCATGCCGGCAATGGTAAACGAGCTTTACGAAAAATGTGACGAAATTTTGGTGCTTGAGGATGGCTACCCGATTATTGAAGAATTGATTCGTGGAATGCTCAACAAGGGGAAAAAGGTGATGGGACGCCTCGACGGAACCCTTCCGCGCGATGGTGAACTTAACCCGGTCATTGTGGCAAAGGCACTTGGTATTGAAGTCACACCTGGTAACAGCGTGCCGGCCATCGTCAAAAACAGGCCACCGCGGCTATGCGATGGTTGCGGCCATAATGATGCTTTTCTGGCGCTCAACGAGGCGTTGCACGACTATAGCCGTGGACGTGTATTCAGTGATATTGGTTGCTATACCCTGAGCGCTCTCGAACCCCTTGAAGCCATCAATAGCTGTGTTGATATGGGAGCCTCAATCACAATGGCAATGGGAGCCGCCGATGCGGGCTTAGTCCCGGCAGTGGCAGCTATCGGCGATTCTACTTTTACCCATTCGGGAATGACCAGTCTGCTCGACGCCATCAACAACAACGCACCCATCACCGTGCTGATTCTCGATAACTCCACAACAGGCATGACCGGAGGACAAACCTCTTCGGCTTATGGCAAAATTGAAGCCATATGCAAAGGATTGGGCGTGAGTGAAGAACATATCCACGTGATCAAACCCATGCCCAAATATCACGACGAGAACGTGGATATCCTGCGGAAAGAGCTTGCTTATCAAGGAGTTTCGGTGATCATTCCACGCCGTGAATGTATCCAGACACTTGGTCGTAAACTAAGGCAAAAAGCAAAGGCAAAAGAAATGGAAGTACAGAATTAACTTTTAATATCCGAATCATTCATGAAAAAAGATATCATTTTAGCAGGCGTTGGCGGACAGGGAATCCTCAGCATCGCTGCTTGTATCGGCATGGCTGCCCTCGACGAAGGCCTTCACCTGAAACAAGCCGAAGTTCATGGAATGAGCCAGAGGGGCGGTGCTGTGCAGTCGCATTTGCGGCTCTCGTCCGACCCAATTGCCTCCGACCTGATTCCTGAAGGAAGCGCCGACCTGATTATTTCGGTCGAGCCAATGGAATCTTTGCGCTATTTGCCCATGCTTAGCCGGTCGGGTTGGATCATCACAAGCATCAATCCGTTTATCAATATTCCGTCTTATCCCGTCATTGAGCTCGTCCTGAAAGAAATCTGGAACCAGCCGCATTATATCACCATTGATGCCGATGCCATTGCAAAGGAATCTGGTAGCGTGAAAGCAGCCAATATGGTCATCCTTGGGGCGGCTGCCCCATTGCTCGGACTTAAACCTTCGTCGGTGGAGAAAGCTGTTGAAAACCTCTTTGCGTCCAAAGGAAAAGATGTTGTTTCGCTGAATATCAAGGCGTTGAACGAGGGAAGATCCTATGCTTTAAAGCATCTCTAATACAACGAACGAAATGAAAAGACCCGTCAGGGTCTTTTTTTTGCAATTCATTTTTCAAAACAAAATCAATTTGAATGATTTTATTATTTTTGCCTGAAAGCTTGTTTTTTATTAAGAGAAAAGGCGGTTTGCCTTCCGAAACCACTTGACCATGAGTATCAGATGTCTTTTTGCCGCCCTCAGGCGATTTTTTCTCATTATTTTGCTGCTGCCTTTTTTACTAACTTCCTGCAACTCGCGTCAGACACAGGAGACAGTGACTGAAGCTCCAAAACCCGAACCAAGATACTTATTTGATATTCAGATAGATTCGCTTGAGGTGATTCAAAAAAGTGTCGGAAAGAATCAGTTTCTGACTGATATTTTGATGCAATACAATGTGGACTATCCTACCATAGAACATCTTGTTAAAAATTTCAAACACACCTTTGATGTGCGCCGCCTGAAAGCCGGTAACAACTATTTCGTGATGCTGGGCAACGATTCGTTGCGCAGTCCGAAATATTTTGTGTATGAGATTAATCCGGCTGATTATGTGGTATATAGCCTTAGCGATTCGCTTTTTGTTTACCGTGGCTCGAAGCAGGTTGAAACCAAAATGGAGTCGGCTCATGGCATGATTACTTCTTCGCTTTGGAACGCAATGGTGGGAAATGGTTACGATGCCGATCTGGCCATCAAGATGAGTGATGTATATGCCTGGACGATTGATTTTTTTGGGATTCAGAAAAACGACCGTTTTGAGGTGATTTACGAACGGAAATATATTGAGGATAAACCTGTTGGCATTGGCCGGATTATTTCGGCGCGCTTTAATCATAATTCCAAGGATTTTTTTGCGTTTTACTTCGAACAGGATGGAAAGGGCGACTATTTTGATGAGACCGGCCAAAGTCTTCAACGGGCTTTTTTAAAAGCGCCTTTAAAATATAGCCGCATCAGCAGCCATTTCAGCAATAGCCGTTTTCATCCTGTGTTGAAATACGCCCGTCCGCACCATGGGGTTGATTATGCAGCTCCGGCCGGCACTCCGGTTTATGCCATCGGACAGGGAACTGTTACCCGCAAAGGGTTTCAAGGTGGTGGTGCCGGTAACTTTTTGTATATCAAACATAATAGCACTTATACTACTGCGTATATGCACTTGCAGAAATTTGCACCCGGAATCCGTGAAGGCGTTCGGGTACAGCAAGGCGAGCTTATCGGTTATGTGGGAAGTACTGGTTTAGCCACCGGTCCGCATTTAGATTTTCGGTTTTTTAAAAATAATCAACCCGTCAATCCGCTCACAGTGGAATCGCCGCCTGCAAAACCTGTGGAGCCGAAGTATCAGCAAGCTTATCAGATTCTGGTTGATGTGCGTACAAAAGAACTACACAACCTTATCGAAACCATTAACTTGGCCATGGAACAAAGCCAGCCTGCTACAAAACTTGATATGTAAATTGAACTCTTTTTCAACAAAAAAAAAGCCTTCCCGACAAGAAGGCTTTTTTTATGGTTTTTGCGCGATTGGCTTAGAATTTGAATTTTTCAACTAAGTCAACAACCCTGCATGAATATCCCCATTCGTTGTCGTACCAGGCCAGCACTTTCACGGTTTTGCCCATGACCATTGTTGATTTGGCATCGAAAATCGAGGAGTGGGGGTTGTGGATGATGTCAACCGAAACAATCTCATCTTCAGTATATTCCAAGATGCCTTTCATGGGACCTTCGGCAGCTTCTTTCATGGCGGCGTTGATGTCGTTCTTGGTGGCTTCGGTTTTCAGGTTTACCACTAAGTCAACGAGCGAACCGGTTGGTGTGGGAACACGAACGGCCAATCCGTCCAATTTGCCACTCAGCTCGGGAATCACCAATCCGATGGCTTTGGCGGCGCCGGTAGAGGTGGGGATTTGCGATAAAGCGGCCGAGCGGGCACGGCGAAGGTCTTCGTGAGGTGCATCCAGAATAATCTGGTCGTTGGTGTAGGAGTGGATGGTGGTCATCATCCCGTTTTCGATGCCGAAACGGTCGTTCAATACCTTGGCCACAGGAGCTAAGCAGTTGGTGGTGCAACTGGCATTCGATACGCACTGATCGCTGTCTTTCAGGTCGTTGTCGTTCACGCCAATCACAATGGTGGCGTCAATCTGGTCTTTCGACGGTACGCAAAGGATCACTTTTTTGGCGCCGTTTTTCAGGTGGTCGCCATAACCGCCTTTGGTGCTTTCTTTGGAGCGGAAAACGCCTGTACATTCGATGACAACATCGGGTGTGACAGCCCATTTGATGTTGATCGGGCTGCGTTCGGCGGTCACCGGTATTCGTTTACCGTTGACGGTGATGGAATTCTCGTCATAAGTTACTGTACCGTTCAGCTTACCCTGAGTGGAGTCGTATTTGAGCAGGTGCGACAATACTTTGGTGCTGGTGAGGTCGTTGATACCAACAATCTCGATGTTGCTGCGTTCGGCAGCAATTTTAAATACGTTTCTGCCAATACGGCCAAATCCGTTGATAGCAATTTTAATCTTTGACATAATGCGATTGTTTGAAATGTTGTTTGAAACGTGGTTCTATCTATATTCTCTGTAAATTTACGCTCAAAATTACAAAAATATAAGCCAACATTGCCTACTTAAAATACAACGCATGAATCAGGAATTTGTTTCAAAAGCGCTTGAAGCTAATCTTGCAGAAACCAGATACAGAGATATTTACATACCAGAAGAACATCAAAGCTTCATCCGGTTGGCCGAGGGTTATTTTGGTATTCGAAAACGTGCAAACGATTGCATCACGGAGTATCATCATCCGCTTTCGAACCGGAGGTTTGTTGTGGAAGAGCTTCGTGAAATTTTTATCACCGATTTGTGGTTCTACACCCGTGACGAAATTCCTGCCGATGCACTGTCTGTCCCACTGCAGATGTTTTCAAAATTGCTTGCCGAAAAACTCAACACCGAATTGGTGACCATGAGTGTGCGTACCATCTTGGAATTTGTGAGCCTTGTGGCAGCAAACAAGCCCCATCATCAGGGGTTGATCCCTCAGGCGCTTGAAATTTTGGAACAAAACCTCGATGCAAATTACCATGCCTATCTGCTCTCGACAAAATATTTTGCACGCTATCTCGACAAAGTCAGCGATTTGCCTTCGGCCGCCGACATTTCCCGACGGCTTTCGGCAAAAGTGTTCAATGGATGTTATTCGTTTTGGGAACAATCGTCAGAGATTGATGCGTGGCTGAGGCAAAACCCCCAACTCACAGAGTATGAAGCAACAGCATTGCAAAACCATCTGGGTAAGCCTTATTTTGACGGATTGCGGCAACAGCTTGCCGTGGCTTCTAAAAAACCGGCGTTTCCATCCGGACTTCCGGTATATGAGGACATTGCCGAACGCTTTGCGGCATCGGTTGAGATGATCCCGCAGTTTATCAGTAAGTTTCAGTTTGTGTTTTTTCTGCTTCACCTTCAGGGGATGGAAGTGATCTCGGAACGACTGATATGGTCGCTCGACCGCATGATTCGCCAAACCGTTGACGAGCTTGAGCCTTCGGAGCTTTACGAATTCATCAACCTGATTTTCAAGCTTGCCGAGGAGATGAAACAATCACACACTTCGGCCGTACTCGACTTTTTACTGACTTTCGGATTGAAAATTATTGATGTTGACAAAACTGAGCAGAAAGAGTTGGTCAACCATTTCGAGAAAAGCCTGATCGCCTTCGGCTTTATCACTCCCGGAACGGTGTTCGTGGACGAAGACTGGCAGTTGAGCGTAAACGCCAATCACATTAAAAATATCCGGGTTTGGCTGCAACTCATCGAGTCGTCACACTCGGGAATGGAGAAGCTGTTGAGCGCTTTGATCGTCAATCTGCGTCTTGGCGGCATTTTCATCAGCGATACCGACCTTTTTCAAAGGGAAATCACCAAAGTGCTGAACTCGAACATTGGGCCTTACTACAAAAAGGTGAAGCAACTCACACGGATTTTTCCTGTTTATTTTAACGAGATTGGCGCCGAAGGTGAGATTCGCAAAGTGACCACTACGATGGACGAAATCTCGGGCCGTCAGGACAAATTGGTGCATTTTCTTCGTAAGCAGGTTCACACGGAAAGCAACAACACGCTTATCGGGTTGACATTCAAGATATTCAAGTTTTGGCACGATGGCGATCTCGAAAAGCTGAAACCTGCGCTGCCCGACAATGTTTACAGCTCCATCAATCTGGAAAGCGAGTGGTTTGCTCCAATTCATGGAATGGTCAACGAGCTTTGCAGCCTCAACCAGTCCGATCCCGAAGGGCTGCTAATGCTATCGCAAAAAGAGTTTGACCAGCTGCTTAATCGCCTCAAAATCAGCAATCAGCGCGATATGGAGCGGCTTCACGACATCCATAGCCTTTACGCTCATCTGCGCGAGAAGTATTCGTTCGAATCGGTAAATATTATTCAGTTGCTTCAACGTTATCCGTTTATTGCCGAGAAAGAAATTGAGCAACTCAGGAAAGCCTTGGATGCCAATGATTACAAGCGTTCGCTCAGGCTCATTTACGCCTTTATGGCCAAACTCCGAACCATTATCTTCAATCCGGAAGAAAGCGAGGGTTGGGAAAATATTTATCACAAACGCCATATTGCCATTGGTATCCCTTCGATGTATGGCGTTTATCGCGAAAACAAGTTTGAGGCTTTGGGGCTCACCTTCCGTTTGGAAAAAGTGGCCACCCGCCTGATGGAAAAAGTAGTCGGAAATATCAATCTCGACTATATTTCGGCCACCACGCTTGAGGAAATCTATCAGATTCTTGATTATTTCCGCGAAGGACTCGAGCTTGACGGGATTACAAATCAGGGCTTTAACTCTAATTTGCAGATGCTCCGCTACAGCCTTACCTCACGAAGCTTTTCGTTCGACCAGTATATCAATATTTTCCAATTTATTGCTCAGGATATACGCCGGATCATCATTAAACATTTTTTGAAATCATACGAATATCCGCTCAAAGTAGTGGTTCCGCAGCTTTTCGATCCCGAAAACCGCTTGAGCGAAAAAGAACAAAACCAGTTGCTGGCCCGGAAATCGGAGGAGTTTCACCGCGATGTGATTGCCGAAGCCTTTTTAGTTCAGCCTTTGGATAACTTCATTTCAAGAATCCTGTTTTCACTTGGCAACATGGCCGATAAGCTCGACCCAAGCCTCATCAACGACATTATGACCTATAACAAAGAAATGGTGATCAGCCCGTTTGATGAGCAAACTCCAAAAATGGACAATCAGGTTTTTCTGGGCAGCAAGGCTTACCATCTGAAAAATCTTTATCTGAAAGGTTTCCCCGTGCCGCCGGGCTTTGTCATCACTTCGGAAGTTTTCCGGCGCAACAACACCATTATGGCGCTCAAAGAGCTTCGCAAAGAGTTACACGAGTTGGTAAGATGGCATATTGGCCGGCTTGAGAGGCTGACGGGCAGAAAGTTTGGCGACCCCAACAACCCCTTGCTGTTTTCGGTACGATCAGGCACGGCCATTTCCATGCCGGGCGCTATGGATACTATCCTCAATGTGGGGCTTAACGAAAAAATCGTAGAATACTATGCAGCCAAAAGCGAACATTGCTGGGGCGTATGGGATTCCTATCGCCGTCTTTTACAAAGCTGGGGAATGGCTCACGGCATCGAACGCGACGTTTTTGACCAGGTAATGTCGCACTTCAAAGAAAAACATCGGATTGGAATTAAGGCCGATTTTCAGGCAGTGAATATGCGCGAGATTGCATTGGCCTACCGTGATGTCTTAGTGAAGAATCAGGTGGATTTGGAACAAGACCTCTTTATGCAATTGATCACAACGATCAACATAGTGTTTGACAGTTGGTCGTCCGAACGGGCTTATGTGTATCGTAAACACTTGCAGATCAGCGATAACTGGGGTACAGCTGTGATTGTACAGCAAATGATTTTCGGCAACCTGAACGAAAATAGCGGAACCGGTGTAGTATTTACTCAAAATCCGAAACGTGAACGACCCGGCGTGCATCTTTATGGCGATTTCAATATCAAAAGCCAGGGCGAAGATATTGTGGCCGGTTTGGTGAAGCCTTTGCCCGTGAGCGAAACCCAACGCCGCCAGTCGGGTTTGGAGGGTCATTCTTTACAAACCCTTTATCCTTCAATCTATAAAAAGTTGTACGATATTGCAGCCGATCTGACTGAAAATCATGGCTATTCGCCTCAGGAAATCGAGTTCACCTTTGAGTCGGATAAACCCGAAGCCTTGTATATTCTGCAAACCCGCGATCAGGAGTTAGTCATCGGGCAGGAGGGAACGGTTTTTGTCAAGCCACCCGATCAAATGAAACTGCTTGGCCGTGGTATCGGTATTGGCGGCGGAGCTATGAACGGATTGGTGGCTTTCGACGAAGACGATATCGAAGCCCTGCGAAACAACCATCCCGAAGCCAACATCATCCTTATCAGACCCGATACTGTGCCTGATGATATCGGGATGATCTTTGCCTGCAACGGATTGCTTACCGCACGTGGAGGCGCCACCTCGCATGCCGCTGTTACCGCTGTAAAACTTGGAAAAACCTGTGTAGTAAACTGCACCAAAATGATGGTGAATGAATTGAAAAAATATTGTGAACTCGAGGGTGCCCGTCTCGTCACCGGCGATCAGATTGCTATTGACGGAACACTCGGCAATATTTATCAGGGGCATTATCCCATCGAAATGACCGTTCGCGACGAAGGCTATTATTATTGACAGCCGTAGAACCCCGGCCTTTTCGACTTAAAAGAAACTGAATGAGAAAAGTGCTCACGGGTTAAACCTCAATTTCTGTATCAGAAAATGTGTAAATTTTGATGTTTTTCAGCGTAAAAATTCAGCTTTTATGTTGTAGTTTTGCAGCCCATGAAGAATATCCGGAATTTTTGTATCATCGCCCATATTGACCATGGTAAAAGTACCCTGGCCGACAAGCTGTTGCAGCAAACCCATACCCTCAATGAACGTGATCAAAAAGATCAGGTTCTTGATAGTATGGACTTGGAACGCGAAAGAGGCATTACCATCAAAAGCCATGCGATTCAGATGGAATATCAGTTTGAAGGTCAGTTTTATACCCTGAATCTGATTGATACTCCGGGCCATGTTGATTTTTCATACGAGGTTTCGCGCTCCATTGCAGCCTGCGAGGGCGCTCTTTTAGTTGTGGACGCCACACAGGGTATTCAGGCTCAGACCATTTCAAATCTTTATCTGGCGCTCAACCACGATCTTGAGATTATTCCGATACTCAATAAAATTGATATGGATAGTGCCATGCCTGATGAGGTTGAAGATCAGATCATTGACCTTATCGGGTGTAATCGCGAAGACGTTTTGCGTGTGAGCGCCAAAACAGGTTTTGGCATTGATCAGGTGCTCGAAGCCATCATCCATAAAATTCCGGCACCCAAAGGAGATCCCAATGCTCCTTTGCAAGCTCTGATTTTCGACTCGGTATTTAACTCATTTCGCGGCATCATTGCATATTTCCGAATCATGAACGGAACGCTCAATACCAATGATCATGTGAAGTTTATGGCGACGGGCAAAGAGTATGAGGCCGACGAAATCGGTGTGTTGAAACTCCGTCAGGTACCGCGTCAGACGATGAGTGCAGGCGATGTAGGCTACATCATCTCGGGCATCAAATCGAGCCGCGAGGTAAAGGTGGGCGATACCATCACCCATATTGCAAACCCAAGCCAGAGCGCAATCGAAGGCTTTGAAAACGTGAAGCCGATGGTGTTTGCCGGTATCTACCCTGTGGATGCCGATGATTATGAGGAACTCAGGGCTTCCATTGAGAAACTGCAACTCAACGATGCATCCTTGGTGTTCGAACCTGAATCGTCCATCGCCTTAGGTTTTGGATTTCGCTGCGGTTTCCTGGGATTGCTTCACATGGAGATCATTCAGGAACGTCTTGATCGCGAGTTTGATATGGATGTCATCACCACGGTGCCCAACGTACAGTTTAAGGCTTATACCACTTCGGGCGAAGTGGTGGAAGTACATAACCCCAGCGGATTGCCCGAAGTAACGAAAATTGATCATATCGAAGAGCCTTATATCGTTGCCCAGATTATCTCCAAATCGGAATATCTTGGCAACATCATGACCCTTTGCATCGAAAAGCGGGGGGTGATGAAAAATCAGGTTTACCTTACTTCCGACAGAGTGGAGGTGACTTTTGAAATGCCACTGAGCGAAATTGTATTCGATTTTTACGATAAACTCAAATCCATCTCAAGGGGCTATGCCTCTTTCGATTATCACATCAAAGGCTATCAGCCCGCCAATTTGGTGAAGTTAGACATTTTGCTCAATGGCGAGCCGGTGGATGCGCTTTCAACCTTGATTCACCGCGACAATGCTTACAGTTTTGGCCGCCGGATGTGTGAAAAACTGAAAGAACTGATTCCGCGGCAGCAATTTGACATTGCAATTCAGGCCTCCATCGGCGCAAAAATCATTGCCCGCGAAACCGTGAAAGCGCTTCGTAAGGACGTGACGGCGAAATGTTATGGAGGCGACATTTCACGTAAACGTAAGCTGCTCGAAAAACAGAAAAAAGGAAAGAAACGTATGCGTCAGGTGGGCAATGTAGAAGTGCCCCAGTCGGCTTTCCTTGCAGTGTTGCGTCTTGATTAGGCTCCCTGCCTGCTAAAGGTAATCAGTAGATTAGCCAGAAAATTCCAGATCATCACCACCACGATGGCAATGGCTTTTGCAAAATAGAAATTCATCCTTCTGTTTTTTATTAAAAGCCAGATTATCAAAGTGTTAATGCCGAGACCTATGAGCGAAATAATAACAAACTGGCTGTATTCCAAAGCGATATCCGGGTTTGAACTTCGGAATGTCCAAATGCGGTTCAGAATATAATTTGTGGTGGCAGCAGTGAGCATCCCCACAGCGTTGCTTAGGTATTTTGGAATTTTAAGGATTTCTTTCAAGAAATATGTGGTTCCGAAATCCACAAAAATGCCTGAGAATCCAACAAGACCAAATTTCAGAAATTTGAACGCAAGTGATGCCTGAATGGATAAAGAGTCGGGATTCAATATGTAATTTGTTAAAGATCAACGATGAGTACGATGGGCTGCCCGTCTCTTAAAAGATCAACATTTACCCGTTGCCCGGGTTTAAGTTGTTTCAGTCGGTTCATATAATCATAAATATTGCCAACCGGCATGCCGTTAAGTCCGGTGATGACATCACCTTTTTTTAGTCCGGCTCTTTCAGCAGCTCCGCCTTTGGTCACTCCGCCCACACTGAGCCCATTGTCAGAAGCTCCTGTATAATCGGGCATGATGCCTAAAGTGACTTTGAATCCTCTACGTGCCGATTTTTGTTCCTTTGGACCAGCCTCAGTGAAGCTGAGATGTTCAGGCCGATCAGCCAGATAACCGATGATGCTTTTGGCAAAATCAGCAATTTCGCTCATTCCCTGATAATTAATTTTCTCGGGACTGTCGGCCGGCGTGTGATAATCGGTGTGCGATCCGGTGGTGAAATAAAAAACAGGGATATTCTCCTTGTAGAAAGAGGCATGATCCGAGGGGCCAAAACCTTCAGGTGAATAACTGAATTTGAGAGGACTTTTTTCAGCAAAACGATGGAGAATTTCTTCGGTTTCCTTTGATGTGCCTGTCCCCCCAATGGCTAAGATTTTGCTGTCGTTGAGTCTTCCAACCATGTCGAAGTTGAACATGGCATAGATTTTTTCTTTTTCTACAGGCAGATTTTTGACGAAATAATCCGAGCCGAGGAGCCCCATTTCCTCTGCGCCAAACAGAACGAAAAGAAGCGAACGGTCGGGTTTTGTTTCTTCATTGGCGAAGCGTTTTGCCAGCGCAAGTACCGTTGCTGTGCCCGAGGCATTGTCGTCGGCACCCAAATGAGGCGCCAAAGTGTCGGGCATTCGCGATCCCGAGCCTTTACCGCCCATGCCCAGATGATCGTGATGAGCGCCAATCACAATGTATTCGTCCTGTAAAACGGGGTGTTTCCCTCTAAGGATTCCGATAATGTTTTGAGTGGTTACCTCGGTGAGCTTTAGGAATGTATGTGCAGATGCACTCAGATGAATATCGTTTTGCGAATGTTTTTCATTCCGTATGGCTTTTGCTTCGAGGCTGTCAACGGATAAACCTGAAATGGTTTTCTCCAAAAATGCGCGTTTCACGTCGAGCACGGGCAGCCCGGCATTCACGAAGGCTCGCTCAAAAAGGAGCGGAACAAGCTCGTCGTTTTTGTCGTTTTGAATGCCTCCGGTGAAAATCACTCCAAGCGCGCCACGATCTTTTGCGAACATGGCTTTAGTCCGGGCATCGGAAAACGGAATGAATGGACTACCATTGTTTTGTGGCTCAGGATCACCTTTGAGTAAAAGTACCCATTTCCCTTTGACATCCAAACCGGCATAATCACTGCGCTTCAAACTGTCGGTTTCCACGACAATACCAAATCCGGCATATACGACATCAGCATCGAGCGTGCGGTTACTGCTGAATGCATATAGACTGTAATCAACACCGTAATCGGCATTTTGTCCATTGATGATCAGGCGGTTGTCGTTTGTTGCTTCAACCGATGTGACGACTTTAAAAGTTTGGATACCATTATTGAAAGGCATTTCGAGTCCGAGTTCATGAAAACGTTGCTGAATAAATCGGGCTACCTGACTGTCTTCGTTCGTGCCGGGGAATCGTCCTTTTAGCTCGGGAGAAGCAAGGTAAAACAGGTCGTTGCGTAACGAAGTTGTTTCCTGGGAAATGAGATTTGTTGCCAGAACAAAAAGGGAGATGCCCAGCAAGCAGAGTCGTTTGAGTTTCATCAGTAAAAAATTTTGGCAAAAGTAGGCTTTTTTCCGCTTTGATGCTTTTATCCTCAGGCCTCGATCCAATTCGTTAAAAGGCCGAATCAACCGTATTTCTATAGTAAAACCCATCATTTCAGGCGGTTTGAGTCGTTATTCCCAAATATGAAAAAAGGTTAAAGATAGCCAAGGCCTTTTTTGATCTGTAAAGTAAAGATTTTCAGTGTATTAAATAATTGTGAAAAGAATAGTTTTTTAACCAGTTCAAAAAAAGGATTTATTTTCTCTATTTCGGAATATGGCATTCAAAATAAATTTTGTATATTATTGATTAACAGACAGATAATGATATGGCATACAATTTGAGTATGCCATATCAGAAAGAATGACTTGTTTTGTTTGTTTTTCATAATTGGGCCACCCTCCCGGGTGGCTTTTTTTATGGATTTACTCCTATTTTATTTTCCGGGCTTTTGCAAGATAGATTGCGAGGGGCAGCAGAGGGAGCACAAAAGACGCTGATACAATGAAAAGACTTGTGCCAGACATGAGTTTTTCGTCAACAGCCGATCGGTAAACAAAATGCAGAATCAGGAGAAAGAGCAGATTGATGGAGAATTGCATCCACCTGATGAAACGGCTTGCAAGCTGATATTGTCGTTCTGCGTTTTCGGGAGTAATTTTCACCGGAAAATTGAAGATGTACGGAAAGTGGTTAAGTACTGAAAGCCCTACTGTGAGCACAAATGCAAACAAGGGAATTAAAAGCAGCATATATTTACTGCCAAAGTTATCGGCCTCACCTTTGATATTAAAATGTATTGCCACAACAGAATCGAGCGATGACACAGCAATGATTGAATGCCCGAGTATTAATGCCATCACAAGCCAAACAACGATGTTGAGAATATGGTCACTCGTTTCTTTTTGAACCTGTATTTTGGGTTGTGGGGGCATGAAAAAGGCGTGTTTTGAAAAACTATGGATTTGTTACGGCGCCAAATTCGTAATGGATGCTATGGGTGAGTTTGCCATTTTCGTCGAAAAACTCTTCATCGCCATGTTTGAGATTTTTTTGAAAACGGATGATTCGTTGTACTTTCCCATTGTCGAAAAATATTTTTTGCGTTCCGCTACCATTTTTGAAATCGCCTTTTCCAATGATTTCGCCGTCCTGGTTGTAAAAAAGCCACAATCCGTCCATCATGCCGTTTGAATAATTTCCTTCGATGGCAATGCGGCCTGAATCGTACCAGCGCTGATATGGACCATGTAAACTATCGGCAAGATAATTTTCCTGAATGAGCAACTGCCCATTTTGATGAAAATGTTGTGCAATACTGTCTTTCCGGCCATTTTTAAAAAAGCAGACCTCCTGTTTTTGTCCGTTTTCGTAATATCTTTCCTGAATACCGTTGGCTACGCCATGTGTATATTGTGCTTGAAGCTGAAGAGTCCCGTCGCTGTAAAACCATTGGCAAAGTCCGTCAAGTTTTTCGTCATCGTCATACGAAAGAATGGAGACAAGATTGCCTGACTCATCGGTTTTTTTTCGGACTTTGCTCTGACAACTGCTTACGAGGCTGACTAAAGCAAGCAAAATAAAAGGGATGAACAAGCGGCTAAAATAACAACCTGATTTATTTTTCATGGATAAAAGTAGGCGTTTCGCAGTGGTTGATTGGCGTAGTTTTCGAGTTTGTAAAAATTCCAATAGGTATTTTCAATGCCTGATTCTGGATCGCTTTGTTTAAAATGAAAATGCGTTTGTAATCCTTGAAATTCCTGTTTGGAAAGACATTCAGGACGTCCCGGGCCAAAATGGCCAAGGTAATTCAGAAATGCCCAGGCAATATCGAATCCTTCAAAAGCGTATTCGTCTGGTTCCGTTTGAAATTTTTCACGATATCGGGCAATAAACTCCTTGATTTTGGGCTGATCGTAAGCAATAAAACCATCGTTGATGAAATGCGCGTCCAAACGCTGCATGATTTCAATGAACAGGTTATCAAACTTGTCCCACTCGGGCAGGCCAATAAATTTCACAGGAAATTTCTCAGCTACCTGATTGAGTTTGTTCATCATTTCCATGGCAAAAACCCGGTCATCCCCGATGGCAATCACAAGATTGGTGCGCACCGATGAGCCATTTTTGCGCAGGTAACGAAGGCTGTCGCTGCTATAGGCGAGCACATCAATTTCGTTGGAGAAAGTGGTGGATTCGTTTTCGTGAATTTGCAAATCGCTGAGATCGAGCCACTTGCCATCGGAATAAACCTGATAAGAAAGGTCATCCGAGCGTCGGAGGTTTCGCGCGAGCTCGCTGTTTCTGATTTTAACCTCTACGGGTAGCCTTTCCTGAAGCACTTTTTGAAGCTGAAGGGCTTCTTCGGCAAACGATGTCGGGCGGGGATGATAGATGAAAATGCGGGCATTCGGATAACGGTCGGCGATGAGTGCTGCAAGCTGTGAAAATTGTTCTGCAGGATCGGGTTTGATTTTTACCACAAAAGGATTGTCGGTGAGTATTTCCTGTCGGTTCGACATAGGATTGACAATCAGAATGCCATGGTTTTTGGCAAATTCAGCCATCTTGGCAAATGGCTGGCTGTGAAAGGGGCCAACGATCAGATCGGCTTGTTTCATCCAGGGGTCTTGCAGACAACGGTTGATTTTGTCGCTGCTCTGATCCACGTCGAATACCCGAATGACCGTACGTAAGGAGGTGTTCCGGGCCAGAGAGTCGGCTGCCATAATAAAGCCTTTGTAGAATGGAAGGAAACGTAAGGGTTGCAAACGGCTTTCATCACTAGCTGAGCTCAACCGCATGGCGTCCACTTTTTCAAGGTAAAGGGGTAGTAGAAGCGCAATTTTAAACTCTTTGCCTAAAAAGTTGTGACTTGGTTCGCAGGGAGGAGCTTCGGTATCGTGTTGTTCTGATGCTGTTGAGGTTTCGGTCGCAGGTGCCGACAACTGGTCAGGCTGAGGAGTTTCGACTGGTTGCACGGGCTCTATCCCGCCTTTACGCTCGGTGGGGATACGCAGTTTTTGGTTTGGAAAAACTTCCGCGCCCATCGAAGGGTTGGCTTTTTGAAGCTCCTGCGGGCTTAGACCAAACTCGCGTGACAGGTTCTTTGCTTTTTGTCGCTCAGTAACTCTGTAGATGAGATAGTTATCGGTTATTTTTTTTTTTGGAATTCGAATTTTCTGTCCTACCGAAATGTTTTGGGTAAGTCCGGGATTATAGTCTCTGAGTTCATCAACACTTACGCCATATTGCCTCGAGATGCGAAAAAGCGTTTCGCCACGACCAACGATATGGATTTCAACCGTATCGGTTGCGGGTTGTTGCTCAACGACCGGTTTTTGTGTGTCAGGGAGTTTCAGAACCTGTCCAACACGTAAACCCGTGTTGATGCCAGGGTTGGCAGCCAGCAAAGCTTCAGGGCTGATTTTTCTGCTGCTGGCAATGCTTTGCAAAGTCTCGTTGGGTTTAACCACATGCACTCCTTCGTCAACCGGGGTTTCGGGGCGAACGGATGAAGCCGGACGCTCGTGCTGCCGGCTCGTTTGTTCCGGTGGACCCACAGGATTCAGTGGCGAATCAAACGGCGAGACGGTGACAACTTTATTATTGCTGATGAGCTGGCTTGGGTCAGGAAGGTTTTTGGGTTGGGGATTGTTTTGAAGGTAAGGGTCGTAATTGCTTCTTTTAAAACGATTCTCGGTTTCAGTGGTCGGAGCTTGTTTTTTACTGATAGGAACCAGCACATATTCGCCTTCGCGAAAAGGTTCTCTCATGCCTTTATTGGCATTTCGGATAAGGGCTTCCTGAACTAAATAGACACCGGCAAGATAACGGAAATTTTCGTTACGTCCGGCTACATGATAGACATATTCATATTCATCGGAAATTGCCGGGGCAGGGTGGGGCAGTTCTTTGGTCAGCTCGGTTCCTTTGCTTGTTTTTGAGACCGGGATGCGAAGCACCTGATTGCTGCGTAATCCTTTTCGGGCGTCCGGATTCTCGAGGAGGATGCTCTCGGCGGGTATGCCATATGCACGGGCAATGGCCGATAAAGTCTGCTGTTCTTCAACCCGGTGCAAATAGTAATTTTTGCCGTTATACTCCATCACAGCACGCGAAACAGAAATCTCATTCTGGCAAAAAGCAGAGTTGGTGCTGTAATACCAGACCAAGGCGATGAGCAAATATTTGAAAAGCCTATGATGTATATGTTTCATACAAACAGGGTTTTACACACAAGAATTATTCCCATTCGATGGTAGCCGGCGGCTTAGAGCTGATGTCGTAAACCACGCGGTTTACCCCTTTCACGCGGTTGATGATGTCGTTGCTCACACGTGCCAAGAAGTCGTAGGGAAGATGTGCCCAGTCGGCAGTCATTCCATCTGTTGAATTCACTGCCCGCAGAGCTACCACATTTTCATAGGTGCGTTCGTCACCCATTACTCCCACCGACTGAACCGGAAGAAGGATTGCTCCGGCCTGCCATATTTTTCCGTAAAGCTCCCATTTGTGGAGCGATTCGATGAAAATATCATCAACCTCTTGCAGGACACGAACTTTTTCGGCGGTGATTTCGCCAAGGATGCGTATGCCGAGTCCCGGGCCGGGAAAAGGATGACGGTCGAGGATGAATGATGGCAGGCCAAGTTCGCGGCCCACAATGCGCACCTCGTCTTTGAAGAGACTTCGCAGCGGTTCTACCACCTTGAGTTTCATAAAATCAGGCAGACCGCCTACATTGTGATGGCTTTTGATGGTGGCCGAGGGTCCTTTTACCGAAACCGACTCAATGACGTCCGGATAGATGGTACCTTGTCCGAGCCAGCTTACACCTTCAATCAGATGTGCCTGCTCGTCAAACACTTCAATAAAGGTTCGACCAATAGCTTTGCGTTTCTGCTCCGGCTCACTGATGCCTTTCAGGGCGCTGAGAAAGCGTTCTTTGGCATCAATTCCTTTGACGTTTAAGCCAAGATCCAAATAAGAGTGAATCACTTTATCGAACTCATTTTTCCGGAGCAGACCGTTGTCCACGAAAATACAGTAGAGGTTCTTTCCAATGGCTTTGTGAAGCAGCATGGCTGCAACCGATGAATCAACACCGCCGCTTAGACCCAGCACCACCCTATCGTTTCCAAGTTTGGCACGAAGCTCCTCAACCATGTTTTCGATGAATGAACCTGCCGTATGATTTTGAGGACAACCACAAATGTCAACCACGAAATTTCGGATTAGCTTTTGCCCTTCATTAGTGTGATAAACTTCGGGATGAAATTGAATCCCAAAAGTTTGCTCGCCTTTGATGCGGTATCCGGCCACCTCCACATCTTGAGTGCTTGCGGTAACTTCGAAGTTTTCTGGGAGGCTCAGGATGGTGTCGCCATGCGACATCCATACTTGCGAACCAATACTCAAAGAATGAAAGAGCGGGTCGTCAGGCGCTATAAGACTCAGATTTGCACGACCATACTCGCGGATGGCAGAAGGTTCAACATTGCCACCGCTTTCCCAGGCAAGCATTTGTGCACCATAACAAACACCTAACAGCGGAAGTTTGCCGCGGATAGCCGAGAGGTCGGGCGGAGCAATCACACCATCACGCACCGAATATGGGCTGCCTGATAAAACCACTCCTTTCACGTCGGGGCTGATTTCCGGAAAATGATTGAACGGATGGATCTCACAATACACATTGAGTTCGCGTATGCGCCTGGCAATGAGTTGGGTGTATTGGGATCCGAAATCAAGGATGAGGATGGTTTCTTGGGTCATAAGGACTGCTAAATTGAGAATGCAAAGAAACGAAAAAAAGAGCTTGAGTGGTTTGAAGCCGGCAGGCTTTTGTCCGGACAAAGCCTTGTTTTTTATCTTTCGCGACGCGGAATCTGAAGTAAAAGCTGGGCTAAAACTTTTCCTTCCACAGGTTTATAAAGAAGATCGTCAAAACCTTTCTTGATGTAATCGGTTTTTACAGGCATTGCCTGACCTGCCGTCAATGCGACAATATATGGCTGTTTCTTTTTGCTGAATTTCGTTCGGATAATGTTGGTGGCTTCAATCCCATCCACCAGGGGCATCTGGATGTCCATGAATACCACGTCGTACATCCGCCTCTCTAAAGATTCGATAGCCTCTCTGCCGTTATCGGCTACCCGCACCTGATAGCCATATCGGTTGAGGACGCTCATAAGAATGCGTTGATTGATTACATTGTCGTCGGCTACAAGAATATCTAAGGGGTGATATTCGGCCATATGCTCATCGGGTTGAAGAGATTGACCGATCGTATTGAGACGGTCGGCCTGTTTGTCGAGTGTAGCGCGGATAGAATCAAACAAATCTTTGTAATACAATGGTTTGGGTAGAATGACCGTATCTTTGCGGATGACGATGAGTTTGTCGCCCATCTTTTCGCGGTCTTTGATCAACAGGTGGGGGATTTGTTTCTGTTCGCGGACGATATCTACCAGCTTGAGGTCAATTTTGATGTTGGTTCTCAAATGGGTAATGAGCAAATCAAAAGGCTGGAGCCAATCCGAAAGACCAGAAAAATCGTTGCCGATAGTCATAGTTTCAAATTCCATCCCGTTATAGGCCATGTATTTTTTGAGGATGGGCTCGAGAAGAGTATCGTGGCTTAACAGAAGTACTTTTTTGCCTTTCAGTTTTGGGTCAGGTGGGTTGGCCGGAGTGTTTTTTGGCGAATGATAGGGGAGGAATAAAGAAAAACGCGACCCTTTTCCCGGCTGGCTTTCAACCTCAATTTTTCCGTTCATTTTTTTTACTAAGCGGTCGCAAATGGTTAAACCCAATCCAATGCCTTTAATGCTTTCCTTTTCGTTGAGTGTTTCGATATAAGGCTTGAAGAGTGAATGGATCTGACCGGGTTTAATACCTTCGCCGGTGTCTTCCACTTCGATGCAAAGCCATTGTTTGTTTTCTTTTCCAAAGGCGCGTGCCCGAAGACAAACCGAGCCGTGTGAGGTAAATTTTAAAGCGTTTTCCATCAAATGCATCACCACTTGTCGCAGCCGCAACACATCACCCAGAAATTGTTTAGGCAATGAGGGCTCAATGTCAAACAAGAGTTCAAGTCGTTTGTGGCGGGCTTGCTCCATCACTTCGACGATGACATCTGAAAGACATTCGTGCAGGTTGAACGGCCGGTTGTAAATAGGGATATTGTTGGATTCGATATTGCTATAGTCGAGAAGATCGTTGAAAAGTGTGAGTACGTGAACTCCGCTTTCGCGTATGGTTTCGATATAAAAACGCTGTTTGCTGTCGGGACCGGTATCATAGAGCATTTCGGCCATCCCGATGACGGCATTCATGGGAGTACGCACTTCGTGGCTGATACGTGCCAACAGGCTGTTGCTATAATCCATCACTTTGCGTACCTGGTTTTCTCCCCAGCGGGCTTTTTCCATCAAATCAACTCTTTGTCTGTTGCTCAGGATGGCTTTTCGTAGCGTGACCGTACTGATCGAGCTGCTGATCAGATAATCCCAATAGGCGGTGTTCATGCTGTCTAACATGGCTTGTTCAAACGACACAGTACCGATGGCAATCAATGGCAGATGAGGATATTGATCGGCCAGCGCCTGTACTGCAGTTGCGTTGTGTGAACGATCATGCTCAGTAAAAATGGCGGAAATGTGAAAGCTGTTCATCAGTTTATCTAGGCCCACAAAGTCGCCATGGGGTAAAAAATGAAAACAGAAATCATCAAGTCCTTGCAAACGGCTTATTTTTTCGACCAGCAAGGGGTTGTTCCAAAGAAGCAGGATATTCATAAAAAAGTTGTTTTGTGCGGCAAGATAGATTATTCCGTGATATGCCGGGCGAATGAAACCGAATTTTCACTTGAATTGCTAATTTAGCCAGCTCAAACAAGTTTTCAAGTGTCCGAAATCATCAACGGAAATCCGGTTTTCAGCCTGAAAGAAGTGGCCGAAAGCATCAAACGCACTCTCCAAACACGTTATACCTCAGCGTTTTGGGTACGAGCCGAGATGAACCGACTGAATTTTTATCGTCTTTCCGGCCATTGTTATCCCGATTTGGTGCAGAAGTCTGAAGGTTCTGTCATTGCACAAATGCGTGCCGTGATGTGGAGCAGCGATTATCAGCGAATTAACCGAAACTTTGTGCAGACCACAGGCGAGCCGTTGCGCGAGGGCATCACCATGCTTTTTCAGGCAAGCATTCAGTTTGATGCCAATCACGGACTCTCGCTCCAGATTCACGATATTGACCCGGTGTATGCCTTGGGCGAATTGGAGCGCGAAAAACTTGAAACAATCCAAAAACTCAAAGTCGAAAGATTATTCGGTCTAAATGCCCAAAAGTCTTTGCCTTTACTCGTCAAGCGTTTGGCGATTGTATCAGTTTCGACAAGCAAGGGATTGGCCGATTTTGAACAGGTGCTTCGCGAAAGTAAATCCGGCTATCAGGTTGATCTGATGTTGTTCCCATCATTGCTTCAAGGCGAAAAGGCAGCCCTCCAAATTGAACGCCAACTTGAATGCATTGCCTCGGTAGCCCATCATTTTGATGCTGTAGCCATCATCAGAGGCGGGGGAAGCGATGTTGGGCTCACTGCTTTCAACGACTTCCGGCTAGCCTCAGCCATTTGTCGCTTCCCATTACCCGTTCTTACAGGGATTGGTCATGCCACCAATCTCACCGTGGTCGAAATGGTGGCACATACCCATGCCATCACACCAACCAAACTGGCCGAAATAATTCTGCAACGTTTTGAGATTGTGGATGTAGGACTGGATCGTGCCGCCAAGATCTTAACAAAGTCATTGCAGCAAATCAGGCTTGAACAACATCGGCTCGAAACCGTAAGTCTCAACATGAAAGGGCTTACGCTTTCCGAGATCATGCTGAACCGGAACAGGATTATGGATAAAATGCTTGAAATACGTTTTATTTCACGCCAGCACATGCATCATGAGAACAACCGACTCGGGCAAATGCAGACCAATCTTGAAAGCAAATCTGGATATCAAATTTGGCAAACCGCAAGCTTACTGTCTCAGAAGGAAAATGATTTTTTTAAACAAATTCCTGCGTTTCTGGTACAAAAGTTTGTTGATATTGATCATGTTGAACGTTTGATTGAGCTCTCGCGTCCTGAAAAAATCCTTAAACGGGGTTTTAGTATTGTTTATCACAACGGCCGAGCGCTCACCGATGTTGATCAGCTTCATCAAGGCGACACCTTAGATATCCGGCTTGCCGAAGGCAGGGTAGTGGCATCCGCAACAGAAATTTATGAAACAAACCAAGAATGACAAAAAAAATGCTTTATGCCGAAGCCTATGAAGAGCTGCAGCTTTTGGTTTCGGAATTAGAAAATGGTGAAATAACAGTGGACGAGCTTGCCGACAAGGTGAAACGCGCAGCTCAGCTGATTCGTTTTTGCAAAGAAAAACTTCATTCAACCGAGTTGGAAGTAAATATGGTGTTGAAGGAATTGGGCGATACTCCAAAAACTGCATCGGAAGGTTTGCCGGAAGATCGTGGTGGATTATCCTCAGATTTCGAAACTTAAACCATCCCAGGCCAAAAACATATTAGCCGGCAGTTCGGCCTGCACTTCACGATGAAACCCCATCAGGTGACTGATATGGGTGAAATAGGCCGTTTTTACGGCAAGTTGTTCTGCTACTTCAATGGCTTGTTCAAGGTTGAAGTGGGAGAGATGCGGCTTTTTTCGCAGCGCGTCAATCATCAGTATTTCAATGCCTTCTAAAACTTTCATACTTTTTGGTGGAATATGGTTCACGTCCGTCAGATAGGCAAAGCGACCAAAACGGAAGCCGAAAACGGACAGATGCATGTGAAGAAGCTCAACGGCCTGAATCGGAATATCGCCAAGTTGGAAAGGTTCAGTCGTAAGCTCATGCAGGTCATATTCAGGCACACCCGGATAGGGATTCTTCGTAAACGCATAACTGAACTCGTGCCTGATCTCTTCCTGATCGCGCTTGCAAGCAAAAACAGGCATAGGCTTGCCGGTCAGATAATTGAAAGAACGCACATCGTCCAAACCTGCAATATGATCTTTGTGGGTGTGGGAAATCAAAATTGCATCGAGCTTTTTTACCCCTGCCCGCAACATTTGCTGCCTGAAATCAGGGCCGGCATCCACAACAAGAGTTGTGGAAGCAGTTTGCAAAAGAATAGACGAACGCAGGCGCTTGTCGTGCTCATCGGCCGAGGCACAAACCGGGCATGGACAGGCAATAACCGGAACCCCCTGAGATGTGCCACTTCCTAAAACCGTAACTTTCACCTTACTTTTTTTATTGCAAAGAAACAACATCCGCGGCATATACACGTTTCGTCAAACGACAGAACGCCGGATTTTTTCGCTTTTCCATTGAATAATCTGGCTTGATTGTCTTTTTTTCATTCTGAAAACCTGTAATTTTACCGCCTCAACATCGAGGTGAAAATTTCATCGCATGGCATTCACTTATTTTCTCAACCGAAACATTTGCAGGCTGGCCGGACAGTTAAGCAAGGTCAGGCTTGGAGCCTTTGATGGTTTACATTCACTTTTGGTTTTTGTCAACACTGATGACAACGAGGCCCGGAGAAGATACCAATGGCTCAAAACGCAGTTTCCATTCATTAACTTATTGATTGTTATTCAGTTCACTCAGGAGAAAAAATTGGATTACATGGTTCACAACGGCATTCTGAAAATTTCCCGACATAGCTTCACTTTTTTTGGGAAACCCGTTGCTGCCCTTCAAAACATGATTAAAAACCAACATTTTGAGCTATTGATCAATGCCGACGAAACGAGCTCTCTTTATCTTCATGCTTTGGCAGCCAATGCCGAAACAAAGCTCAAAATCGGTGCCCCTTCAAAACAATGCAATGCATTGTATCCAATATCCATTTATTCGCAGGATTCGGTTTCCTTTGAGGATTATATGATGCAATGCCGATCTTATCTCAATGCGCTTGCAGGTTTTTCACCTACCTGATTCTTCGACCAAATTTTAATCTGACCGCCTTATGAACAATTTTACTTTTACTGGCACCGGTGTAGCTTTAATTACGCCTTTTAAACCAGATTTCTCAATTGATACCGATGCACTGAAACGCATCGTTGATCATGTTATCGCCGGTGGTGTGGAGTATATTGTGGCGCTGGGAACCACCAGTGAAGCTCCGACACTTGCTACAGCAGAAAAACAATTTGTAACACAACTCATTCTGCAACAGGTAAATGGCCGCGTTCCCGTGGTCAAAGGCGTTGGTGGAAATAATACCGACGAAGTGGTGAATCAGTTGAAATATGATTCATTTGAGGGGATTGCTGCGGTGCTTTCGGTGACACCTTATTATAATAAACCCGGGCAGGCAGGATTGCTTCGCCATTTCGATCAGGTGGCCGAGGCAAGCCCGGTACCCGTCATTTTATACAATGTCCCGGGGCGCACGAGTGTGAATATGAAAGCTGAAACTACGCTTGAACTTGCAAGACGTCATCCAAATATTGTGGCTATTAAAGAAGCGTCGGGCGATTTTAACCAGATGATGGAGATCATTGCCAATAAACCTCCTCATTTTGAGCTTATCTCAGGAGATGATTCCATCACTTTCCCATTGATTGCTGCCGGAGCCAAAGGCGTCATCTCCGTTGCGGCCAATGCTTTTACCCGACATTTCACCGATATGGTCAGGGCGGCATTGTTTGGCGATTTGCAACATGCCAGAGATTTGCAATACCGGATGCTTCAGCTCTATCATTTGTTGTTTGCCGAAGGTAGCCCGTCCGGAGTTAAGGCACTGATGAATCAAATGAAACTTTGTGAAAATGTGCTGAGGCTTCCGCTTGTTCCTGCCAGCGAGAAACTTGCAAATCAATTGGTTAACCAATGGAATTTATTGAACCGTTAATTCAAAACAGAGAATGATTACTTTTTACCGTAAAATGATAATCACGCTGATTATCATCTTCTTTGGCCACCAGATGATGGCACAAAGCCAAAGCGAACTGCTTCAACTTCAGGCATTGCGTCAGGAATTTTATTTCAGCCTGAAGGTGGACAATCCTAAAAGCCTCAACGAAATCAGCCATATCGTATCGGTTGACCGGCTGACAACCCAAGGTTGCATTGCCTATGCAAATCCTTTGCAATACGCCCGCCTTATTGATGCCGGTTTCGAACCTGTGCTGCTTGTGCCGCCTTCACTTGAGTTCCCCAACCAGCCCATGATGGACTTTGACGCTTTGAAAGGAACTTTTGAATGGGATTCCTATCCTACCTATCCGGCTTATGAAGCCATGATGGAGCAGTTTGCAACCGATTACCCGAATCTTTGTACCCTGCACAACATTGGGACTCTTGCCAGCGGCCGAAAGTTGCTTGCCGTCCGTATCCATAACGGCGATGCCGTGGGGAAACCTGAGTTTCTTTACACTTCAACCATTCATGGTGATGAAACAACAGGCTATGTACTCATGCTGAGGCTGATAGACTATTTGCTTCGAAACTATGGAACCGATCCGGAAGTTACAGCTTTGGTGGATGCACTCGATTTGTGGATTAATCCCAATGCCAATCCCGATGGAACTTATTATGGTGGTAATAACACCGTGAATGGGGCGCGCAGAGGAAACGCCAATAACGTGGATATGAACCGCAACTATCCCGACCCCGAAGACGGACAGCATCCTGATGGCAATGCCTGGCAACAGGAAACAGTCTATTTTATGAATTTTGCCGACCAGCACAACTTCTCCATGGCGGTGAATTTTCACGGAGGCGCAGAAGTGCTTAATTATCCATGGGATACCTGGTCAGTGTCTCATGCCGATAATGCGTGGTGGGTGAATATCTGTCGCGAATATGTGGATACCGTCCATCTTTATTCACCGGCCTATTATATGACTGACCTCAACAACGGAATCACCAAAGGCTACGATTGGTATTCCATCAGCGGCGGACGCCAGGATTATATGAATTATTTTCAGCAATGTCGGGAAATGACCCTCGAGATTTCATCTAACAAACAACCACCCGCTTCGCAACTGCCTAATTTCTGGAACTACAACAAACGCTCACTGATCAATTACCTGAAACAGGCTACATATGGCTTTCACGGCGTAATTACCGACAGCCTTACCGGCCAGCCCATCCGGGCAAAAGTGGAAGTGGTTGGCCACGAGATAAATAATTCGCATGTGTTCTCGAATGCCGAAACAGGTTTTTATTCCCGACCCATTCAGGCAGGTATCTACAGTTTGAAGTTTTCGGCCGAGGGCTATTATCCCAAAACTATTTCAAACCTGAGTATTGCCAATAAAACCAAGGTGATACAGGATGTTCAGCTCGTGCCGGGGAACATCATTGCCGATTTCACCGCTAGCGCTTATGATATTGCCAAGGGAGGCTCGGTCAACTTTTTTGATAATTCCTACGGCCAGAACATCGTTTCCTGGCAATGGCAGTTCGAGGGAGCCGTACCTTCATCGTCCACGCTGAAAGATCCGGTGAATATTGTTTATCCGCAATCGGGCAGCTTCGATGTGCAACTCACCGTCACCAATAGTCAGGGGCAAACTTCCACAATCACCAAAACCGATCTTATCCATGTTTCGGCTATGTATATCATGACCAATGGAACTTTTGCCACCTGTGAAGGGACTTTCTTCGACCCGGGTGGACCCGACAACAATTATGGCAACAACCTTAATGTGGTTACTACTTTTATTCCCGATACTGAAGAGGCCCTTACGCATGTAAGCTTCACCTCTTTCGATGTGGAGGCTCAGTCAAATTGTAACTACGACTGGCTTAAAATTTATGACGGATTAGATACCAATGCACCGTTACTTGGAACCTGGTGCGGAACCAATTCGCCCGGAACCATCATTGCCAACAACGGAGGCAAAGGGCTAACCTTTCAGTTTCATAGTGATATTTCAGTAAACAGGCCGGGCTGGGTTGCCGAAATCACTTGTTTCCCGACTGTAGGCCTCGATGAAAATCAAACAGGCGGCTTCCGGATTTATCCTAACCCAACGAACGGAAACCTTATTCATATCAAGGCACCCGAAGCATTGAAAAGCGTTTCCGTGCTGAGTCTGCAGGGTCGCACCATACTCGAACGATCAGCCGAGACTCTTGACAACGGCCAGCTCGACCTTTCGGATGTACCAGCCGGAACTTATCTCATTGTGATTCGAACAAAAGATATGATTTACACTCAGAAGCTGAACCGGATTCAATAAATATCGAATCTGTTTTTGCATAATTTTTCAAAATCCGGTGCACCGACACCGGATTTTTTCTTTTGTTTCAATGACTTCAATAATGTACATATCGAAATATTTCGTTGTCTGATTTTATTGCTGCAAACGTTTGTATTTTTAATTGAATTATTAACTTTGCCTCTTTAACAAACTTCAACGTTTAACTAAATTACTCCACAATGTTTAAGGACGAAAAAGTGCTCAGAGAAGAGCTGGCACAATACGGTATTACCAATGTTTCAACGATTTATCATAACAGTTCTTACGACGAGCTATATGAACATGAAACGGCTCCAGGTCTCGAGGGCTTTGAAAAAGGTGTTGTAACAAATATGGGCGCTGTATCGGTTGATACAGGTGTGTTCACAGGTCGCTCTCCAAAAGACAAATACATTGTTTATGACGATGTTTCAAAAGATACCGTGTGGTGGTCCACTCAGGGAAAAAACGATAACCGTCCGCTCGAACCCGAAAAGTGGAATCGTCTGAAAGCTCTTTCTGCACAACAGTTGAGCAACAAAAAGCTCTATGTAATGGATGCTTATGCCGGCGCTAATCCTGACACCCGACTGAAAGTTCGTTTTGTGGTGGAAGTTGCCTGGCAGGCCCATTTTGTAAAAAACATGTTCATCCGCCCCACGGCCGAAGAGTTAGCCACCTTCACGCCTGATTTTGTGGTACTCAACGCCTCAAAAGCTGTTAATCCTGATTGGAAAGAGATGGGGATGAATTCCGAGAACTTCGTGGTGTTCAACCTTGCCGAACGTATGGCTTTGATTGGCGGCACCTGGTATGGGGGCGAGATGAAAAAAGGCATCTTTACCATGATGAACTATTATTTACCGTTGCGCGGCATTGCGTCTATGCATTGCTCGGCCAATATGGGAAAGGACGGTGATGTAGCCATCTTTTTCGGCCTTTCCGGTACGGGAAAAACCACCCTGTCGGCTGACCCGAAACGGGCACTGATTGGTGACGACGAACATGGTTGGGACGACGACGGTGTATTCAATTTTGAAGGCGGATGCTATGCCAAATGTATCAACCTGAGCGAAGAGTTTGAACCCGATATTTATCACGCCATCAAACGCGATGCCCTGCTCGAAAATCTTGTGGTACGTCCTGATGGTTCCATTGACTTCGACAGTAAAGCTAAAACCGAAAACACCCGTGTATCTTATCCGATTTACCATATCGAAAACATTGTGAAGCCGGTTTCCAAGGGAGGTCATGCCACCAAAGTCATCTTCCTCACGGCCGATGCTTACGGTGTTTTACCTCCAGTAGCCAAGCTGAGCAGCGACCAGACCAAATACCATTTTCTTTCGGGATTTACAGCCAAATTGGCCGGTACCGAACGCGGGGTCACCAGCCCGCAACCGACATTCTCAGCCTGTTTCGGAAATGCTTTCTTAGCTTTGCATCCAACAAAATATGCGGTCGAGCTGGTTAAAAGAATGGAGGCTGTAGGTGCAAAAGCCTATCTGGTCAATACCGGATGGAACGGAACAGGCAAACGTATCTCGATCAAAGATACCCGAGCCATTATTGATGCTATCCTCGACGGAAGCATCGAAGATGCACCAACCCGCATCACCCCGCGATTTAAACTCGAAGTGCCAACCCAGCTCAAAGGCGTTGATCCAAATATTCTTTTCACCCGCAACACTTATGCCGACCCATCGGAGTTTGACCGCAAAGCAAACGAATTGGCTCGTATGTTCATCGAAAACTTTGAAAAATACACCGATAACGAGGAAGGCAAACGGCTTGTAGCTGCCGGCCCCACTCTTTAACGACTTTTTTAATTAACCACTGCCAAATTCAAGGAGAGGGGAAACCCTCTTCTTTTTTTTTCGCACTTGTTTGAAATGAAAACTAACACAGTATTGGCTCCAAAAAATAAAGTATTTTTGGAAAAAGTTTTCCGGTCTGCACGCACCGATAAAGAATAAAAACAAAGTGACAATCAACTGCCGGATGAAAAGTTATCAGCAAGGTGCAACTATTTTTATGCACTGGACGTCTGTAAACATACTGAAGGGAGTTGGCTTTTTGAGCCCCTGATGGACGAAAAACAACTGGTGACAGCCTGCCGCAAAGGAGATCGTAAGGCACAAAAAATGCTTTACGATTTGTTTGCGCCCAAGATGTATGCCGTTTGTCTGCGTTATGCCAAAAACCAAAGTATGGCGCAGGACTTTCTTCAGGAAGGATTTATCAAGGTCTTTACCCACCTCGATAAATTTCGTTTCGAGGGCTCGCTTGAAGGTTGGGTAAGGCGTATTATTGTAAATGCTGCTTTGGAGAAACTGAGGAAAACAGATGTATTTAGAAACAGCACAGGTATGGAAGGGCTGTCAAATCTTGATTCGGGCGTAGTGCCAGCTTTAGACGAGATGCAGGCAGCCGACCTGATCCACCTGATCCAGCAATTACCTGTGGGGTTTCGAACGGTGTTCAATTTATATGCCATAGAAGGCTTTTCGCATCAGGAAATCGGTACGATGCTCGGTATCAGCGAGGGAACTTCTAAATCGCAGTATTCAAGAGCGCGGCAATGGTTGCAGCAGCGTTTGTCTCATCGAAAGAAAGAGGAAGGCAATGGATAAAAAAGATGAATTGAAAGAACTGTTTGCCAGAAATTTAACCGACTGGCAGCAACAACCGCCCACCCAGGTCTGGGATGCGGTGAATCAGCAGTTGATGTGGAAATCTCGCCGTCGTCTGGTTCTTTATTCTTTGTCGGCTGCGGCAATCCTTATCCTGATGATTATTCCCCTCGGCGTATGGATGTGGAAAGACAATGTCAATCCTAACCCTGATCTTGCCGAAACGATTGTAACAGAATTGCCTTCCGATCAAATAATTGCTGTTGGACAGAATGCCCCTTTGCCGGATGTGACAAAAAAGGCTCGTCAACAAAGCCTTGAACTTCAAAGCGACTTTCGTGTTCAGTCAACAAAACCAAAATCGAATATCGGCTTGAACGAATATCTTGTCCTCACATCCGAAACTGAAAAAACCGAGGTAATACCTGTCAGTATTGCTGAAAATAGCATTGACGACAATGAGGATGAAACACAAAAGGTTGAAGAAAAAGAAAACCTTGCCGAAAATCATGATATCAATGAAAGGCTTCAACGTGTTACCTTGGCTTCCCGCATACTTCAACAAAACGATGATGGAATCCTGGAACAACAAAAATTCCACGATAAACAAGCAGCCGAACGGATGAATCTCATTCTTGCATACGGAAGCGTCCCGGGCGGTACAGTTTCGGCCAGCGAGTTGCTTTATGAGAATAGCAATGTGCGCTATCGCCCCGACACCTATCAGTCCGAAATGGCTTACGAAACCTCTTTTTACGAAGAAATTGAGCGGACTGATGTTCAGGCGCCTTTGAGCTTTGGATTGAAAATGAGCTATCGGGTCGGAAGGCGGATTTTCCTTGAGACCGGCCTCAGCTATACTTCTCTTGGTGTTGTGAGCAAGACAATTGACTTCGATGAAACATACAACAGATATTATCGCACCTTGCATTATTTGGGAATCCCATTTGGCATTAGATGGGAAGTGATTCGTACACAACCTTTCAAAGCTTATTTGATACAAACTGTGATGTTAGAGAAAGGGATAAGAGCTGCCAACCGTAAAAACCGATACGAACAGTTAGAATTGGTTTCAAGTGAGTTGAGTTCTACCCGTATTCCCGGCTTTCAGCTCTCGACCCTCTCATCCGTTGGAGCTGATTTGGGTATTTATCAGAATTTTAGTGTGTTTGGCGAGGGTGGCATCCAGGTTTTTTACCTTAACAGCACACAGCCTTTTAATATGCGTTCGGCAAAGATGATGTGGCCGGTTTTCCAAACCGGAATCAGAATGAATTTTTAAGACCAAATGCAACGGTTTGTACTGTATGCGCGTCTTTGAGGCATATCAGTGCAAACCATGAAAACCATTTTTAAAGTCTTCGTTGTTTTTTGCCTTTCTTTCACAGGCAGCTTTTTTATGAGTAGCTGTCGTGACAAGGTATTCGAACAAATTTCTTACGAGGCCAATGTGCCGGTTTATATGGATTTTGCCACTTTCCGTGCGGCAGTCAAGCGCGAAGCACCACGAGAACTAATTCAGCCCGGAAAGATATATTATTACAATAATATATTGTTTATCAATGAAATACAGCAAGGCGTCCATGTGATTGACAACTCAAATCCTGCCTCGCCTGTCAATATTGCTTTCATCGAAATTCCAGGAAATATTGACATCGCCATCCGGGGCAATATCCTTTATGCCGATAGCTACATTGATTTGGTAGCCATTGATATCACCAATCCGCTACAACCGGTTGAGGTGAGCCGAATCGAAGGTGCGTTCCCTAAAGTACTCCCTGCCATGGAAGCAGCTTATCCTGTCTATGGTCTCGATTTTTCAAAAGGGATCGTCGTGGGTTGGGAGAAAAAAGTGGTAACGGAAATGATTGAAAAGGACAGTTTTTCGCGACGCAACCAGATATGTTATGATTTTGTTGGTGCACCAAGTTTGGGCTCGTCAGAAGTTGGTCTCGTCGGTAGAGCAAATGGCACTGCCGGTTCAATGGCTAGATTTACCCTTATCGGCAATTATTTGTATGCCGCTCATAACACAGCACTGAAAGTGTTTGACCTGACAAGCGCGCCCGAAATGTCGCTTGGAGGTGAAGTTCAGCTTGAGCGCGTAGCCGAAACGATTTACCCTTTTGAGGGACGGCTTTTCTTAGGAACCACGACCGGAATGTTGGTGTATAGTCTCGAGCAGCCAACAACACCTAAGTTTGTATCCGTATTCGAGCACATTACCTCTTGCGACCCGGTCGTTGTTTCGGGTCAGTATGCCTATGTTACCCTTCGCTCCGGAAATAACTGCAACAATTTGGTTAATCAATTGGATGTATTGGATATTTCATCTATTGAGCATCCTTTCCTAATGAAGTCGTACCCATTCTTCAATCCACATGGCCTGGGTGTTGACGGTTCTTTGCTCTTTGTCTGTGATGGTGATGCAGGGCTTAAAATTTTCGACAAGACCGACCCAATGACAATTCACTTGCATCAGCTTGCCCATTTCGATGGAATCAACAGCTACGATGTAATCCCTCACGATGGCGTGCTCATGATGATTGGCTCCGACGGACTTTATCAGTATGATTATACCGATGTGACTAATCTTAGATTGTTAAGTAAAATTCCGGTTGTAAAACCTCAGCCATAAACAAAAGATGTACTCACTAACCACTTTATATAAACGGGTTTAATACCCAGGCTGCTGCCCCCGGAAACCGGGGGCAGCAGTTGAAAAACTTAAAATGCTATGAAACTCAGATTCAGGAAAAAAAATGCACAAAAAACCGAAGCTGCTGAAAGCCCGTTGTGGCAGCTTTCGTCACTTCGTAAATTGGCCGGGAGCCAGCCACTTGCCTGGAACAACCGTCTTGGGAAACAACATGGTTTGCGCAAACACCTGAGCAAGCTATGGAAAATTAATCAGGCTTCGCTTTGGTAACCAAACCGATAGCAGACGGCTGGATGCTGAAAACATTATGGCAACGCATATCGCTGACGATATGGGTGATGTTGTTTTTTGTCCTCGGTTTGCCTTTCGTTTCTTATGCCGTACCCGAAAAAGAACACTTTTCTGAACGACAGTATAACTCTTTTATTCAGGATAAATTACGCTGTGATAATGATATGCAGGGCTGTTTTGACTTATTGACGGTTGAAACACAGATTCTGCAAAATCCAGACAATCTGGTTCACTCTCAAAAATCATCGGGGAAGGATATTACAACCTGAGCTCCTTGGCCTTGCTTTTTGGCGAAGGTCAACGGGGTTATATGCCTTTTCCTTCGCTCACAATGGTCAACGGCTATTGCTTTCAGCCGGGTCTTTTCACAGGCATTGGCCTTGGTTATGAATATCTCGATTGTAGCATGATGCCCATCTTTGCCGATGTAAAATATATTCTTCCCGAGCGGCGCCACATCCCTTTTGTTTCGCTGAAACTTGGTGGAGCAGTTCCTTTAGGGTCGGACGAACTCTATTCGGATTATGGTTTTGCTGAAAAGACAACTGTATATGGCGGCATACTCATCTCGCCTGAGTTTGGTGTGCTTTTTCCGCAAAAAGGAAAAAATGCCCTTTTGGTTAGTGTGGGCTATCATCATCAGGAGATTTCATACGAGAACTTTTCTAATCGTGGTCCCGAAAATCTGGGACAACGAACCTTTGTCAATTTCAACCGGATCAGCTTCCGTATTTCCTACCTTTTCAGATAGGTTGCCTGAAAAACCTTGTTAATTTGTTCTATTCTCCTCAACGAAGCGGAATGGCTTGATTTTGGAAAAAAAACGGGTAAGATTTACAGATCGAGTTTCATCTGTATTGCTTGTACCTGACGTTGGAGCTGTTTCACGGTTTCGGCAAGGGTATCGCGCTCGCGGTTGGGTTCGGGCATTTCCGAACTGATATAGTGCACGAACCTCCATACTTCCATGATTTCGGCAACAGGAATTTTGTAAGGTTCATAAAGCGGGTTGAGGGAGTGAAGTTTGAGAACGCCCTCTTCATTGAGTCTATTTTCCACGATTTTGAATACAATACCTTCGTCGCGGGTGAGAATGATATAAGGCTGATGGTTGCGGATGAAATTCCAGTCGGTAACATATTCGCCCGTCACAAACGATTTGTCAGGGATGGGAAGCATGGAGTCGCCGCTGATCTGGAAAGTGCGGTATTTTTTGCTGGCCGATAAAAACGGCAGGTTAAACGTTGGGAGAATCCGTATGTATTCGGGGTCGGCAAAACCTGTGGTGTAACCTGCTTTGGCTTTCTCTTCGATCAGTTCGATGTTTTCGTTGTTTTTGCTGTCAACGGTGGTGGTGAGCACACGCAGACTGCTACCGCGGATATAGACATCGTGACCGCGTTCGAGCTGGCTTAGCTGAATTTCGCTCAAGGCCGAAAGATCAACCGTGATCAATGTGTCAATGGCAATGTTGAAGTATTTGGAGAAACTCACAAGTGCCTCGATGCCCGGCTGAGCCACTTGATTTTCGTATCCGCTCAGTGTGGAGCGCTTCATGTTGAGCGCAAAGGCAATGTCGTCCTGTGTGCGGCCACGCCTTTTCCTGAGAAACCTGATGTTGTTGCTGAAATGGGTCATAAACTGCTTGCGGTTTGCTGCCACAGGGTTGTGCTATGGCGATATCTTTTATAAGAAAAAACTTGCGTTTATTTTTAAAATGATTAAATTAACGGCATGAAAAATGATTAGAAACACGTCAAAGATACAACATTACAATGAAATGTCAAGTGTTTAATCATTTATTTTGGTTGAGCTAATCAATATAAGGTGTTTGGCGATGGATGAGCAGACAGACAGAAGGACGATCGTACACATGGATCTCGACACTTTTTTTGTATCGGTTGAACGTCTGATCAACCCGTTGCTGGTCGGTCGTCCGGTGATTATCGGCGGGATGTCGGATCGCGGGGTTGTGGCAGGTTGCAGCTACGAGGCACGTCGTTTTGGTGTTCATTCGGCCATGCCGATGCGGATGGCCAAGCAGCTTTGCAGTCAGGCAGTATTTATCCGTGGCGATATGGAACTTTATAGCCGTTATTCGCGCTTAGTGACGGAGATCATCGCTGCGAGCGCGCCTCTGTATGAAAAGGCTTCTATTGACGAGCATTACCTCGACCTGACGGGGATGGATCGTTTTTTTGGTTGCTACAAATGGACGCACGAATTGCGCGGACAGATTATACGGCATACGGGGCTGCCCATTTCGTTTGGTCTGTCGGCCAACAAAACGGTATCTAAGATTGCCACAGGTCAGGCTAAACCCAATGGCGAGCTACAGATTGTGCCTTCGGGAATAAACCGTTTTCTCGATCCTTTGTCTATCCGCAAAATCCCGATGGTGGGCGATGTCGGATACCGTCTCTTACGTTCGATGGGTGTGGCCACCATTGGAACACTCCGCCAAGTGCCACCCGTGATGATGGAGCAGGTGATGGGTAAAAACGGCCTGATCATCTGGCGCAAGGCCAATGGTATAGACCCTTCGCCGGTGCAGCCTTATGCCGAACAGAAATCGTTGAGTAGCGAGCATACTTTTGAACAAGATACTACTGACGTGTTGATGCTGAGACAGATGCTATCGGCTATGGTGGAAAAACTGGCTTTCGAGATGCGGACAAAGGAGAAACTATCGGGCTGTATAACGGTGAAAATACGCTATGCCAACTTTGATACTCACAGCCAGCAGAAACGCATTGCTTTTACTGCCTTCGACCATGTGCTGCTGAGTACGGCTCTTGAACTTTTCAATAAATTGTATCAGCGACGAATGCTCATCCGACTGATTGGGGTGCGTTTGAGCGATTTGGTGGGAGGCTCGCAACAACTCGACATCTTTGATGAAACGCCACAAATGGCTGGCCTTTATCAGGCAATGGACCGCATCCGACGACGGTTTGGCCCGGAAGCTATCGGCCGTGCAGCCGGAATGGAGATGTTGAAAACCGCAAGAAATGAACCCGAAAAAATGGAATAGAATGTTGTACGACAATAACTTTCTGAGAAAGGAGTTTGCGGCTGTCTTAGATTGCCTTTACTGGGAAAAGGCAATTGACGACTTGCCGGTTGAACTTCTTGATTTTGAATACGCTAAACTCTGCCAGGAGTGGGGATTTGGGCAAAATGAGCAGGCCATATAATAGTTAGCGATAAAGGATAACTCCAAAACCAAATTCAATGATGTCGCTAACCGGAATAGACGAATTGCCCAGCTTGCTGGCAAGATAAAGGCCCCGGCTGCCAAGTCTGAAATATAGTGAAACACCCGAAGCGTACGAGCTGCTTTTGAATAATCCTGTTTTGATCTCGCCGCCGAGAAAAGCTCCGGCATTTCGACCAGGCGACCACCAATAATAGCCCTTTGGATAATGCGATGGCAACCTGATCCAGTATTCATTGCCAAAAGTATGATGAAAAAACACCCCGAAATTGAGCGGAAAAACCTCGATACCATCCCAGGCAGGTATCCTAAAAGGCTTCACAACAAGTTGTATGCTAAGGCTATGAAGGTCGTCAACCGAAACAAAGCTTGGGACATAACCGTAGAAATAGGAAACATCGAGTTTTTCATTAAAAAAGGTGTAGCCGGCTCCAATTGAAATAAATCCGATTCCACCGGCAAACTGGAGCTTCACATTGTCCGGAACAAATTTCATGTATATTGGTTCCGGCTGGTGCTCCTGAACTTGCCCGACAACAAAAACCGGTTGAAGGGTTGATAGCAGACAGATTAGGAATGTCAGTTTAAAAACGTCTGGTTTCAAGGCGGTAATCGTTGTTGAAAATTTTAATTACATTGTATTTTCGGTGCTCCACCCCATAAACGTTGATAAGAGGAGGAGAGGCAGTGTCGGGGAAGACAACTTCATGATGATGAAGATGACCGTGAACAGAAAACATCACATGGCTGTAATGCGAAAGACAGCCGTAAAATGGTCTTGCCAAAGAGGAATCAAAATCATTGTCGTATGGAGGAACGTGAAAAACTATTATTGCTGTTTTGAAGCCCGATTGAGGCTTCAGTTCGTTATCCAACCAATTGATGTCCGGCACTTTGCCATTAAATTCGAATTCGCGGCTGTTAGTGTTGATGAAAATGAACTTCGTACTGTCGAAAATGAAACTAAAATTCAATTGCCCAAACATTTCTTCATAGGCTCTCAGACCATTGCCAACCAAATCGTGATTTCCGATGACAACGAAATAGGGGGCATGAAGTTTTCTAAGCAATGAGTGCCCCCATTCATATTGTTTGGGTAGGCCAAAATCGGCAATATCCCCCACATGAATCACAAAATCAATGCTGCTGTCGGCATTGACGCTCTTTGTAAAATCATCTAAGTCGTCATAAAAACGATGGGTGTCGCCAGTAAAAGCAATAGTAATGGTGTCGTTGGTTTTGGTTGCGCCAAGCCGAATCAGATTTTTGGCATGAATATTTTTATCTTCCTCGCCGAAATGTATTGCATAAGGTGAATAATCAAAAGTCTCCCTACACGAAAACAACGATAGACAAATGATTATGACAGCAATTTTGTATTTTGTGTCTGAAAAGCGAAAGTGCATAGTGGATCAGCGGTGTATTTTTTTGAGGCGTTGTGCGCCTACCCATTCATCATAAAGGCTGCCCCAGCCTTCGTAATTCACTTTGTATTTTTCGTCTTTGATTTCCAGAATAGTGCCTTTGTACCAACCGCCCGACCAGTTGATTTCAACCTTTTCGTTGACGACATAGTGGGCAATGGCAGGGCTTGCAGGTTGAAACTCAGGCTTGGGAGACTTGTTATTTTTCGGAATATTTTCGGCATTTTTTTCTTCTTTGTTTTTGCCTATTCGGCTGGCTGTGGCAGCATGTCCGCCCGATTCGCCAAACATCAGAATCAACTGGTCAGTGTCTTTTTTGTACCACATATCATACTGATTGTTGCGGCTGTCAAAAATCTGATAATATGTTTTTTCAGGGTCGGCATACCAAGGTTCTGTCTTTCGGAGCTTCCCCTTTTGCTCGCCCCACTGATAGCTGCCGTTCGCTTGAATCGTGAGTGCATTCATGGCTGCGCCGGATGTATAATGCCGATAGACATCATTTTCTGTCGCAACATAACCCATGGTGCCGGAAATCCAGACCTCCCAGCTTCCTGTAATTTCTTTTTCCGGAGGAGCTGTTGCGTCATTATTTTGGGGATGAGCTTTCAGTGAAAAGCCCATACATACGAAAAGAAAGACTGCGAATGTTTTCATTGTTTTGTTTTTTTTCTGCTCAAAGATAAAGCGAAAGAACAGAAATTATCCTCATTATGAATTATTTAACTGTTTTTCGTAAAAAGATAATCCGATGCAATGGAGGGTATCTTTGTGTCAACTAGCGGATACAAAAAAGAAAAAACCCGTCGGCAGGAAGTGTTGAGATTCCTTTTGGCGGGGAAAAGATTTTTCTTTGGTGATAAAGTCGGGGTGACTGGATTCGAACCAGCGGCCTCTTCGTCCCGAACGAAGCGCGCTACCGGGCTGCGCTACACCCCGAAATCCTTGCTTTAGAGTGCAAGGGCGTTTTTCGGACTGCAAAAATACGATTCTTTATTGAAAGTGCAATTCAATTTTTAAACAGAATTATTCCTTCTCGCGTGAAAGTGATTCTGATTTGGGAAGCTTTCCTTGAACGATAAGGTGTTGTTGAACTGTTCTGATTTCGTTGTAAGAAAAATCGGGACCCAGTACCTCGATAGCCGAGCCAATATGCGGGTCGCCGGTATCAATAAAATATTCGGTAATGATCTCCGTTTTCTCTTTTCCAATAAGGGCTTCGGACTGAACTAAGCCCTGCATAACATATCGAATCAGATGTTGGAAAATAGTGCTTTGAGCCAATTCACGTTCAGCTGCAATCTCCAAAATGCTCTTGCCCTCACAAAACAAATCATAGCTGATTTCGTGGCTTGATTTTTTGACTATTGCCGATTTTGACGACTTTTCCTGAGTTTTATTCGATTCGATTGAAGGAGTAATCGTTTCTGACAACATTTTCAGTATTTCAGCGCCAAAACGTTTGGCTTTTTGTTTACCAAATCCTTTGATGGCGAGAAGCTGTATTAAATCGGCCGGTTTTTTTGAGGCAATTTCTTTCATTGTTTTGATAGGCAATATGCGGTAAGGCTCTACCCCTTCGTCTAAGGCTAATTGGTCGCGCCAATTCCGTAGGATTGTGTAGATGAGATCGTTGGTTGTCTTTCCTGCTTTTTTTGAGGTTTTTCGTGTCTTGTTTTTAGCCGAGGATGCGGCAAGGGCTCTTGCAGCCAGATATCCCGAAATGGTAAAACCATCTTTGCTGACTTTCAGACAGGTGTGTGAAACTTCTAATTCGTCAAACAATTGTGCCAGGATTTCCTGGAGAGCCTTGCTGGCAACTTTGTTGTCGGTATCAAATTCAATATCAATACGTTCTATCACTTTTTCGATATATGGCAGGAAGTATTCAACTGCTTTTTTGATTCTTTCTTGCAGAAGAGTGTTTTGCTCTAAATCGGGTTGTTGCTTTGCAACTTGCTGAATCTGGCGGCGGAAGCGTGTGCCGATAGATGCTATTTCTTTGTCAAAATCGTCTTCAATTGTTTTAAAGTCGTTGATTGTCTGTTGACTAAACGATGATTGGTACTCGCTTATGACACGATGTGTTTGTCGAATTCTTTTTTTGATCGTGTCGAAATCGAACAAGTCGTTCACCAATTCTAACTGAAAGGCGTTTTTTGCATCAGAAAGAGATTTCTCGTTGGGTTTTTCGGTCTCAACTTTTTGCATGAAACTGTTGATGGCACTGTTTGTTTTGATGGCGCTGGATGGGATGGCGCTCCGGAATAGTATTCCCTTGAGCGAAGTGCAGCGGCTCAACGCCACATATACTTGTCCATGAGCGAAAGCTGCCTGTGCATCAATAATAACTTTGTCAAAAGTAAGTCCCTGACTTTTGTGAATGGTGATGGCCCAGGCCAAACGAAGTGGGATTTGGGTGAAGCTGCCGATCACTTCTTCTTCAATTTCTTTGGTTTCGTTGTTTAACGAATAGCGGCAGTTTTGCCATTCAACCGGTTTAGTTTCAATCACTTCATCTCCGTTGTTGCAAGCCACGCTGATAGTGTCGTTTTCATCGTCAATATCCACAATTTGCCCAATTTTTCCATTAAAATATTCTTTAGCCGGATTGGGGTCATTTTTAACGAACATCACCTGGGCGCCGATTTTCAAGGTTAGTTCATCCAGCGTAGGATACAGATACTCAGGGAAGTCGCCTTTGATAGTGGCTTTGAACCGATATGTTTTTTTCTTGATAGTACCCAGTCGCTCGTCGTTGATAGATTGTGCCTGAAGGTTGTGTGTGGTGAGGGTGATATAGCCTTCCGGGTTTTTCTCAACGATTTCGGGGAGATATCGCTGATTCAACTCACGAATATCGCTTTCGTCAGGTGCTGAAGAACGCACTTTGTTCAGCAAATGAATGAAATGGCTGTCGCTTTGTCGAAAAATGGTTTTCAATTCGATGCTGACGAAAGGAATTTGTTGCAGTGCCCGACTGCTGAAAAAGTAAACGGAAGGATAATATCCGGAAAGTAATTTCCATTCTTCTTCTTTAGCGACGGGCGCCAACTGATAAAGGTCGCCAATCATCAATAGCTGTAGCCCGCCAAAAGGACGTTGACGATTCCGATAACGTCGCAAAACGGTATCAATAGCATCCATAGTATCGGCTCGAACCATGCTGATTTCATCAATAACCAATAGATCGAGGCTACGGATGAGATTGATTTTTTCGCGGTTAAATTTTTGGTTACGGGCAGATGGGCTTGCCGGTAACGTTGTTTTGGCCCTGCTTCCTTCATCGGATTCGTTGGGGATTTGTGGCCCAAACGGCAGTTGGAAAAAACTATGAATGGTTTGGCCCCCGGCATTGATAGCGGCAACACCTGTAGGAGCCAGCACAACAAAACGTTTTGTGGTGATTTGATGGAGTGTTTTCAGAAAAGTTGTCTTCCCGGTGCCTGCTTTCCCGGTAAGGAAAATATGGACATTGGTATCTTGAATATATTGCCGGGCGAGTTGTAACTCGTGATTGGTTTGAAGCGTCATGCCGAAGGTCTGATCGAAAAAAACCTTTCGATGTTACCAATTGAGATAATGAATGGTGTAGTTGTCTTCTAAATAACTTGCTATCACTGTTTTACGCCCTTTTTCGGCATCGCTTATACTCGTAAATGCATTCGAAGTGCGATGCCCTCGATCTGCAAAATTCCAGCCCGGAAACTGGGTGGTAAGCAGATGATTGAATTCGTAATTTAGGTCGTAGTCTTTCTTTTCTTTATGGATGTTTGACACGAATCCGTGATAGGATTTTTTGCCGGTATTTTCGGGGTCGCAATAGCACGAAGAAAAGACAAAGTAGTATTTTGGTCCGCGGCTAAAATCAATGGGAACGTCAGCCAGTGGGCTTTCGGCGATGTCGAGGTTGTGGCCGGAGCTGAGGCCGCAGCGATAAACACTGCCGACAAGGTTGTAACAAACATCAATTCCGGTGATATATAGGTCGAGATCACCATCGCCATCAAAATCGCCCCACCGTGCGGTTCCGTTAGCCAGACCGGGAAGTCCGGCCATCATATCTTTAAAGCCTTTGCCTTGTATATTTTTGAGTACTAAGGTGTAAGGTCTTTCAAGACTTTCACCTGTGATGACAACATCAGTAAAACCATCGCCGTCATAGTCGCCGGCATCGAGCGAGGCGTTCATCAACTGGCGAATGCCATTGTTGTTGCCTTCGATGAACTGATAGTTTCGCCGGTTGAGATAGTATTTTGTGACAGGATAGCCGTTTTTGGCTTGTCCGGCTATCATCAGGTCAAGCAGACCGTCATTATCGAAGTCGGCACTGACAGCATCGCTGTGATACAGGGGCGTAAAATGTGGGGAAGAGGCAACGAAGTTACCGTTTTGCTGTATAAAAAGACGGGTGATGATTTCATGATCTGTTTTTCCGGTCAGGAGTACGTCTAATCTGCCGGTATTGCTAAAATCAGCCCATAGCGCCTTTCCGAAACGGATGCCGGGCAGAGGGGTTTGAACGGGGTTAAGGCTATTGCCGTTGTTGCGCAAAATGATGGTTTGCGCCTGGCCATTGTCGGCAATACCACAGATCAGGACATCCAGATAGCCATCTTTGTCATAATCGCCAAATTGTACTGAGCCGTCTGAAAGAGCCGGAATCTGATGCTGACTTTTGATGAAACCGCCGTTTTTCTGTTGCAGATAAATGCCTGCAATACGTTTCCCATTGTTACCTATGCCGGTGATGATCACATCTTGCAGACCGTCTTTGTTAAAATCGCCGACATCCATCCCGCCTAACGAAACGTCGGGGAGTCCTGAAGCACTAGCCACAAATGATGAGCCTCGTTGCTGGTGGAGAATGGTACGGCTCTGGTTTCCGCTACCTGAAACCTGACCGCTGGCAATGGGGTGAAGCTTTTTGCCTGCGGATAGCCAAACGGCCTTGGAATGAACCATCGGAGTGCCTGAACGCGGTACTTCTACGAACAGTTGAGCCTGAACCTGAATGCCTGTGAATATAAAAAAGGTAAATAAAAACAGTTGAATCGGTTTCAGAGGTTTCATACGGTAGTTATTGGGTTAAGAATGAACATTTTTAAAGTTAACTCTATCAATTGTGAGGAGAATCATGATAGGAGAAAAATTCGGGTTACTTCCATCAGCTTCGACATGCTGATTGGTTTACTCAGATAAGAGTCAAATCCCATTTTGATAAATTTTTCAGCATCTTCTGATAGGGAGAAAGCCGAAACAGCGATAATTTGTTGCTGGGGATTTGTTTTTTTAATTTCTTTCATGGCTTCTATGCCGTCTTTTTCAGGCATCTGGATATCCATTAAAATGAGGTCGGGTTTGTGTTTAAGAGCCATATCCACTGCAATCAATCCGTTTGAAGCGTGAAGAATATTGGCTTCTGTAGGACGAAACATTCGTTGGATAAGTGTAAAATTGGTATCCACATCTTCGGCCAAAAGAATGGTTTTCGTTTCAAGATTGAGATTTGCCGCACTGTTGGTCGAGGGTAATGAGGGGGCAGGAAGTGTGAAATAAAAGGCAGAACCTTTACCAGGAACTGACTCAACCCAGATGGCGCCTCCAAGCAGTTGTGTTAGATTTTTTGTGATGGCAAGTCCGAGCCCGGTCCCGCCAAAAAGACGTGTATGCGAATCGTCGGCTTGTCTGAAACGCTGAAAAATAACGTCTAACTTATCTTCAGGGATTCCAATACCGGAGTCTTTTACGAAAAACTGATAATTATCGCCAACCGGGATAACTCCAAATTCAATTTCACCACTTTGGGTAAACTTGACGGCGTTACTCAGCAGATTGGTAAAAATTTGGTTGAGTCGTAATTTGTCAGAGAAAATCAGAAGTTCACTATTTTGCTCATTGGCATTGAGAATTAGCCGAATATTGTTTTTTTGCACAAGATTAAGCTGTTGCCTGAACGTTTGGAAAAGTGAATCGAGCAATTCTTTGAGGTTAAACTCTGTGTTCTGTATCTTGAGCTCCCCTGCTTCAATCTTCGAGATGTCAATAATGTCGTTAATCAGGTTGAGCAAAACTTTCCCACTCGAACGTATCATTTCGACGAACTCTTTTTTCTCATCGTTTTCATATTCGTCTGAAGATAGTAAGTCCGAAAAACCCAGAATTGCGTTCATCGGAGTACGTATCTCATGCGACATATTGGCCAGAAATGCCGATTTGAGGTGGTCAGACTCTTCGGCTTTGTTTTTGGCTTTAATAAGATCGCTTTCAAACTTCTTGGTTTCCGTGATATTTTCCATCACAACAACCAGCCCGGTAAATTCTCCATCATTACTAAGTGGCGCTGCCTTGAGACGAATCCAGCGGACAAACTTTTCGTTGCGGATACGGAAATTTAGGTTGGCCACAGCTTCGCCTGATTTATGGGCGTTCTGCCAAGTCATCTCTACTTTTTTGCGGTCTTCATTCAGAATGTGACGAAGCCAGGTGCTGTCGAGAAATTCTTTTGCCAGTATTCCGGTTGATTCTGACAGACGGCTATTGGTGTGGAGAATACGCCCATCGGTGTTGGTGACTGCGATGCCAAAAGGTGAAGTGTCGTAAATTCCTTTAAGGTGTTGTTGGTTCTCTTTTAAGATGTTATAGGTATCCTGCTTTTCTTTAATTTCTTTGTAAAGTTGTTCGGTACGCTCTTCAACTCTTGTTTCCAATTCCTGATTCAGTTTTTCGAGATTTTTTTTATTCCTGGAATTGACTGCCAACCGATTGATAAAAACAAGGATTGCAATGAGAAGTATGAAGATAAATGTACCGGCAATAACGTATTTAAGTCGGTAATCGTTTTCGATCAGACGAAGGCGAAGAATTTCGTTTTCGGCATCTAACTTTTGAGTTTCATACCTAACCTGAAGCTCATTGATTTCATGATATTGACGTTCAGTATAAAGGCTGTCTCTTATACGTGAAGCTTCTTCGGCGTAATGGAGGGCCCTGTCGGCTTTTTTAAGCGATTTGTAAATTTCTTTTTGCAGCTTGAAATTGTAATGGAGTATTGCCTTGCTGTTGATTTTTCGTCCGATTTCTTCTGATTCTTCAAGGTATTTGAGCGCTTCTTCATATTTTTGCTGAATGACTAACAAATTTGCCATTTGATTGAGAACCGAAGCTTTGCCGTAAAGGTTGCCGATTTTGCTGTGAATTTCCAAAGATTGTTCAAGATAACTCTGTACATCAGTGAATCGGTTAAACATGGTCATCACTTTCCCGATGCTTGCATAAGTGTCGGCTAATCGCGGAAGATTGTTGTTTTTTTTGTGGATAGCCATAGCGCTGATAAAAAAATCCAGCGCACGACGGTAATCTTTCATGTCGAGCAATACAAGCCCGATTGCAGTTTGTGAGTAAGCAATCTGGTTGTCGTCATTCAAATGCTCCTTCAGAAAAAGTGATTTAAAATGATGGTCAAGCGCTTTATCATATTCTCCGATTTGATGATAGACATTGCCAATATTGGCCAGCGAAAAGGCAATGCCCATGGTGTCTTTATTGGCTTCAAAAATTTTGAGCGCCTCAAAATGAAGTTCCAGAGCTTTTTCAGGCAGGTTTAATTTGCGAAAGCAAACGCCTTCCTCATTGATCAATCGTGCTTTAAGGAGTACGTACTTATCAATATCAGGTAATTTATAAGCCTCCTTGGCAAAACGAATTCCGGCGGCGGGATCAATGTTACGCAGATCTTTTATAAGATGGATATAGGTTTCAATTTTTTCGGCATGATGGGTTTTCGCAATTGAGTTGATTAAGCTGTCAATATGGGGAGAATAGGTGGTAGCCGACCGCCCGGGAGGCAGATGGATTAGAATTACTGCAAAAAAAAGTACAAAACGAGCCGATACCTTGTGCATTTTGCTATTGTTTTGTGAAATACACAGGAGCAAATATAAGCTATTTGATAAGAAAAGCTTTGGGTTTTGTTTTTTGGCACCGTAAATTTTTTTCTTTCACGTGACTTGCTGTCGGCCTGATGATTTATTCATCGGTTTTTGCAGATAGAAGTTTATAGACCTCATTGATCAATGCTTCGGCGTTGACGGGCTTACTCAGATAACTGTCGTAACATTGGTCGTTGGCCACAAAAGCCGGATTGCCGCTGAAGGTGCTGATTGAAATGACCGGTAGATTGGGACGGATTGATTTGATAATCTCGGTGGCAGTGGTTCCGTCCATGCCCGGCATGTTGTAATCCATCAATATCAGATCACAAGGCATTCCGCTTTGAATATGCTCAACGGCTTTTATGCCGCTATCGCAATAACTAAAAACCGGGTTGAATTTTCCCAATACAGCTTTCATCAACAGGTAATTGACCCGCAAATCATCAACGACAAGGATATACAATGGCTCATTTGTTTTTGAGAGCAGTTCGTTCATTAGGTTTTCCTTGCTTATTGCCACAGTGTGAAGATCAAGAGTTTTCATTGCACAACAAGGTGCAATTTATAGACCATTATTTTATATACCTGAAAATCATTTTAATAATAGAAAATGTAAACATTAGAACTGTTTCATTTCGGGAAAATAGTCTAAATAATAGACGTAGATTCTTTTAAGTTTTCTATGGGAAAAAACAGAAGTAAGCCGAAACAGCTTTATTTTTTATTGAATGCTCATTGATTTTTAGATTCATAAATACAGAACAGCCCGATTTTAAAGGTTTTCGTCGAAATAGGTGCTTATTTTTCTGATCAAATGTGCGCGGTCTTTACCTTGCACATTATGCACATGACCGGGATAAACAAAATAGTCCACCAATTTGCCTTCGTCCACACAGGCTTTGAGAAAACTCAGGCTGTGTTGCCAAAGAACAACCGGATCCATATCGCCTTGAATAACCAACAATTTCCCTTCGAGGTTTTTTACTTTCGAGCGCAAATTGGCTGCGGCGTAACCATCGGGGTTTTCATCGGGAGTGTCCATATAGCGTTCGCCATACATTACCTCATAATATTTCCAGTCAATAACCGGCCCACCGGCAACAGCCACCTTGAAAATTTCAGGATGACTCAGTTTGAGATTGATTGACATAAAACCTCCGAAACTCCATCCGTCAACGCCGATACGGTTTTCGTCAACAAACGGCAGTTTTTTCAGATATTCAATGCCTTTGAGCTGGTCTTGCATTTCCACCTTGCCCAATTGGCGATGGATCACCTGCTCAAACCGTTTTCCGCGGTGTGCTGAGCCTCGGTTGTCGAGGGTGAAAACTACATATCCTTTCTGACTCAGATAGTTGAGATAAAAACCTGCGCCGTTGAGCCAGCTATCGGTAATGAGCTGGGCATGAGGGCCTCCGTAAACATAAACGATGACTGGATATTTCTTTTCCGGATCAAATGACGCTGGAAGGATCAATCGGCCAAAGAGCAATGTGCTGTCGTCGGCTTTGAGCTCGATGATTTCGGTTTTCCCCAAACGATACTCCTGAAGCGGGTTTGCGGCGCTCAAAAGATTTTCTAAGCGCTTCCCTTTGTTGTTCAGAAGGTTGATCTCTCTGACAACTGTCGAGCTACTGTAAGAGTCTATAACAAAATTACCACTGAAACTGATCAGGCTTCGATGTGTGCCTTTTTCAGGAGTTAGTAGGGTTTGCTTCAGGCTGTGCATTTCAAGCGAATAAGTTTGCCGTTCGAGTGGGCTGGCTTCTGTGGATTGGTAAAAAACTCTTGTTCCTTTTGGGTCGAAGCCAAGGAAATCGGTGACTTCAAAGTCGCCTTTTGTCAACTGCTTGATTAAAGTGCCGTTGGTGTGATAGAGATAAAGATGCGCAAAACCGTCGCGTTCGCTAACCCAGACGAATTGATCCGGCTTGGTCGGAACAAAATAGAGTGGATGCGTAGGTTCTACATAATGTTCATTTTGTTCGTCGAAAAGGGTTCGTAGCTCTTTGCCAGTCTGCGCGTCAAATGCTTTCAGGCGCATGAAGTTTTGTTCGCGGTTGAGAATTGCCGTATAAACGACCTTACTGTCGGGTTGCCAGCTCACACAAGTGAGATATTGTTCGGCAGGCTCACCTGTTTCAAGGTAAACAGTCTGTTGAGTGTTTAAATCATAAACTCCAATGGTAACGTGATGGCTTTTCATCCCTGCCATGGGGTATTTTTCGTTTTTCAGTGTGGCAATGCGAGTGCTGATGTCCACCAACGGATAATCGGTAACCATACTCTGATCCATTCGATAGAAGGCAATACGGCTTTCGTCGTCCGACCAGAAAATACCTTTTTCAATTCCAAACTCATTCCGATGAACCACTTTCCCGCTCACCACATCCACCGGGTTTTCGGTGATGCGGCGGTGTTCGTTGCCGATGGCAACATACAGATCGTTGTCAATTGTATAGGCCACTTTCAGGCTGCCGGGTGCAATCTGAACGTTGTCGGCTTCTTCGGGAAGCGTTGTGATAAACTTGATTTTCATCCCGGGCATCAACAGCTCAAAAAGCTTGCCTTTGCTTTGGTAATAAGCGCGTTCATACGAAAGCCACTTAAAGGCCGGAAGCCGCTTCAAACTATCTTCACCCATTGCCGACAAACTGCTGTTCATCTCATCGAGCGTGAGATAAGCAGTTGTTTTTACTTTTTGCGCAGACGAAATTTTCACTTCGTTCTTTTCCACATACGAGAAAACATCGCTTTTGCCCATCCATTGCAGTTGAACGAGATTTTTTGGGAAAAGTGCGGAATTCATCCCGACTACCTCTTCGGGTGTAAACATTTTTTCCTGTCCGTAACTGAAGACAGTGCCGAGTGCAATAAAAAACAGGATGAGTAAAGAGCGCTTTTTCATGGTTTTAAGGAATTTTAAAAAAACATCATTTTGATGCAATGATAGGGCGAAAATATATTTTCATTGCAGCAATTCAGTTTAAGGCAGTCTCTTTCAAGCTAAAAGGATTCAGGAAATATTACGGACGGCTTCCACAAAACTTTCCAGCAGTTGTGGTTGTTTCTCAAGCATATTTCCAATGACCACTACATCGGCCCCGGCTTTGAGTTTGGCCATAGCCATTTCGGGAGTTTTTATGCCGCCGCCAACCAACAAAGGCACGCCGATACTGGCTTTCACCGACTGTATCATGGAGTCGGGAACGGGGTTTAAAGCTCCGGATCCGGCATCCATGAAGATGAGTTTCATGCCCAGCATTTCGCCGGCCATTGCTGTACACATAGCGATGTCGTCCTTGTCGGAAGGGATGGGGTAGCTGTTGCTCATATAACTCACTGTAGTCGGACGCCCGCTTTCGATGAGCATATAACCCGTACTGATGACCTCCAAACCGCTAAGTTTCAGATATGGGGCAGCTATTACATGAGCGCCGATGAGCATGTCGGGGTTGCGGCCCGAGATGAGCGAAAGAAAAAGGAAGCTATCGGCCAGATGACTCACCTGATGTGTGTTTCCGGGGAAAAGAACAACCGGAACGGTGGTTTTCGAACGAATGAGACGGATGCAATGGTTCAGGCCATCGTTGGTCAGCAAAGAGCCGCCAACAAAAATAAAATCAACGCCGCAACGCTCGGCCTCGGTAGCAAGGCTAAGCATTTCTTCGTCCGTGGGTTTGTCGGGATCAATCAGAATGGCAATTTTCTTTCCCGGACTGCAGAAACGTTCGTAATTGTTCATGGTGGATGGCTTGGTCTGTCAGGCAAAAATACAAAACCAGATGTGAAAACTGTCAATATTTTGTGAAATGATTCTGGCATTTGCAGGTCAGTGACAAAACTGATTGGTTATTTTTTACCAGATTTTTGATCATTTTGATTATTTGTAAAACGGTTTCCGGAGCTGTTTTTACGTTTGTCGGGGATGGGCAGCCGAAAACTTTCTTTTCTTTGATTCGTCGGGTTAAACACCTAATTTTGTTGTTGTTTAAGCCTGATTTATGCGAGAGTTCTGTCTGCCATTTGTTTTCTTTATTTTTTTGTTGTTGTATTCTTCCGAATTGACAGGTCAGGAAAAGAAACAACTCATCGCTTCTCGTTTTATCCAGCCTCCCAAAATTGACGGCCGGCTTGATGACAGTTGCTGGATGAAGGCTTCTGAAGCAGTTGATTTTGTGCAGATTGAACCATATAATGGCCTGCCTCCTATTTTTTCGACCCGGGTTTTGGTAGGATACGACGATTTTGCACTTTATATTGGCGCCCGACTATATGATTCGTGTCCCGACAGCATCTCGCTCGAGCTGCACGAACGAGACAATATGGGATTGGCCGATTATTTTGAGATGATTCTCGATCCTTTCGACGACGGGCTGAATGCTTTGTCATTTGCAGTTACTGCACGTGGGGTTCAGGTAGATATGAAAATGAGCAACCGCAATGATTTTATGGATGAATCATGGGATGCTGTCTGGAATTCGGCCGTAAGCATTGACGATCAGGGATGGGTGGCCGAAATGTCAATTCCTTACTCGGCATTGCGGTTTCCGGAACTGGCTCAGCAGCAATGGGGCATCAATTTCAAGAGGAGCGTACAGCGAAAACGAGAATACGATTGCTGGAATCTGATAGATGTTCATAAATCTGGCACTGTTTCCCAGCTTGGAATACTTCTGATTAACGATGCTCTGAAGTCACCTTTGAGACTCAGTGCAACACCTTATCTGGCGGCAAGCACCAGCCACAATACCGAGACCGTTAAGTGGAATTCGGCCTACAACTACGGCATGGATTTGAAATTGGGCTTAAGCAAAAGTTTTACGCTTGATGTGACCCTCATCCCCGATTTCGGACAGGTGGAATCGGATAAACTGATTTATTCATTGACGCCTTTCGAGGTGTATTACGACGAAAAGCGGCCTTTTTTTACCGAAGGGACAGAGCTTTTCAGCAAAGGCGGACTTTTCTATTCGCGGCGCATCGGAGCCGAACCCAAAGGTTATCAACAGGTAGCCATGAATTACGATAGACAACAGATTGTCAGCAATCCCGAAACGGTTCAGCTCATCAATGCGGCAAAGTTATCGGGCAAAAACTCACGAGGCCTTGGGGTCGGGCTGTTCAATGCCATCACGGCCAACACCTGGGCCAAAATAACCACCGACAGCAGTGATTTAAAAATTCTCACCGAGCCTTACACCAATTATAATATGTTGGTGTTTGAGCAGGCGATGCCCAATAACTCCCAAATAAGCCTTTACAATACGAATGTGGCACAACCCGACAAAAATCGAATGGCCAATGTTACCGGTACAGAAGTGGCAATCCGCAACAAGAGAGCCAGCCGCGAGATTTATGCCATGTTTAATGTGAGCCAGGAATACCGAAAAAACCAGGAGGCTGTAACGGGCGAGAGTTTACAGTTGAGCTACGGCAAGATTGATGGCACGGTTAGGCCATCGGCCTCGGTGAGAGTTGTAACGGATGCCTATAATCCAAACGATATGGGTTATCTGAAGAACAACAACGAAATTGTCAGCACTTTCAATCTCGAATATCACCTTTTCGAGCCCAATTCCTGGAGGCTGAAATGGGATAACATCTTCGAATTCAGCCAGTTTTTTCAATACGCCCCTTTCAAATTCAGTAAAGTTGAGCTGAGCGCCAACTCATATTTGACCACAGCAAAGCGAATGACTATTGGCGGCCATGTGAATATTTATCCTTTGGGTGAGCTTGACTTTTTTGAGGCCCGATGCAAAGGACATTATTTTCAGAAGCCGTGGAGCTTCAACACTGTATTTTTTGTCTCGCCCGATTACCGGAAAAAGTTTTTAGTTGACTATAATTTTGGAGTCTTTCTCCACCCCGAATGGAATCGTTTCAATTGGTGGTTGGGGTTTTCACCACGTTGGCGTATCAAAGACCATGTACTTTTGGTTCCCGGAATAAATTATGACGATACCTACAACGACATCGGTTATGCCGCCCAGCTTGAGTCAGAAAACAACAATGTCATCGTGTTTGGGCAACGCCGCCTGAAAAACCTGACCACTTCTTTCGATTTCAATTATGCCTTTAATGCAAAATCTGTTCTTGTTTTCGGAATGAGACACTATTGGCTTTTGGTTGATTATCAGAAGTATATGAGATTATTGCCAAATGCAGGCTTAGAAAATATCGCATACGATGGCCGGCACGATTTTTCGGTGAACACCTTCAATATTGATTTGGTCTATAAATGGAATTTTGCACCGGGCAGCGAGCTGCTTTTTATATGGAAAAATGCCGTTTACACACTTTTCTCCGGCGATGAGTTCGATCAAAATTATTTCCGTAATCTGGAAAAAACCTTCAATAGCCCAATGGGCAACAGCTTGAGTGTTAAGCTGCTATATTATATTGATTGGCAGCAGCTTACGCATTTGAAACAAAGTTGGAAAACAAGCTAAGAAGCTTGTCTGATGTTTTATTCCAAATAAGTGTAGCCATAAAGTCCTGACCGGTAGATGGATAGAAATTCCTTCCCCTCTTCAGCCGATATTTTCCCCTGCTTCACCGAAGTCATCACCCAGGTTTCAACCGTGCGCACTAATTTTTTGGAATTGTACTGCACATAGTCGAGTACTTCGGCAACGGTTTCGCCATCAATCACCTGATCAATGTAATGCCCTTTGCTGTCCACCGAAATGTGGACGGCATTGGTGTCGCCGAAAAGGTTGTGCAGGTCGCCCAGTATTTCCTGATAAGCGCCGGTGAGAAATACGCCGATATAATATGACTCGCGCCCTTTGAGTGAATGTACGGGCAAATGATGCGCGTAATTTCGGGTGGCAATGAAGTTGTCAATTTTACCATCCGAATCGCAGGTAATGTCCTGTAGTGTGGCATAACGATCGGGCTTCTCGTCCAAACGGTGGATGGGAATGATCGGGAAAATCTGGTCAATGGCCCATGAATCGGGGAGTGACTGGAAGAGTGAGAAATTGCAGAAATATTTATCCGACAACAACTTAGGCAGAATGAGCAATTCTTCCGGAGGGCGCTTCATCTCGTTGGCCATTTGCTGGATTTCTTTGGCTACAGTCCAGAAGAGACGTTCAATCTGTGCGCGGGTTTTCAGGTCGAGAAGTCCGAGGCTGAACATGTCTAAGGCTTCCTCTCTGATTTGCTGTGCATCGTGCCAGGTTTCGAGCATGCGTGGCTGATTCAGGTTTTCCCAGGCAGAATAAAGCTCATGAAGAAGTTCGTGGTCATCTTCTTTGATCTCTTCATCTTCCTCCCAGCTGGGGAGAGTGGCATGTTCAAGCACTTCGAAAACCAATACCGAATGATGGGCTGTGATGGCGCGCCCCGACTCGGTGATGATATTGGGATGAGGGATTTCGTTTTTATCGCTGGCATCCACCATTGCAAAAGTGGCATCGTTCACATATTCCTGAGTGCTGTAGTTTACGCTGCTGCCGCTGTTGGCCGAGCGCGTGCCGTCATAATCCACACCAAGACCGCCTCCAACATCCACAAACTCAAGATGGAAGCCCATTTTGTAAATTTGAACATAAAACTGGGCAGCTTCGCGCAGGGCAATTTTAATGCGGCGGATTTTATTGACTTGGCTTCCGATATGGAAATGTACCAATCGCAGACAGTCTTTCATGCCGTTGCGATCCAGAAAGTCGAGTGCTTCAAGGAGTTCGCTCGAGGTGAGGCCAAATTTGCTGACATCTCCGCCTGAATCTTCCCATTTGCCACTCCCGGAGCTGGCCAGTTTGATACGGATACCGATATTGGGTTTCACTTTCAGGCGCTTGGCAACACGGGTGATGAGTTTCAGCTCGTTGAGTTTTTCAACCACGATAAAAATAGCTCTGCCCATCTTTTGTGCCAGTAATGCCAACTCAATATAGCTTTCGTCTTTGTAACCATTGCAGATAATTAACGAATCGCTGTCAGGGTTGATAGCCAATACAGTGTGAAGCTCTGGCTTAGAGCCTGCTTCAAGACCAATATTGAACTTCTTACCATGGCTTACGATTTCTTCCACCACCGGACGCATCTGATTCACCTTGATCGGATAAACGACAAAGTTCTTACCCTTGAATTCATATTCGGTAGCTGCTGCTTTGAAACAGGTGTCCATCAGCTCGATACGGCTGTCTAAGATGTCCGGAAAACGAAGCAAAACCGGCGTTGAAACATCGCGCAGCATCAATTCGTCTAAAAGTTCTTTCATGTCAATGGTAACGCCGTCCTGACGAGGTTTGACCGTTACGTTTCCTTTTTCGTTAATCGAAAAAAAGTTGATGCCCCAGCCATTGATGTTATATAGTTCGGCTGAATCTTCGACACGCCATTTTCTCATAAAGCACCTAACTTGGTTAAATGGTTAAACATAAACGAAAAGCATTTACGACGGGCGAAGCTTGACCGTCAAAAAAAACGCTGGTGCGCAAAACTAAACAATAATCTTTAATATATGCGTCTTTTTTTTACAACTCAAACTACTGAATGTCAGATTAATGCACCTTTGTTTTTGAGAAGGTTTTAATTAAAACGGCCTGCATGATTCTCAAAACCTGATCAATAGGCTTTTTTTCTACCTTTATGCACTTTTTTAAAATTGTTTCAATGAAGTTTTTACGCACTCTCCTTTTTGCTTTTTTTCTTCTCGGAATGGGATGGTCGCAGGTTTATGCCTGTACCAATTATTTGGTTTCCAAAGGCGCTTCTGCTGATGGCTCCACGATGGTGAGCTATGCGGCCGATTCACACATCCGTTATGGCGAGTTGTATTTTAGCGAAGCCACTGACTGGCCCTCCGGCAGCATGCTCACTATTTACGATCGCGGAACAAATCGAACATTAGGTCAAATACCGCAGGTGGCACACACTTATCGCACTATTGGTTTTATGAACGAATATCAGGTGGCCATTGGCGAAACAACTTTTGGCGGACGCGATGAGCTTGTTGATTCCACAGGAATCATGGATTACGGCTATCTGATGTTCATCGCTTTGCAAAGAGCCCGGACAGCCCGGGAAGCCATCCGTGTGATTGCTGATCTGGTAGAACAATATGGCTATGCCAGTTCGGGCGAGTCGTTTTCTATCGGCGACCCTAACGAGGTGTGGATTATGGAAATCATTGGAAAAGGAGTAGAACTGGTGCACGACAAGAAAACCGGCCAAACCGGCAATCGTTTCAAAGGCGCTGTTTGGGTGGCCATGCGTATCCCTGATGGTTATGTGTCGGCTCACGCTAACCATGCACGCATCACTTCGTTTCCGAGAGCAAATGGCGAGACAAGTATCACCGACCGACAGTGGAAATTGCTACAAAATGCTGATTTGCAAACAATTTACAAGCACGATGTGATTGAGTTTGCCCGTAAAAAAGGTTACTTTTCAGGAAAAGACGAACAGTTTAGTTTTAGCGATATCTATGCACCACTGAGTTTTGATGCCGCACGCTTTTGCGAGCTTCGGGTGTGGAGTATGTTCAATCATGTATCCGACAGCATGGCTTCTTATTGGGATTATGCAACAGGAGCTGCCGAAAGCCCGCGTATGCCGTTGTTTATCAAGCCAAACCGTAAACTGACGCCACAAGATCTGATGTCGTTTAAGCGCGATTACCTTCAAGGCACAGAGCTCGATATGTCGAAAGATGTTGGCGCTGGCGCTTTTGGTTTGCCTTACCGTTGGAGACCCCTCACCTGGGAATATGAAGGAAAGGAATATTTTCACGAAAGGGTTACCGTAACCCAACAGACTGGTTTTTCGTTCATTGCACAATTGCGTTCGTGGCTGCCCAATGAGATTGGCGGAGTGTTCTGGTTTGGCGTTGATGATACCGGTTCAACGGTTTATGTTCCTTTTTATGCCGCACTCAAAAACGTTCCTCTTCAATGGAGCCAGGGCTATGGCGATATGCTCACCTATAAAGACGATGCGGCTTTTTGGGTGTTCAACAAGGTAGCCCATTTCGCCTATTTGTTTTATAACAGGGTGATGCCCGATATTCGCAAACGGCAAAATGAACTGGAATCGCTTTTTGCCCGGCAACAGGTCGAAACCGATCGGCAGGCTCTGGCATTGTACACCGAAAGCCCCGACAAAGCCCGTGATTTTCTGAACAGCTATTCGGGCGAAGCAGCCATGAAAGTGCTGAACTCTTGGCAAGAGCTGTTTGGTTATCTGATGGTGAAGTATTTAGACGGAAACGTAAAACAGGAAGATGAAAACGGTTTCAAACGCAATCCCTGGGGCTATCCGGCTTCGCCGCGTTTTCCGGGCTACGATGATACCTATAAAAAACAGGTGATTGACAATACCGGCACTCGTTTTTTAATGCACTGACAAAAAGCTGATTTACTGGTAAAATCTCCAACTCACACCAACGTAAAAACGTGCATCGCGCATCGGATAGTGCGGAGTGGTGTAATAGCGGTAATCTTTTAACAGCCCGAATGCATTGGAAAACTGACCGAAAATTCGTGCGCGTTTCACCTTCAATGCAATAAACACATCCACAAACGGATAATTACCTACTTTTTTCTCGCGCTGTGGGTAAAATGATTTTAAGGCCGGCATATAAGCATCGGCGTAATACGACGTAAACCAATAGGATTCTAAACCTGTCTGAAAAGTGGCTACGTCTTTAATGAGCAATTGACTGAATGTGAACCGAAGCCGGGCCGAAAGGGCAGGCAAACTAAAAAGGGTATCGTTGTCGGTGTATTGATAATTAAGGTTGGCCAGGACATCAAATTTTCCGGGTTTGAAATGCAAATTGCCAAAAAGACGATAAATTTTTGCTGTACCGTTGGTTTGTTGCGGCCTGGCCTGCGAATTGAGAAAAAGATATTTGTCCACAATATGCCACTCGGCACCGCCTTCTAAACCTTTGATTTGATAGCCTCCGCGAAAACTGACAAAAGTGGTCTTCCCAAAATTGTTGTCCCATCGAAAATGATTCGACCGGTAGCGTTCCATAAACCATGACGGGCTTTGGTTGATCAATCGGAAGCTGAAAAACAGATGACCCAGATTCCGGGATTCGGTACCCAAAAATTGTCTCACTTTTCCGTAAAGCTCCAAATCGCCCGACGATTCGCTGCCGGTGATGAGTTTCACCTGGCCGTTCACATAAAATGAGCGAAACAGTGAAATGTTGATCCCTCCAAAAGGATTGACCTGCCATAAACCTTTGCTGAAGATACTGTCGGCCATCCGACCGGAAACCAGCTCAAGACCGCCATAAACATGTAGCGGCACGTCGCGTTCAAACGTGTTGTAACCCAAACTGCTCCAATAAAAACGGTTGCGTGCAAGCGATTGATAGCTACTGTCGTAGGTGGCTTTGTTGTTGATTACCGGATCAAAGTTTTTGTAGAAGTCTGAAAGGGGATTTCGTTCGCTGTAAACCGACTGAATGCGCTGATATTCAAATTGGTGCACAATCCTCCCCAATTGAAAACGACGTTTTTCGCTGGTGCTGTCGGAGGTTTGACGTTTCTCGGAAAGCAGGATGAAATATTGTTCAAAGCCAAAGCCGGAGAGTTTGTATTGATTCACAGCATTTTCGAGGTTCACACCAATCACACGACGATCGAATTCAAGATCTTTCTCAAAAATGCTGTCGGCCATGATGCCGCCATTTTCATTCACATTGATTTTACTATTCAAATAATGTCCCAATACGCCATATCGTTTGTTTTTGGTGTTGTAACGTGCTGTGAAATAGACGGCTGAGTTGTTTGTAGCATTATTCTTGTATGGTCCTTTAGAATCAATCAATCGAAAATCCATTCCCACAAATGTGTTTGGAGCCACCTGCCTGCCAAACAAGACATTGAGTTGCTGTTCTTTTTTTGAACCCATCATATAGCCGATTTCGGTGAGGGCAGCGGTGGGCTGAAGGTATGAGATGTCGTCGGAAGTGAATATATAAGCACGAAAAGGATTTGGTAAAAGCCCTACGCCATGGTTAAACACTGGCTCAAAGCAAAGCGACTGATGGGCTAAACCAGCATTACTGAGGGTTTGCTGGAGATGCACCTGACGCGAGAGCGGGTCGAAACGTGTTACAAAAAGCAGGTTCGTATCCACATAATGGGTGTATCCCAGGCTGAGGCTGTCGAAGCTGCCATTGAAATACCCCACGATGGTGGAGTCAATCTTTGGTTTCACCGGACGTGGTTTTTCGGGTATAAGGCTGTCCTGTGCCGATACCGTTTGAACGATGTTGCCAATCAGAAAAAGCGAAAAAAGAAACCAAACCGAAGTTTTACGTGTCATAAAATGTGTAGCCTCATCCACGAACGGGAATTTGGGCAAAAATACAATAATCGGTCTGTTTCTGCGCTAATGGATTGTTCTTTAACTTTGCCGCCCGTATGAGATCATATTTCAATTGCCATTTTTCTGTCAGTCATCTGCTTCGGGCTGCGGTTTTGCTCGTGTTTTCGGGAATGTTGGCCGTCTCGTGCCAAAAAGAAGAAGTGATCAGCACCGACCGTGATTTGACATTGGAATTTTCGACCGACTCGGTGGTTTTCGATACCGTTTTCACCAGTATCGGTTCTATCACCAAAAGGCTGATGGTCTATAATAAAAGCACTAAGCGTTTAAAAATCAGCCATATTCGCTTGATGGGAACGGCTGGAAGGGTTTTTAAAATGAATGTGGATGGCGTGCCCGGAACAGCCGTCAGCGATATAGAACTTGCCGGAAACGACAGTCTTTTTGTGTTGCTTAAAGCCACCATTGATCCCACCGATGCCAACAGTCCGTTTGTGGTGGAGGATGAGCTTCAGTTTGAGACTAATGGAAATCAGCAGGAGGTGAAGCTGATTGCATGGGGGCAAAATGCCAATTATATCATTGCCGACCGCAAAATTGGCGGTTTCCCTAAATTTAAAATTGTAGCCGACAGCACCGAGACTATCCATTGGACTGCCGATAAACCGTATGTGGTTTACGGCTACGCGCTGATAAACTCCTATGGGACACTGGTGATTGATGCCGGTGCGAAGATCCATTTTCATAACAATTCAGGTTTGTGGGCTTATGCCGACGGAGTGCTTCGGGTGGAAGGAACACAAGAGCAACCGGTTGTGTTTCAGGGCGATCGCCTCGATCCGGATTACCGGAATATTCCCGGCCAGTGGGATCGTATCTGGCTGATGGAAGGCCGGCAGGGCTTCAATCACGAAATCAATTACGCCATCATCCGCAACGGATTCATCGGCATTCAGGTTGAATCTTTTTTGCGACCAACCCAAAACCAACTTAAGCTGAGCAACACCGTTATCGAAAATCATACCGGTATCGGACTTTTTAGCCGGTTATTCGCTGTTGATGCCAGCAATATGGTGATTGCCAACTGCGGGTCTTTCGGAGCTTTACTCACCGCCGGAGGAGCCTACCGGTTCAGGCATACTACGATAGCCAATCACTGGACGTATGGGGTGAGAAATACACCTTCGTTGTTTTACAACAATTTTCTGCTCGATTCGCTCGACAAGCCAATTCCGATTCCTTTCAGTCTCGAATTTGGCAACAGCTTGATATATGGTAGCTTAGAAGATGAAATTGGTCGTGAGTTAGTTGCCGGAGCCGACACGACTTATAGTTTTGACCACTGCTTGATCAAACTGAAAAGCCCGTGGCAAAAAACGGCTTCTTTTGTTTCGTGTGTGTTCAACGAAGATCCTTTGTTCCGCGACTATGCTGCTTTCAACTATCGTCCCGACACACTATCGCCGGTGATTGGTAAAGGAAATCCCGAGATTGCCAGCCAGATTCCGTACGATCTCGACGGGGTATGGCGCCTTCCGTTGCCCGATATCGGAGCTTTTCAATATGTTTACAAACCCGACGAAGAATAGATGCCGGCTCTGACGATTGCGATAGGAGGCGTGAGCAACGCCGGAAAGACTCATCTGGCAAAGCGGTTGCTCACTCATTTTGGTACTCAGCATGCCGTTGCCGTGTGTCAGGACGATTTTGCCAGACCTGTCCGGCAAATCCCCGAAATTGCCGGCAGAACCGACTGGGAACATCCTGACTCAATTGATCATCAGGCGCTTCGACAGAAAGTGATTGATTTGCGAAACAAAAAAGAGATTGTGATCGTGGAAGGATTAATGATTTATCATGACCCGGCCACCGTTGAGTTGTTTGACAAAGTGCTTTTCGTCGAGATTGATTTCCCAACTTTCTGGAAACGACGTACAGCCGATACCCGTTGGGGCTACGAACCCGATTGGTATGTGGAGCATGTGTGGAAAAGTTATCTGGCTTACGGCCTGCCTCCCGAAAATGTCAAGCCATTGTATATCAATGGTTCAAACCCCATCAGACTGAAGCAAATCATCGAGTTTATCGAGAAATGAAAGATTACGCTGCGATTTTTGAAGATGCAAAACAATTTGCACAGTCCCATTTGCGAGATGCAGAGCCCGGTCACGACATACTTCACATTGAACGGGTGTTCGACACGGCGATGTATTTGGCCTGCAAACTGAATGCCGATTTGCTGGTGGTTGGTCTGGCAAGCCTGCTCCACGATGTGGGCGATGCCAAATTTCACCAGGGCAACGAAACCATAGGCCCGCAACTGATTCGCCAGTATCTCGAAAACCGGAATCTCCCTTCAAAGGTATGCGAAGAGGTACTTTTTATTACTGAACATTTTTCATTTCGCAAATCATTGCATTTTAATGGCCAGAAAAGCATTGAATTTCAAATCGTTCAGGATGCCGATCGGCTCGATGCGATGGGCGCCATTGGTATTGCCAGGGCTTTCAGCTTTGGCGCTTACAAAAAAAGAGCATTTTATCAGCTCAAGTTCGAAGGCAATACAAAACGCCTCGACAGAAGCACAAATACAAAAACCGTCAATCATTTCTACGAAAAGCTCCTGCTGCTCAAAGATTTGATGAACACCGACGAAGCAAAAATGATGGCACAGCAGCGTCACGAATTTATGTTGGAATATCTTCGGCAGTTTTATCGCGAAATCAATGCAGATGATTGATCAATCGTGCGAAACTTTCTTAATAATTTAAGAAATCACCATAGAGTACCTGGAGGTAGGCTTTACCTTCTTTGAGAATCTTCTCTTCATTTTCGGCCGGCAATGATTTCTGATAATAGGTGTCGGCAAATTTGTTCCAGACAAAATAACCTTCGTCTGTTTTCCATCCCAGGCCTTCATTGAGTTCAAAATACGCAAAAGGACGATAATAGCGATTTAGGATGTTTTTGCTCCAAACAAACTCTTTGCTTTCTAATCCCAACTGCTTCAGAAGTGTGGCTGGCACATCGGTATTGCCACAAATTACATTCATTTGTTTTCCCCGAAACTCGTCCTTCAATGCGGGGCCACACAAAAGCAAAGGAATTTTGTGGTGCTCGAAGCTCTCGAGCGGATGGTTGCGGTAGGTTGATTTGCTGTGATCTGCCATCACCACAAACAAAGTTTGGTCGTACCAACTGCTATTTCTGGCTTCATCGAAGAAAGCTTTCAAGGCTTTGTCAGTATAATGCCCTCCATTCACGAACGGTTTTTCAAGCTTCGGCCAGGTGATCACTTGCTCCATTGGGTAGTCGTAGGGTGAGTGTGAGCTGAGGGTAAAGATTGTACAAAAGAATGGTGTCTTTAACTCATTTATCTGTTGTGCAACATAAGGCAACAATATGCCGTCGTGAACCCCAAGCCGTCCGCGCGGCATACTTGAAGGTAAATCTTTGCCCTCTACAATCACATCAATCTGGTTGTGAAGCAGAAAGGTGAGAATGTTGCCATAGTTGAGCTGACCGCCAAAATAAAAAGCCGAGCTGTAGCCTTCCGACTTGAGCTTCCGGGTCAACGATGGCAAGGCATTGTATTTTTCAGGATGATCAGCGATGTGGGTGATGGGTAGGCCAGGAAGACCAGCGTAAAGCGAACCCATTGCCTGCTGCGAACGGTTGGCGCTGGCATAAAAACTGGTAAAAAGCAAACCGTCTTTTTCAAGTTCCTTGAAGTTGGGTGTGATGCCAGGCTCGCCTCCCAGACTCTCGATGAGGTCGGCCGACCAGCTCTCGAGCAGCAAAACGACAATGTTGGGACGCTTGATTTTTAGGATGTTCAGCGTTGAATCTTTTTCCACCTGATGCAGCTTTTGCACGATGTTCCGCGCTTCGGAATCGTTCATTGTGGCAAAAATATTCTCCCCGTTCAATTGATGGGCGCTGAGCAGGCTAAACCCGATATTGTAAAACGAGTTCACCGAAGCAGCGTTCAGGATGGAGTGTTGGCTGAACGAAGCCGAACTAATGCTTACCGGAATGGCTGCCCAACCGCCTCGGGCGCCTAAAAAAATCAGTGGTAGCAACCACAAGGACGATATTGTTGCACGAACGTTGAGCGGGGGAGGGCTGTCGGCATAACGACCAGCTAGACGACGATAGAGCCACACGCCTCCAAAGGAGAGCCCAAGCCAGATGAGAATGAGCGAGGTGAACTGCAAACCGGATACAGTCTGAAATATTTCAAGCGGATGCGAGAGGTGTGATAAGACTTTGGCCGTCAACTTTGATTTCCATTCGGCATAAAGCCCTAACTCGGCGCCGACAATGAGTGCAAAAAGAAAAATCAACAGGTATTGAAAAAAGTGGTGAAGCTTGCGCAAAATTTTCTGCGAAAAAATGGCAGATAAAAGAAGTAATAGAAAAGAAGGCAAGATGACGTAGGATGCTGTGGCAAAGTCAAGCTTCAATGCCGCCACGAAAGAATACAAGGATTCCTTAACAGGAATTTCCTCAATACGAAGGAGTTGGATGTGATAAAGTATAAATACAGCCCGCAGGCAAAAAAAATAAACCATCCAAAACAGATAGAGGCGTAAGAGGATCAGGCTGAGCTTTTTCATATGGCAAAAATAGCGGTTTCAAACATATGCTGCCCTTTGGTATGTCTATCCCCGCTTCAAATTTCCCAGGTTATCATCATGAACTGTCGTCCAGAAGCCGACTAAGTCTTTTTAACGTAAATTTGCATTTTTTGATGGCTTTTCAAATCGTACGAACATGTCAGTAAGCGAAAATTTACAGGCCCTCAGGGCAAGCCTGAAACCGGGTGTCAGATTGGTTGCCGTGTCCAAAACCATGCCTGTTAGTGTGTTGCGCGAAGCTTATGATGCAGGCCAACGGCATTTTGGTGAAAATAAAGTACAGGAAATCACCCTTAAACAGCCCGAAATGCCTCAGGATGTACTCTGGCACTTCATCGGTCATTTGCAAACCAATAAGGTGAAGTATATTGCTCCTTTTGTACATCTGATCGAATCGGTTGACAGCCTCAAACTCCTGAAAGAGATTGATAAACAAGGCGCCCGAAATCAGCGTGTCATCAACTGCCTGTTACAGTTTTACATTGCCGATGAGGAAACCAAATTTGGCCTCGACCGCAGCGAAGCTCAGAGTCTGATGGAAGCTATGCAGTCCGAAAAATTAAACCATGTTGCCATTCTCGGTGTGATGGGAATGGCCTCGTTCACTGACGATCAAGCTCAGATTCGTAATGAATTCAAGCAGTTGAAAGGCCATTTCGACTGGCTGAAGAATGAATGGTTTGCTACCGATGAACGTTTCTGTGAGATTTCGATGGGAATGTCGGGCGATTATCAGATTGCCATGGAAGAAGGCTCAACCAATGTGCGGATTGGAACCGGCATTTTTGGTGTAAGGGTTTACAATAAATAGAACTGTTCCAAAGCATTAACGCCAGCAAAATTGAGAATCCGGAAGTTAAGTATCCTGTGTTTTGCACTTTGCCTGACGGATTTTAGCTGTTATGAAGGCCATGCACAGGTCGGAAATCTTGCTTTCGGAAACGACGAAACCCTCAATTATATAGTGAGTTACCATTGGGGACTTCTTTGGTTAGATGCCGGAGAAGTTCAGTTTCGTGCTAATCGCCAAAAAGATGACCCTGATCAGGGCTGGCTCTTCCAAAGCACCGGAAATTCAATGCGGCATTGGGACTGGCTTTTCAGAGTGCGCGACACTTTTGAGGTACGGACGGCAACCAATCCTTTTGAACCATTGTTTTTTTACCGCCAGACTTACGAAGGTCGCCATCAGACCTTTAATAACATTCGTTTTGACTGGACAAAAAGAAAAGCCCGATTCATTGCCTCCGAAACCGGAAAACCCGATACAGATACTTTGATTTCCTTGTCTGGAAATGTAACTGATGTCCTTACAGCTACTTACTTTACCCGGAGTATGGATTTCGATCACATGAAACCTGATCTGGGGTTCGATTTAAAAATTCTGATGGATAGCCAGATAGTAACTATGCCCATTCGCTATCTTGGGAAAGAAACTATCACCACACCATCAGGGCTAAGCTTTAATTGTATTGGGTTTTATACCACTCTTGAAGAAAGCTCATTATTTGAAACGGATGAGAAAATCAAGGTCTGGATAACCGATGATGCCAATAAAATACCGGTACTTATCGAAGCTAAAATTAAAATAGGGATGGTGAAAGTTTATCTGAATTCATTCGAAAACCTTGCTCACCCTTTGGATTCATTCCTCCCGATTAGAAAAAACTAAACCGTTGTCTCGGTTGATGATCAATCAACTTTTTTCACGGATGATGCACCGCTTGTGTCAACCGTAATTCTGGGGTCTCCTTTGTATCTTGCTTTAGAGGCACCACTGGCATCCACTTTCAGGTTTTGAGTAACCCAAACTTCGGCCGAACTTGCTCCGCTAAGATCCAAATTCATGTTTTCAACCTGAAAATCAACCATTTTAACGTTTGATGCTCCCGAACATTCGAGATCGGCTTTGTTGGCGCTCCCCTTCAGATTCATCAACGAGGCGCCGCTCACATCGGCCTTCAAAGCATCAATACGGGTTTCCATCTCAATGGCAGAGGCTCCGCTGAGGTCGAGCAGGAGTCGGTCGAAGTCTAAAAGCTCCGGTGAGTGAAGTTTCACGGCTCCGCTCAACTCAATTTCACTGAGGTTGACAAAGGTGATGTAGGCTTTCATCGGGCTACGCGGACTGACGCTGCCTTTCACATATATATTCAGTTTTTTACCTTCAACTTTGGTGATAATGGTTCTCATCAGATTGTCGTCGGCTTCAATCACCACTTCAGGCTGGCTGCCATGAGTCAGAATCACTTCGAAACCGGCGCTTACGTCCAAACGACTGAAATTGCCAACTTCGCGCTTCTCGGTGGCTTTCACTCCGTTGCCCCTGATTCCGAACGGCTCGGCATACATACACGAGGTGCATAACTGAAAGATAATGAGGATGAAAGTAATTTTTTGCAAGAGCAGAAGATTTTTTGTTTTCATAAGAGATGAGGTTTGATTTGAATTTATTTATGACGGATGGATGACAAAAAGGTTACAGCATGAATTGAAAACGGCCGAAAAACCTTCCTCACCTTGGCCGATTTTAGCTACTTTTGCGCGCCATTCCGCATCAATGCTCAAGAATACAAAAAATATCCCACATCTGGCTGCTCTGGCAGCCATGACGATATGGGGGCTCTCGTTTATCTGGACCAAACAACTGCTCGATCATCTTGATCCCGCGTCAATACTGATGTTCAGGCTGTTGATTTCGGCAGTTTTCCTGTTTCTGATTCTTTTTTTCATGCGAAGCTTTCAGCCTGTCAGGCGAAGCGATATCCCTCTGTTTCTGTTGGCTGCGTTTTTTGAACCATTTCTTTATTTTATGGGAGAAAGTCATGGACTGCGGTTGGTTTCGGCCACCGTTACTTCGGTGATCATTTCCACCATTCCGGTTTTTACTGCCATATTCGCCGGAATATTCCTGAAAGAGCATCTGAGTAAACTCAACCTTTTTGGGCTGGTATTTTCTTTTGCAGGAATTTTAATCATCCTCGTTGACAAGGAGTTCAATTTCTCGGCTGACCCGAAAGGGGTTCTTTTCCTGTTTGGAGCAGTAGCATCGGCAGTGCTTTATGGAATGATACTGAAAAAGCTGACTTTGTCCTACCATGCCCTAACCATCGTCTGGGTGCAAAACCTGATCGGTATTTTTTACTTTTTGCCTGTTGCACTCATCGCCGAAAGAGAGAGCCTGATGGCTTTTGACTATGCGCCAAAATTACTTTTTCCGTTAGTGATGCTGGGACTTTTGGGAAGCTCCTTTGCCTTCGTGTTTTTTGCAGTGGCAGTTAAAAATCTGGGAGTCTCAAAAGCAAATGTCTATACCAATCTTATTCCCGTTTTTACTGCCATTTTTAGTATTATTTTGCTCGGCGATATGCCCGTTGTACGCCAGTTGCTGGGGATGGTGGTCGTAATTACCGGTGTGGCAATGTCGCAGATTACAAAAGAAAAGGCTGTTGAGGCTTTTGAACATCAATCGGGAGCCTGAGTTTTGAGCCGCTTAACCCGAAAAAAATACCTTTGTAAAAATTTTAACCGATGTCATCCAAAGTGCTGATTCTTGGCGCCGGGCTCATTGGCCGGCCAATGGCGCTCGACCTGCTTGGGCAGCGCGATTTTGAGGTGGGCATTGCCGACCTAAGTCTTTCTAAGCTCAAAACCTTCGATCAAACCAATGCAAAAACCTATTGTTGCAACCTCCGCGACAAGAACTCATGGGCATATTTTGCCGAAGATTACGACTATTTTATCAATGCCGTGCCGGGCTTTATGGGCTACGAAACGCTGAAAACTTTGATTTCGTTTGGCAAGCCAGTTGTAGATATCGCATTTTATCCTGAAGACCCGTTGGCTTTGCAGTCAATGGCAAAAGAAAGCGGTGCCGTGGTGGTCTGCGATATGGGCGTGGCACCCGGCATGAGTCACCTGCTGAGCGGAAATGCGGCAGCCGAACTCGACCGCCTCCACAGACTTTTGATCTATGTGGGTGGATTGCCCGTCGAACGCAATTTGCCCTGGCAATACAAAGCTGTCTTTTCGCCTGATGATGTGATTGAGGAATATACACGACCCGCCCGCGTTGTTGAGAATGGGAAAATTGTTCTGAAAGAAGCATTGTCCGACTCGGAATACATTGATATCAAGCCGATTGGAACTTTGGAAGCCTTCAACAGCGACGGCCTTCGTACCCTTGTCCATACCCTGAAAGCTGATTTCATGGCTGAAAAGACTCTCCGTTATCCCGGTCATATTGATTTGATCAAGGCCTTGAAAATGAGTGGATTCTTTAGTATGAATACACTAAATGAAGAGTCTGAACCTTTCGTTCCGCTCGAACTCACCAAGGCGGTGCTTTTCGATCAATGGAGGCTGCATCCCGACGAGGCCGATCTGACGGTGATGCGCATCATCGCCGAAGGAGAGAAATCAGATGGCTCGCGGTGGCGCATTCAATACGATCTGTTTGATACGGCCGATCAAAGTGCGGGTATTCATTCCATGGCTCGTACCACCGGCTATGCCGCTACCTCGGCGCTTCGAATGCTGAAGGCAGGTTTGCTCACCCAGAGCGGAATTCATATGCCCGAAATCATCGGACAGAATAATGAAATCGTAAAATTCATACTCAACGAACAACAGCTACGTGGAATTCACTATGAAAAATCCGTCGAACGGTTGATGCCGGAGACTTTTGACAAATAGTTCAGATTTTAACCAACGACAAAAATATTTTTATCATATTCTTTTATCTTTTGATTATCAGATAAATGTAGTTGAACACATGATTTCCAGCAAGGCTAATCCAAAAATAAAAAACCTCATCCGTTTGCAAAAGGCTGGCGAGCGGCGTAGTCAGAACAGGGTGTTGGTTGAAGGCAGACGAGAAATTGAGCGGGCGCTACTATCGGGATGGGAGGCCGACACCTTATTTTATTGTCCGGAAATTGCGCGTGAACAATGGCCTAGTTTGAGGCGACATATCAATCCGGCCTGTGTGCTGGAAGAGGTAGAACGCAAAGTGTTTGCCCACGTTGCCTATCGCGAAGGCAGCGATGGATTGCTGGCTGTGTTCGAGCCTCGTTACCTTCATTTAGACGAAATTCAACTTTCGTCCAACCCCTTGATTGTTGTGTTGGAAAGTGTGGAAAAACCGGGCAATCTGGGTGCCATTCTGCGTACAACCGATGCTGCCGGCGTGGATGCCGTGATCGTTTGCGACCCGGCCACCGACCTTTTCAACCCAAATACAATCCGTTCCAGTTTGGGATGTGTGTTTGGGCAACAATTAGTTGCAGCCGAAAGCCCGTCGGTCATTACCTGGCTCAGAAGTCGGGCCATCCGGATTTACTGTACGGCGCTCACGGCCAGCATCCCATACCTTGATGCCGATTTTCGTCAACCTTCGGCCATCGTGATGGGTGCCGAGGCTAGCGGGCTTTCAGAAATTTGGCTTCGGGCATCCGACCAAAACCTGCTCATTCCCATGCGGGGCGTTGCCGACTCGTTGAATGTTTCGGTCTCAACGGCCATAGTGGTGTTTGAGGCCCTGCGTCAAAGGCGTTAAGAGAGCTCATCTTATCCAAAAAAGCATCCGAGGTGTAGCTTTTCTCATGCTACTTTCTACTTTTGCAGAGTGAAATTTGACAGTCTTATTTTTCTTTTGAGCAAACTCACGCTCATCATGGGGATAGCCTTGGCCGGTAACCTTGTCGTTGCGTTGTTTTTCGGCGAAGCTGTGCTGCCTTTCGTGTTGCCTGCTCTGCTAAATTTTACACTGTTTGCCGGTTTGACAAGGACATCCCAAAAAAAGCCGCCTTCTCAGTTTAAAAAAAAGGAGGCTATCCTTACCGTTAGCATTGCCTGGTTTTTTATGACTCTTGTCAGCGCCTTGCCTTATGTGATTGGCGGTGCCATCCCTTCGTTTGTGGATGCCTGGTTTGAGTCGGTGAGCGGTTATACCACCACAGGATCAACCATTTTGGCCGAAATCGAATCTCTTCCGAAATCCATCCTTTTTTGGCGCGATCTCACCCACTGGATTGGCGGTATTGGCATCATCGTGTTGGTAATTGTCATTATGCCGGGCGCACAAATGAATAACTACGCAGTGTTTTCGCTCGAATCCTCCATACGCGAAAAAATCCATCCCCGAATCCGTTCAGTCGGTTATCGTCTTTTGATAATCTATCTCGGACTCACATTGCTACAAATTGGCCTGCTGCTTCTTGGCGGAATGAGTCTTTTCGAAAGCGTCTGTCATTCATTCGCAACCGTGGCCACAGGCGGTTTTTCGCCAAAAAATACCAGCGTCATTGGTTATTCGCCTTACATACAGTATGTTATTGCCGTTTTCATGCTGCTTGGAGCGACCAATTTCATTGTCCATTATTATTTGATTCATAGTCGCTTTGAAAAGGTGCGGAACAACGATGAGCTTTGGTTTTTTTTGAAAGTGGTAATGGTTTCTACGCTTTTTATAACCCTTTTTCTCGTGCTGAAGACTGATCGTGATTTGGAAAAGTCGTTTCGCGATGCTTTTTTTCAGGTTTCCTCCATCATTTCCACCACAGGCTTTGCTTCGGATGATTATTTGTTGTGGCCACCGGCGGCCTCCGTAGTGATTTTTATTTTGCTGTTTACCGGCGGAAGTACCGGTTCTACCACCGGCGGTATCAAGATGGCCCGACATCTGCTGGCCAGCCGCAGCATTCGCTACTATTTCCGTTCACAATTGCATCCCAATGCCGTTTACTCATTGAAGCTCAACAACAAAACCCTGAGCCCTGCCGAAAGCAATTCCGTTACGGCATTCATCTATTCTTATCTGGTCATTTTTGTGATTGGCAGCATCGCTCTCGTGTTGATAGGGTCAGATTTACTAACCGCTACAAGCAGCGTTGCTACAACACTCGGAGCCATTGGTCCGGGATTTGGAATGGTTGGGCCAGTGGCAAATTTTGCCCACCTTCCTGATGCCTCAAAAGTGATTTTGTCGCTTTGTATGCTACTTGGCCGACTTGAACTTTATTCCATTCTGCTTATCGTTACACCGGGGTTCTGGAAAAAATAAACTGCCTTCGTGCTGACTTATAAATGAAGCCAATATTTTGCGCTCCCTAAAATACAACATCCTTTTTGCGCCTATTTTGGGATTTTATGACCGAAATACGGATATTGTAAAAAAAAAGTTATCAACAATGCAACCTTTTTACTAAAATGTAAATTAATGACAATCAGATAGATGTAATTGATTTGGGTTTTTCAACATTGCAGCATTGCCTAAATATGCATCATTGAATGAGGTAATCTCTATATTTGCGCGGGCTATTTGAAGAAGTTTTACTAAAAATTACTGCTTTGGAAGACAAACAAATCACCGAAATCAATGGTATTCAACTTTATCATAGTTTCGTAGCCGGTGCAAAACGGATTTTTGAGAATCAACAACTGCTCAATAAGATTAATGTTTTTCCCGTAGCGGATGCCGACACGGGCACCAATCTTGCCAGCACGATGCGCAATATTGTGAATGCTGCGCAACCACAAGCCAGTTTAAAGCTTACAGCCATTTCATTGGCTGATGCCGCACTCACGGGCGCAAGAGGAAATTCGGGGATTATCTTCGCCCAATTTCTTTATGGTTTCAGCAACGAGATTAAAGAAGAAACCACACTTTCCACCAAAGCTTTCGCTGAATATATGCTCAGTGCGGTTAAGTACGCCTACGAAGCCATTGCCAATCCTGTGGAGGGTACGATGATTTCGGTGATTAAAGACTGGGCCGAATACCTTTATCAGCTCAAAGACCATATCGAAGATTTTCTGAAAATGCTCATCAACGCGCTGGTGAAAGCCGTTGAATCACTCAACAGTACGACCAGCAAAATGGCCGTTTTAGCCAAAGCCGGCGTGGTTGATGCCGGTGCCAAAGGTTTTGTTGTCTTTCTTGAAGGTATGCTCGATTATTTTAAAAATGGTCAGAAAGAGGTTATCCTCAATACCGACACGATTCAGGTTGAAGAAAGTGTGGATGCTATTACTCATGACCAAATCACCTATCGCTACTGTACAGAAGCCTTGATTAGCGGTAAAAACCTTAGACGCGATGATTTTGTAAAAGCCATCAAACACCATGGTGATTCAATGGTGGTGGCTGGTTCGCCCGAAAAAATGCGCATTCACATCCATACCGATAAACCGTGGCAACTGTTTGAAGATATTGCACCACTCGGAACAGTAACCTACAAAAAGGTGGACGATATGGTGATGCAAAACGAGATTGCCTCAAACCGGAAATATCCTATCGCCCTTGTGACCGATTCTACCAGCGATATCCCTGCCGATCTGATTGAAAAATATCAGATTCAGGTTGTGCCGCTTACGGTTCATTTTGGTGAGGAATTCTACATTGACCGAATCACCATTCAGCCCGAACAATTCTTTCACAAACTGGAATCTAATTCCATCCATCCAACCAGTGCACAGCCTGCTTTTCCCGACTTCGTGAACCGCTACAATTATTTGAGTAGTCATTACGATTCGATGATTGGTATGCACATTTCGTCAGGGATGAGTGGTACCTGGCAAAACAGCCTCAATGCTTCGCGCAAAGCAATGGCTGAATCAGGAAAAAAAATCAGTGTGGTGGATAGCAAACGGCTTACCAGTGCACTGGGACTCGCCGTACTACGCGCTGCTGAAGCCATCGAAAAAGGAATGTCGCACGATGAAATTGTGAACCAAGCCAACACATGGGTCGAGAAGTCAAAAATCCTCGTTACTTCACGTTCTATGAAATTTATGGTGCGAAGCGGAAGGGTGAGCAAATCCAAAGGATTCATCGGTAAGCTTTTTGGCATTAAACCTATTGTGGAGGTGATGAATTATGGGAAAACCGAAGTGTTTGGCAAACCGCTTTCCGAAAAATCCAGCATGAAAATGGTGATGGGCGAAATGAAAAAGTTCATTGGCCGGCAAGCTGTATGGGGGTACGCCATCACCCATTCGGCCAATGAAGAAGGTGCCCAATGGTATGCTGCACAAATGGAAGCTCTTACAGGCAAAAAACCTGTCTTCATCAATCAGGCATCGCCGGTACTGGTGGCCAATGTCGGGCTTGGCGTTGTGGCACTCTCGGTTCTCCTCGAATAAACTCAAGATATTCAATTCCCTAAAGCAGGCAAAGCCTGCTTTTTTTGATTCATTCTAAATACTTCCGGCTGTTTTGGCCTTCATCGGCAAATCGCTAATTTTGCCGAAATATATTGTTAAAAAAATAACATTAAAGCCCTATGATTACCAGACAGCTCACCCATCCTGAAAGCATTGTCGTTGTTGGCGGCTCCAACGATGTTACCAAGCCGGGCGGAAAAGTTCTAAAAAACATTCTCGATGGCGGTTTTACCGGCCAGATCAGTGTTGTAAATCCAAAGGAAAGCAATGTTCAGGGTATCTCCAGCTATGCAACGGCTTTGGATATTCCCAATACCGATCTGGCAGTGATTGCCATTGCCGCCAAATATGTGCCCGATGTGGTGGATCAACTGGCATTTCAGAAAAAGACCCGAGCCTTTATCATTCTTTCGGCCGGTTTTAGTGAAGAAAGCCATGAAGGCAAGGTGTTGGAAGATAGAATAGTAGCTACGGTTAATCAAGTGGGTGGCTCATTGATCGGGCCAAACTGTGTGGGAATCCTGACGCCACAACATCACAGTATTTTCACTTATCCGATTCCGACATTGAACCCTAAAGGATGCGATTTTATCTCGGGCTCGGGTGCTACAGCCTGTTTCATTATGGAGGCCGGCATTCCTAAAGGACTGACTTTTGCCAATGTTTACTCGGTTGGAAACTCAGCACAACTGGGGATCGAGGATATTTTAAAGCATATGGACGAGACTTTCGATTCGGCTACCGATTCGCCGGTGAAACTGCTCTATCTCGAAACCATCTCGCGACCCGATATGTTGCTGAAACATGCTTCCTCGCTCATCCGTAAGGGCTGTCGGATAGCCGCCATAAAATCAGGAAGCAGTGAGGCCGGCAGCCGTGCTGCCTCCTCACACACTGGCGCTCTGGCGAGCCCCGATCTGGCCGTGGACGCCCTGTTCCGCAAAGCCGGAATTGTGCGGTGTTACGGACGTGAAGACCTTATCACTGTGGCCTCACTTTTTATGCACCCTGAACTTCGAGGTAAAAATATCGCCATCATCACCCATGCCGGAGGCCCTGCCGTTATGCTGACCGATGCTCTTTCGTCGGGCGGGATGGAAATCCCCGGACTGAAAGGCGAGGCTGCCGAAAGACTCAAAGAGAAACTTTTCCCGGGCTCATCGGTTGCCAATCCGATTGATTTTCTTGCCACAGGAACAGCTGAGCAGCTTGGCCAGATCATTGATGCTGTTGAAAACGATTTTGACGAAATTGACGGTATGGTTGTCATCTTTGGTACGCCCGGTCTTAGCCGGATCTTCGATGTTTACGAATTGCTCGACCAAAAGATGAAAACTTGCAAAAAGCCCATTTACCCGGTACTGCCTTCCGTTTTGACTGCCGCTGAAGAGGTGAATATGTTTCTGTCAAAAAACCGCATCAACTTCCCTGATGAGGTGGTTTTAGGCAATGCCTTGGCACGGGTCTATCATAATCCAAAGCCTCAAATGATTGAGCCTGACGATTTTAAGGTTAATAGTGAAGCAATTCGTTCGGTCATCAACAGCATTGAGGCTGATGGCTATCTTTCACCGGCTCATGTTCAGTCATTGCTCGATGCAGCCGGTATTGCAAGGGCAGGAGAGGCCGTTGTTCAATCGGCCGAAGAGGCTGTGAAACAGGCTGTTCGTTTAGGCTTCCCTGTGGTGATGAAAGTGGTTGGGCCTGTGCATAAATCGGATGTTGGCGGCGTTGCGCTTCATATTGCTGGTGAAGCAGAGGTGATTCAGACTTTTGAACGGATGATCCGTATCAAGGATACCACGGCTGTGCTGATTCAACCAATGCTTTCCGGCCTTGAGCTTTTTGCAGGCATCAAACGCGAAGGATTATTTGGTCATATTTTGCTGGCCGGCCTGGGTGGTATTTTCATCGAAGTGCTCAAGGATGTATCCGCCGAATTAGTGCCTGTTGATCTGCCCTTAGCCGAAAAGATGATTCGTCGTCTCAGGAGCTATGCCTTGCTTGAAGGCGTGCGTGGACAACGAGGTGTAAATATTGAAGCCTTTAAAGAAGTTATGGTGAGGCTTTCCAGGCTCGTTGAGGCGGCGCCGGAGATTGCCGAACTCGACCTCAATCCTCTTCTGGCATCGCCCGAGGCGGTGGTTGCTGTTGATGCACGAATTCGTATTGAAAGGGTAAAAAAATGAAAAAAACTGATTTTACCATCATCGCCTGCATTGTGTTGATTGGTGCTGTTTTTGTATTTATGCCACAGGTTTTACAGGCTTATAACACAGCCAATAGCGAACATGGTATGTGGATGAGTTTTGTGAAGTTTGCTGTTTTGGCCACTTTTGGCGAGGCGCTTGCTTTGCGGATCAGGACAGGTCATTACTATCATCCGGGCTTTGGATTGCTACCCCGCGCATTGGTATGGGGCTTTTTGGGACTGACCATCAAAATGGCTTTCACGGTATTTGCTTCTGGCGTGCCGGTTTTTGTTCAATATCTTGGTTATGAACAGGCTACAACGGTGCTCAAAACTGGCCCTGTACTTGGAAAAATCGGAGTGGCTTTTTGCATCAGCACTTTGCTCAATGTGGTTTATGCCCCGGTGATGATGACATTCCATAAAATCACGGACACCCATATTGTACAGAATGGCGGGACGTTGACAGGTCTGTTCAAACCCATTCATTTTGCACAAATTTTAAAAGAAATTGACTGGGATAGGATGTGGAATTTTGTTTTTAAAAAAACAATTCCCTTTTTCTGGATCCCCGCACACACCATTACCTTTTTATTGCCCGAGACCCTTCAGGTACTCTTCGCTGCTTTACTGAGTGTGGCATTGGGAGTGTTGTTAAGCTTGAAGAAGACATAGGTAACGGGCTGTGTAGCAATTAGGTATAATCGAAGGATATTACTTAAGAACATAAAATCATTCTAAATTACCGAAAGGGTGCAATCGAGTGCGCCCTTTCGGCTTTTTTTGATACCTTTGTGCAAACACTAACAGTACAACGATTTTGTGCTGTAAGAAAAATTGAACATCATGAGAAGTACACCCATTGATTACGCAACGGTAAAACAAAAAATTCAGGAACTCGGTGTCGCAAAGGTAGGCAAGGCTTCCATCAGAGAAATAAAGAAATTGGTTGATGATATCGAAAAAGCCACAGGAGAACGGTTTGTACGTATGGAGATGGGCGTTCCGGGCTTACCCCCTGCAAAAGTGGGAGTTGAAGGTCAGATTGAAGCACTCAAAAAAGGTGTTGCTGCCCTTTATCCCGATATTCATGGCATCCCGGAATTAAAGAAAGAAATCTCCCGGTTTGTCAAGCTTTTCGTCAACGTGGATGTTGCTCCCGATGGTTGTATCCCTACGGTTGGCTCCATGCAGGGAGGCTTCGCAAGTTTTTTGATGCTTAGCCGTATTCGTGAAAATCATAACACCACGCTGTTTATTGACCCCGGATTTCCGGTTCACAAGCAGCAACATAAAGTTTTAGGCTTACCCTTCGCCAGTTTTGATGTGTATGATTATCGCGGCCCAAAACTTTACGACAAGGTGAAGTCGTATCTTGATCAAGGCAATATACATTCCATCCTGTATAGCAACCCCAATAATCCTTCGTGGATTTGTTTCACCGAGAAGGAGTTGGCCAGCATTGGCAAATTGGCCAACGAATATGGGGTGGTCATCATGGAAGATTTGGCCTATTTTGGAATGGACTTCCGTCAGGATTTCAGCCGTCCGGGTCAACCGCCATTTCAGCCCACCGTGGCACACTACACCGATAAATATGTGCTTTTCATTTCCAGCTCCAAAGTGTTCAGCTATGCCGGTGAGCGCATTGGCATGATGGTTATTTCGGACAAATTGTTCAACGCACGTTATCCCGATCTCAAACGTTTCTATCCGAATGACCTCTTTGGCCATGCCATGATTTTTGGGACTCTTTATCCGCTGAGCTCAGGAACTTCACATTCAGCGCAATATGGTCTGGCAGCTATGCTCAAAGCTGCCAACGATGGCAGCTTCAATTTCATTGAGGAGGTGAAGGAATACGGCGAAAAGGCAAAAATTATGAAGAAGCTGTTCACTGACAATGGTTTCCATATTGTTTATGACAGAGATGAAGACCGGCCGATAGCCGACGGTTTTTATTTCACTTATGCATATCCGGGCTTTACCGGTGTGGACTTGCTCGAAGAGATGTTGTATTACGGCATCAGCGCCATTGCACTCGATATCACCGGCAGCGAACGCCTCGAAGGAATCAGGGCTTGTACCTCACTCATTCAGCGTGATCAGTTTGGCGATCTTGAGAAAAGACTAAAAGCATTCCATGCCGATCATCCGATCATTTGAATCTACTGATTTTGATGTGCTTTACCGTTATCTGGTTAAATGCGAACGAAAATCACAGCTTATTTAAATTAAATATAAATTACGGCAAGTCAGGCATGTAGGCTTTTTATGAAGGTTTTTTGACAAGCTTAATCCGTAATTTTGTAGCAGAAAATGACACCTTAAAAACGATAATTATGGCAAAAGTAAGAGGCGCCATTGTGGTTGACGAAGAAAAATGCAAGGGTTGTTCGGTTTGCATCCCTGCCTGCCCCACTTCGGTCATTGCATTGGCCAAAGAGTTTAACAGTAAAGGGTACAACTACGCTTATATGGAGAATCCCGAAGAATGTACGGGTTGCACCAATTGCGCCGTTGTATGCCCCGACGGGGTTATCACCGTTTATCGAATTAAATCCTGAACACGATCAGGCAAAAAAATTGAATTATGGGAGAACTGAGATTAATGAAAGGAAATGAAGCATTGGCTGAAGCCGCCATCCGTGCCGGCGCCGATGCTTATTTTGGCTACCCTATCACCCCCCAGTCGGAAGTGATCGAATATCTGATGGCCGAAAAACCCTGGGAGCGGACAGGCATGGTGGTACTTCAGGCTGAGAGTGAAGTTTCTGCCATCAACATGGTTTATGGCGCAGCTTCTACCGGAAAACGTGTGATGACTTCTTCTTCGTCGCCCGGCATCAGCCTGAAACAAGAAGGATTGTCTTATATTGCAGGCGCTGAGCTGCCCTGCCTCTATGCGAACGTGGTGCGTGGCGGCCCGGGTCTGGGTACGATCCAGCCTTCGCAGGCCGACTATTTCCAGAGCACCAAAGGTGGCGGGCATGGCGACTATCGCCAGATTGTACTGGCTCCGGCTTCCGTTCAGGAAATGGCCGATTTTGTGAAACTTGGCTTCGAACTGGCTTTCAAATACCGCATCGCCGTTTTGATTCTCTCCGATGGCGTCATCGGTCAGATGATGGAGAAAGTTGAACTTTTTGACCCCATCCCACGCCTGAGCGATGAAGAAGTGGCAGCCAACAATCCCTGGGCCACAACCGGCAAAAAACATGGAACTCAACGCCGTATCATCACCTCGCTCGACTTAGATTCGAGCAAAATGGAGCAACATAACCTTCATCTGCAGGAGAAATACCGCAAGATTCAGGAAAACGAAGTCCGCTACGAACTCATTGATTGCGACGATGCCGAATATATTTTTGTGGCTTATGGCTCCAGCGCACGTATTGCTCAGAAATCGGTACAATTAGCCCGTGCCAAAGGCATCAAAGCCGGTCTATTCCGGTTGATCACCCTGTTCCCATTCCCTGGAAAAGAAATGGAAGCTTTGTGCAAAAAAGGCGTAAAAGGCTGGCTTGCTGTTGAAATGAGCGCCGGACAGATGGTGGAAGATGTGAAACTCTCCGTTAGAGGTTGCGCAAAAGTGGAGCATTTCGGACGCTTCGGCGGCATCGTCCACTCGCCTGAAGAAGTTTTGAAAGCCTTAGAAGAAAAAATTATAGGAGAATAAACTATGTCAACAATAACCCTCGAAGATATCATTAAGCCGGAGAATCTGGTCTATAAAAAAACTCCGCTGATGACCGATAAGGTGCTGAGCTATTGTCCCGGTTGCGGACATGGCACCGCCCACCGTATCACGATGGAAGTGATCGAAGAACTTGGACTCGAAGAAAACACAATTGGCATTGCCCCTGTAGGATGCTCGGTGTTGGCTTATGAGTTTATGGATGTGGACATGGTGCAGGCCGCACACGGACGTGCTCCGGCATTGGCCACCGGAATTAAACGCCTTTGGCCCAACAAAACTGTTTTCACCTATCAGGGTGATGGCGACTTAGCTGCTATCGGTACCGCCGAAACCATCCATGCCTGCAACAGAGGCGAAAAAATTGTGATCATCTTTGTGAACAACGGTATCTATGGAATGACCGGCGGACAGATGGCTCCAACAACCCTGCCCGGAATGAAGTCGTCCACCTCGCCTTATGGCCGTGATGTAGAACGGATGGGTAATCCATTGAAGATTACTGAATTGGTTGCTCAACTTCCCGGAACATATTTCGTTTCACGTCAAGCGGTTCATACTCCCGCAGCCGTCAGAAAAGCAAAACGTGCAATCAAGAAAGCTTTCGAGAACCAACGCGACAACAAGCCCGGACTTTCGTTTATCGAGATCGTATCAAACTGTAACTCGGGCTGGAAAATGACTCCAAACGATGCGAATAAGTGGATGGAAGAAAATATGTTCCCCTTCTATCCATTAGGTGATATCAAAGTGGACGGACAACTGCTCAAGTGATTTTAACCGTAACAACTTAGAAAAATGACAGAAGAATTAATCATTGCAGGCTTTGGCGGCCAAGGCGTACTCTCGATGGGTAAAATATTGGCCTACAGCGGTATAATGCAAGATCAGGAAGTAAGCTGGATGCCTTCGTATGGTCCCGAAATGAGGGGTGGTACAGCTAATGTCACCGTGATTGTGAGCGATGAACGTATCAGCTCACCCATCCTCACCGTTTTTGATACCGCCATCATCCTCAACCAGCAATCGCTTGATAAGTTCGAAAAATCGGTGAAGCCCGGCGGTGTCCTCATTTACGACCCCAACGGAATTACCAAACATCCTACGCGTACCGATATCAAAATCTATCAGGTGGAAGGAGCCCGTCTGGCGTTGGAAATGGGAAACGCCAAAATTTTCAATATGATTATCCTTGGCGCATACCTTCAGGTAAAACCCGTGGTGAAAATTGAAAATGTGATCAAAGGGCTTAAAGAATCACTCCCCGAACGTTACCATCATCTCATCCCAATGAATGAGGAAGCCTTAAATTTGGGAATGAAGAATGTGGTTATGTTGAGCTAAAGAGCATGAATAGTTTACTTAAAGCCGTCAGCAATGCCGCCTGACGGCTTTTTTCTTTTTTTTTGTGCCATGAAAATGATTCTTTCCGACTTTCTTGAAGAAGCATACAGGCGCCACAACGTCCCCGATTTCATTCCCAATGATCCGGTGAGTATTCCTCATCTGTTCTCTAAAAAGGAAGATATTGAAATTGCCGGCTTTATCGCCGCCCTTTTTGCCTGGGGTCAACGAAAAACCATCATTAGAAAAAGCAAACAACTGTTATCCATGATGGATAATGCTCCACATGATTTTCTTATTTCAGCTGGTGAAAAGGATTTTGAAATATTTCTCGAATTCCGGCACCGCACCTTCAATGGGATTGATTGCGTTACTTTGCTGCAATCGCTGCAACATATTTACAAACAAAGAGGAGGTCTAGAAAAAGTTGCAACAAGCGGATTTGCGCGTGGCGGCGCTTACCAGGGTATCGAGACAATGGCGGCTGCATTGTTGGAATTCCCTCATCTGAAACGTTTTCAAAAACATATTGCGCACCCATCGGCAGGTTCGGCTGCCAAACGCATCAATATGTTTTTGCGGTGGATGGTACGTCGAGATGAGGCCGGCGTGGATTTTGGATTGTGGAAAGACATCAGTCCGGCCAGGCTTGTTTGTCCTTTGGATCTTCATTCGGGAAAAGTGGCACGTAAATTAGGACTACTTCAACGTCCGCAGAATGATTGGAAAGCAGCGGTTGAACTCACCGAAGCGTTGAAAACATTCGACCCCGACGATCCCGTCAAATACGACTTCGCCCTTTTTGGTGCAGGAGTGATGAAAGAGGTGATCTGAACCTGCAGGATAAACAGAAAAACCAAAGAGCAACTACCCGAAACACTGAAAAAATAAGGTAATTGGCGCGATGTCTTTTTATGTTCTAAGTCGTCTTTAAGCACGTTTAAACATTTTTAAATTCTGACAAAAATTAAATGTATTATTTTTGGTGAGGTATTAAGCTGAATGATATGCCGGTATTTCGTTTTCTTTTCGCTTTCATCTTGTTGTTCATCACGTCGGGGCATGTTTTCTCGCAGAAGCCGGAACAGGTTGCATCTTCAGAGCCACGCCCGAAGCGTTGGGTTATGGGAGGCGATTTTGGCTTAGGCTTTTCGGACTTTGGTTTTAATGCCCGTGTGGCCCCACAGATTGGATATATGCTGGCGCAAAGATGGGAGGCCGGAGTGCGATTGACATACCTCTATAGCAACTTTAAATATTTGGATTTACGCTATCATTTTCACGATGTTGGGGGCGGACTTTATACTTCTTATGATGTTTATAAAGGGTTCTTTCTCCATGGGGAGAACGAACTGCTGAGTTATAACAAGGCGTTTTTCAATACGGCTGGGATCACAAAAGACCGGGTTTTGGTCAACTCGGTCTTTGTCGGCGTTGGCTACAGACAATATTTTGGAGAAAGCAGCTCCACGTGGATCATGCTACTCTACAATCTTAACGAGACGCTTGATTCGCCCTATAGCAACCCTTTGTTTCGGATTGGATTTGGAATTGGTCTGTAAAATGTTGATGATCAGAATATCTGCTTTCCGCCATCCTGGGTTTCGGCGATATAAAACTGCGGAGTCAGGCCGGTTTTCTGGCGATAATTTTTTCCGGTGTTTTCGATAAAATTCGCCATTGCGTCTTTGTGGACGATGCTCACTGTACATCCGCCAAAGCCACCACCAGTCATACGGCTTCCGAGCACTCCTACGTTTTTCAGAGCCTCTTCGTTCATGGTATCCAACTCAAAACCAGTTACTTCATAATTTTCTTTAAGCGACTTGTGCGAAGCCGTCATGAGTTTCCCAAAACGGCTCAGATCGCCTTTGATCAATGCATCCACCGCATCTTTGGTTCGTGCAGTTTCTTCGACTACATGTAGTGCTCTGCGACGAACCTTTTCGTCCGAAATAAGATGTTCCAAGGTTGAAAACTCGTCTGGATCAAGCTCCGCCAGAAAACTAAACTTCTTGCCTTTTTGCATCTCTGTAACGGCCTGACGACATTCGGCAACACGCTCGTTGTATTTCCCACTGTCTAATTTGTGTGGGCTGTTTGTGTTGGATATCACAATTTTATGATCTCCAAGTTCGAGCGGGACGAGCTGATAATCTAAGCTGTCGCAATTGAGGAAAAGCGCATGCCCTTGTTTCGACATGGCCGAAGCAAACTGGTCCATGATGCCACAATGGACTCCGGCAAAGTCGTGTTCGGCCTTCTGGCACATCAATGCTAAGCTTTGTCCATCAATGCCAAAACCAAACAAAGTGTTGATAGCCACTGCCGTAACCACTTCGATGGCTGCCGATGACGAAAGTCCGGCTCCCGGCGGCACGTCGCCATAATACAACATTTCCAGACCATGAGTAATCTGAAGCCCCCTGCTGATGAACTGCGCAAAAACTCCGATCACATAATTCACCCATTCATTGCTGATGGCCATACTGAGCTCGGACAGCGGAATATCGGCCTCGAAGCTCATGTTCAGGCTTCTTAGTTTGATTACAGCTTGGTCGGTACGACGGACTAAACAATAATTGCCAAAGCTGATGGCACATGGAAACACAAATCCACCGTTGTAATCAGTATGCTCGCCAATCAGGTTGATCCGGCCGGGTGCAAAAAAACCCGCCTGTGCCATTTGGCCATAAGTCTGGAGAAATTTTGCTTTTAATTCTTCGAGCTTCATGGATACGGACTTTTTATGTTGATTTTATTTCATGAATATGAGCCAATAAAGATAGAACATAGTGAAGGCACTCAGAAAAACAATTCCAATCCACGACCAGATGATGAGATATCTTCCCGGACGGTAATTGGCTTGAATGTTGGGCGAAGTAATGACGCGATGGTTCAAATAGGCCAGAATGGGTGCGGTGACAAACGAAAGACTCGTGGCAAAATCAACCATTACGCGCATGGTCGTGCCCGAAATCCAGATGAGAAGAATTACTCCGGCCGAAAGAATCAGCATCCAGCCTGAATAAGTAAGCTTTGTATTCCAAAAACTGTTGGGTTTAAAAAGATTTTTTGTACATTCCACTAAAGTACGCGGGTAAACATCGGTTACTGTAATGGTGGTTGAGAGCATGGTAGTTACTGCGGCAATCGCAATTACCGGATAAGCCCAGTTGCCAATTGTGGAGGTGTACATTCCAATGAGTTGTCCCGAAAATACACCGCCATTGGCTGAAAGTTGCTCGCCGCTGCCATACATTACTAGGGCACCTAAGGCAAGAAAAAAGGCCGCGACGATCATTGTCCCAAAAAAACCAACCCTAAATTCGATTAAAACTGATTTCAGATCTGGCTTTTCGGGCAGGGTTTCGTATTTGGCCTGACTCCAGAGACTCGTCCAAACCACAATGTCTATTGGCGCTGGCATCCAGCCGATAAAAGCGATTAAAAATAAAAGATGCTGTTTGTTGAATAAATCAAATGCAGGTGGCTGAACAACGAGGGGTCGGTGGATGCCCAAAGCACTGATGATAGCCAAAAGGGTACTCAGACTCAGCAGAATAATAATCCAACGGATCATCTTGTCTAAGAGTTGAAACTTGCCGGTAACTAAAATGACGATGGTCAATCCGGTAAGAATGGCGCTCATAGCTGTGGTGCTTAAACCCGAATGTAGCTCGAAGTTAAGTAGTCCGGCCGTCACCATCGTTAGGGCAGCCATCACCGGAAACATACTCAGGATCGAGACGATAAAAAATGCGGCAAGAATCCAGCGGGCTACATCGTAATAGGCGTCAACAAGGTTTTTGCCGGTGGCTAAAACATAGCGACTGCCTATTTCAAAAAACGGAAACTTGAGCATATTGGCCGCGATGAGCACCCACATCAGCTCGAAACCAAAATCGGCGCCTGCACGTGTTGACTGAACAAGGTGCGAAACGCCGATTGCTGCTCCGGCATACATTAATCCGGGGCCTAAAACGGTTAAAAACCGTTTCATGTTTGATGTTTTTGCCAAATTTTCCATGCGTTTTCAGCTTGATAAAGAAACATTTTTTTACCGGTGATAATTGTTGATCCATGATTAATCCCGTGTTGAAGAAAAGTCGTGATCTCGGGATTATATACCAGGTCATAAAGAATATGATCTGGCGTAAGGCATTCGTAAGGCAAAAGAGGAGCCTGATCAACCCACAAAGGATACATTCCTAATGGGGTGGTATTGATAATCAGTTTGCATTCTTCAATCGTATAGGGAGTTACATAGTTATACGTGATCTGATCTGATTTGATTCGGTAGCGATCCACCGAAAGATAAGGTATACCAAGTCGTCGGAGTACGTATTTCACTGCTTTGGCAGACCCGCCTGTTCCCAAAACCAATGCTTTGATACTGCATTTAGTACATTTTAGTACCTCTTTTAGCGACTGCTCAAAACCTAATGCATCGGTATTGTATCCTTTCAGGTAGGTTTTTCCATGAGCATCGCGTTTGATGGTAATGGTGTTCACCGCACCAATCATATTGGCCACAAAATCCACTTCGTTCAGATAGTGCCAAACCTGTTGTTTGTATGGGATGGTGACGTTGAGTCCGATAAGTTGCGGATTTTCCTCAATTAACTCTGGTAGTTTCTCAATGTTTTCGATTGGGTATAGCGAATAAATGGCATCAATACCCATGTTTTTAAATTTATTGTTGAAATGGGAAGCGGATTGCGAATGATCGAGTGGTTTACCAATGAGTCCGTAATACTTTGTCATAAGGTTTGTTCGTTTGTGCTTTGTTGGCACTTTAAGGGGCTCGTTTGCCAGTCTGACTTTTTTTGTCAGGCAAAAATACGCTATGTTAAAGAACAAACACGAAATTAATTTTAACGCATCAGTTTTTTTATCCAACGCAATTTGTTGCCAAAAGGCGGGTACCGCAATGGAATATCGAGCCATAGGGCACGTTTCATGACGGGTTTCAGATGAGAAAATGCGTCGAAGCCCGCCTTTCCGTGATAGCTCCCGATTCCGCTGAAACCTGCTCCGCCAAATGGCAAAGCACTATTGGTAAAGTGCATCATGGTGTCGTTGATTGTTACCCCACCCGCGCTTAAACTTTGTAAAAGCTTGTGAATGACTTTTTTGCGTTTGCTGAAAATATATAAAGCCAGAGGTTTGGACTTTGATCTGATGAGCTTAATGGCTTCGTCCAAGTGTTCAAAAGTGACGATGGGAAGCAGCGGCCCAAAAATCTCCTCCTGCATTAAAACAGATTCTAATCGCGGTTGTGTGATGAGTGTCAGTCCGATGAAACGCTCTTCGATAGATACTTCGCCGCCAAAAACCACATTGCCATCGTTCAACATTTCTTTCAGACGATGAAAATGACCAGGATGGATAATGCGTGCAAAATCATGGCTTTTTTGCTGGTCTGTACCAAAAAAATCAGTGATGCTGAACTTCATGGCAGCAATGAGTTCCTTCTCAATACTTTTGTGAACCAGTACATAATCCGGAGCAATGCAGGTTTGCCCGGCATTGATACTTTTTCCCCAGATGATTCGTCGTGCGGCAAGCTCAACGTTGGCGCTTTCGTCCACAACGACCGGGCTTTTGCCACCCAACTCAAGTACAACGGGAATTAATTTTTCGGCAGCTACCTGCATCACAATTTTGCCCACTCGTGGGCTGCCGGTAAAGAAAAACATGTCGAAGGGCTGCTGCAGCAGTTCGCTGGTTGTCTGTGTATCGCCGTTGATCACCCGAATGAAGTCCGGGCTAAAATTGCGGTTGATTATTTCTTCAATCAGCACCGCAGTATTTGTACTTAGTTCCGAGGGTTTAACCACAGCGCAATTTCCGGCAGCCATGGCCGCAATGAGTGGCGCCATACATAATTGAAAAGGATAATTCCAAGGTGCGATAATCAGACAGACGCCTCTCGGCTCGGGAATAATGTAACTACAGGAAGGGAAAGCTTCGATAGTGGATTTAGCTTTACGCGAATTGGCCCATCGCCGTGTCTGTCTGATAAAGTGATTCAGCTCTTTGAGAACCAATCCGGTTTCGGTGGCATACGACTCAAATGCCGATTTATGAAGGTCGGAGTGTAGCGCTTCGGCAATGCGGTTTTCGTTCTGACGAATGATTTCCCTTAACTTTTTTAGTTGCTCGATGCGAAATGAAATCGGCAGGGTAGCTCCCGATTCGAAATATTTTTTCTGTCTGACGACGGTTTCAGCAAGCGTTGTGGTCATGCTGCTTTTGTTGTTTGCTAAGGCGCAAATTGTAAAATTAACTCTGTCACTCTTGGGTTATCTTTAAGAGCCGGCATGAAATCGTAAAGATCTGTATGTCCTTCAAAATCAATACTAAGAGCTAATTCTAAATATTCGTACGCCTGATCAGGTTTTTTGTTGAGCATCAGCGCCGCCACTAAACGATAGAGTAAACCCGGATTGTTGGGCTGGTGAATAAGTCCGGTTTTTAGGATCTGAACTGCTTTTTCGATTTCACCCGAAGCAATGTGCATATAAGCATAATCCTTCCAAAGATCGGGATCGAACGGATCGTTTTCTTCCACTACCTGATAGTGTTCGCGGGCTTTGTCAAAACGCTTTATTTTGATGAAAAGGTCAGCAATAATGAGATGGAACTCGTTGTTGAAAGAATCGAGTTCAATGGCTTTTTCGAGATAATGGATTGCTTTCCGGGTTTCTCCTTTTTCGTCATAAATCACTCCCATACCGGCCCAGGCATCGGCAAAATACTCGTCTTTGGCAATGGCTTTTCTGTAAAATAGCAAGGCTTCCTCAAAATCCAGCATCTTTTCGTGACATTCGCCCATATAATATAAGGTGAGCGAATCGGCTTCTTCGTATTGTTCCGACTCGTGGAAATATTCGAGCGCCTTGTGATAATTGCCAAGCGTGGAATAAAGCTGACCGATGTTGATGATGGCCGGTAAATAACTTTCCTCAATGGAAAGCGCATACTCCATCGCATCAATGGCTTTCTCATAAAGCTGCAAATGGTAGAAAGCCAATCCGAGGTTGAACCATGCAGCGTGATTTGTCGGGTTTTTTTCGAGGTATTGCTGAAAGAAAGTAATTCCATCTTCGATGCGCTCGGCCATTTCGAAACACAAACCAATTTCGCTTAAAATCTGGTCGGGCGACTCGGTATATTCCATGGCTTTTTGAAGATACGAAAGGGCTTTGTCAAACTCGCCAAGGTTTTCATACTGAAGTGCAATGGTTACATAAAGCTCTTCCATTTCGTCTTCGTCGGCCAGCATTAAGGCTTTTTCATATTCCTCAACCGATTTGGCAAAGTTGAGCATCATGTTGTACACCGCACCCTTCATCAGGTAGATGTCAGAATCTTCCGGTTCTTCATTTTCGATATCGTCGAGCACTTTGATGGCTTTTGATAAATGGCCATCGTCGGCAAGCTGCTTTGCCCATAAAAGTTTGATGCGATAGTTGTTCCGGTGCAGCTTCAATGCTTTTTCCAGAACCAACCGGGCTTTTTCCTGTTTTTGGGTTTCGGTGAAAAAACTATACAATTCTTCAAATTCTTCCGAGTCAAAATAACCATCTCCGCCGTTTCGTACCATTTCGTCAAAACGGGAAATCAGTTCGTCTAACTGAAAATCGTCATCCCACTCTGATTCACCACTTGTCATAGTTTCACTGAAAAAAAAGTTGTTGCAAAAGTACTACATTCTGAAAGATTTGTCATGACCCCAGCGGAGAAGCTTGTTGGTAAAAATAAAAAATCATTATATATGATTGATTATCAATGTGATGAAATAATAAGGTTTTTGCCTTCATTTCACATCTGACTTTGTTTTGTGTTTCATAAAAGTAGAACACTTTTCAAGAAAAAACGAGTCGGTTTCGTTTTTTTATTAACCGACATCCGAGGCTGTTTTGTTAATAAGTGAGAGGCTGTAAAACCTTTAGGCGTGTTTTTCTCACTCGGTTGTTGTTTGACTATGGCAAAAGGTCATTTTGCAATACAACTGCGTTCATTGGCGGCCATTGATTAACCGACAATGTTTTCGTTTATTTTTGCCATTAGAAATATAGAAATATGACCCTTATCAAATCCATCTCAGGCATACGGGGTACCATTGGTGGCGCTGCGGGCGACAATCTTACCCCTCCCGATATCATAGCATTCACAACGGCTTTTGCCCAATTACTTCGCAAGAACCATTCTGAATTAGAAAGGATTAGCGTTGTTGTCGGTCGCGATGCGCGGGTATCGGGCACCATGGTCAATCACTTGGTTTGCGGCACTTTGATGGCTGCCGGCGTTGATGTTTACGATCTTGATCTTTCCACAACGCCTACTGTAGAAGTGGCAGTGCCGGCGATGAACGCCGCAGGTGGCATCATTCTTACCGCCAGTCATAATCCCGGACAGTGGAACGCTCTGAAGCTCCTCAATCATAAGGGCGAGTTTATCTCAGCCGCTGAGGGTGAATGGGTGCTTAGGATGGCTGAAAGGAGAGAGTTTCTTTACGAAGAAGTTGCCTCAATTGGTCATTATCATCGTTCACACGGCTGGATAGACAAACACATCCAAATGGTTCTCGATCTGCCTTTGATAGATGCTAAAGCAGTAAGGGCAGCCGGCTTTAAAGTTGCTGTTGATGCTGTGAACTCTACCGGTGGATTAGCATTGCCTGCGTTGCTCAAAGCCTTAGGCGTGGAAACTATCCACGAACTTTATTGCCAGCCTACCGGACTTTTTCCGCATAATCCCGAGCCATTGCCTGAACATCTGCACGAGCTTTCGGCTTTGGTCAGAAATACTGGCAGCGATCTGGGCTTTGTCGTTGACCCCGATGTGGATCGCTTAGCCATTGTTGACGAAAACGGCGAGATGTTTGGCGAAGAATATACCCTTGTGGCAGTGGCCGATTATGTGTTGTCGCAAACCGGCGGGAACACCGTCTCAAACCTTTCGTCAACACGGGCTTTGGCCGATATTACCTATGCTGCAGGTTTCGAATATCATGCTGCCGCCGTGGGCGAGGTGAATGTGGTGGAGAAAATGAAAGCCGTTGGCGCAGTCATCGGTGGCGAAGGAAATGGAGGTATTATCTATCCCGAGCTCCATTATGGACGTGATGCATTGGTGGGAGTTGCGCTTTTTTTGACTCATCTGGCCAAAAAAAGAATGAGTTGCGCTCAGTTACGAAAAACATATCCGGATTATTTTATCTCGAAAAATAAAATTGATCTTCCCTCAACAGTCAATATTGATCGGGTGTTGGAACAAATTGCGGCCGATTATGCCTCTGAGAAAGTGACAACCATTGACGGGGTGAAAATTGATTTTGAGAGGGGATGGGTTCATTTGCGTAAAAGCAATACCGAACCCATTGTGAGGGTATATGCCGAAAGCTCATCGCCCGAAGAAGCCCAAAATCTGGCGGCACAGATTCTGGAACGGGTTAAAAATTATTGCTGAAAAAATATTTCTCCGAAAGCATTTCCGACTGGAAAAAGCCCTAACTTTCGACCATCAATGCATAAGCAATGAATGCCCGGCCAAAAAAGAAACGGAAATACAAAAAGGTCAAATTCAAAGAGGTGAAGTTTAAGCTTTCGGAAAAGCAATTCCGTTCGTTAAGCAACTACTCTAAGGCCCGTAAAACGACCATCATTAAGCTGATCAAAAAGAGTATTGATCGCTATATCAATGGTTTTGAGCTGGAGGTGCCTTTGCGTTATTATGCCACTGAAAAACAGTTGGACCTATTTGGCGATTTGCCATCACATCCAAACGAACAACAGGTGAGCGAGCCGGATTAACGACCGTCGAAAGGAATACGGTTTTGAATTGAGCGTCCCAGCGTTACCTCGTCGGTAAACTCCAGCGCATCGCCTATGGCAACGCCTTTGGCAATGGCCGTCACTTTGATTTTTTCCTGCCGGATTAAGCGGTAAATATAATAGCCGGTAGTGTCGCCTTCGATGGTGGGCGGCAAAGCCAGCACCACTTCGCGGATGTCTTCGTTTTCAAGGCGCGCAACCAATTGGTTTATGGTGAGATCGCCGGGAGCAATGCCTTCCACCGGATTGATAACCCCGCCCAGAACATGATAAAGCCCATTGTAGCTGGCCGTGCGCTCAATGGCCATCACATCGCGGATGTCCTCAACCACGCAGAGAAGATTTTCGTCGCGACGGTGATTGCTGCAAATACTACAGATGGCAGTATCCGAAATGTTGTGGCATCGCTCGCAGAACATGATTTTCTCCCGAAGCTGTTGCAATGACCGTGCAAGCGACTCGGTACGCGAGACGTCTTCGCGAAGTAGGTGCAAGGCCAGTCGAAGCGCCGTTTTTTTACCGATTCCGGGCAAGCGCGAAAGCTCGTTGATGGCATTTTCGAGCAAAAGTGAAGAATATTCAGCCAATTTGTACGTTTTTGGCAAAAATAATTCTTTTCCAATTTACTGCTTATTTTTGCATGCAATTCCCGTAATCATGAAACCTGTTTTAACACTGACTTTTACACTCATTTTTCAATTTCTTACCGTTGTAACAGCTTTCGGTCAGCATGAGCTGAATCAGCAGGATGATCAGGGGCGTCGTTTTGGTTATTGGGAAGGCCGCTACCCTAACGGAAATCTGCGATACAAGGGCCAATTCAGTAACAATCGTCCGATCGGGCTGTTTGAGTATTTTTTCGAAGACGGAACCCTCAGGGCTACAAATACCTTTGAAACGGGCGGTGTCAAGGCGTATCATAAGAGTTTTTCCAAATCGGGGATCCTCATTGCCGAAGGAATCTATCTCAACCAGAAAAAGGACAGCATCTGGCTGTTCTACAGTGATGCCGATGGTGCGCTGCTTTCCGAAGAAAGCTATCAGCACGGCCAACTGCATGGCCTTACCCGTGTTTTTTATCCTAAAACCTCCAAAATAGCTGAAGAAACCCCATACGAAAATGGGATGAAACAAGGCCTTTCAAAGCATTATTTCGAGTCGGGCGCACTCATGTCGGAGACGTTTTTCGTTGAAGATCTGCCTCATGGACGATTTGTAGTCTATTACGAAAATGGGAAAGTGCAGGTAGAAGGCAGATATGATCATGGCTTGAAAATTGGCCTCTGGAAAACCTATGATGAGCAGGGAGCGCTCACCGGCGAAGAGAGTTATAAAGAGAGGGAATAAATACGTTTTTAGTGTTCTGTTCAGTGGCACAAAAAAGACCATTTCCGGTTTTTTTGATGCCTATTTTGAATACCTTTGCAAACAATTATCAGACGAAATAAGATCCTATGAATTTCATTGTCAATAATATAAAGCAACTATTAGGCGTGCTTGACTCCGATATAGCCTTGCTTCGCGGCAAAGAGATGGCATTGCTCAAAGGTATTTCCAACGCCTGGCTTCAGGTGAAAGATCATAAAATTGTCGCTTTTGGGCGGATGGATAACCCTGAATATCCTCGTTTGCTGGCTGAAAATCCGGAAATTCGTTTGGTTGATGCAGAGCAAGGCTTAGTTTTGCCTTCCTTCTGCGATGCCCACACCCATTTGGTTTATCCGGCCTCGCGCGAGATTGAATATGTTGACAAAATCAAAGGTTTGAGCTATGAAGAGATTGCCCGTCGTGGAGGCGGTATCCTGAACTCGGCCAAAGCCATGCAAAAAGCCGATGAAAATGAGCTTTTTGAAGCCGCCATGCAACGGCTTTCGGAGATTGCGGCCATGGGAACAGCCTCAGTGGAAATCAAAAGCGGCTACGGCCTGACCACCGAAAGCGAGCTCAAAATGCTGAGGGTGATTCGTCGGCTCAAAGAAGCATCGCCCATGAAAATCAAAGCCAACTTTTTAGGCGCCCATGCTGTGCCAGCAGAATACAAAGGCCGTCAAACAGAATATGTGGATCTGATTATCAACGAGATGATTCCAATGGTGGCGGCTGAGGAACTGGCCGACTTTATTGATGTCTTCTGCGACAAAGGCTTCTTCACTGTGGAAGATACCGACCGCATTCTCAATGCCGGAATGAAATATGGCCTGAGGGCCAAGATACATGCCAACGAACTCGATCGTTCGGGAGGTATTCAGGTTGGCGTCAAATACAATGCCCTTTCGGTGGATCATTTGGAATATACTGGCGACGAAGAAATTGAAGCTTTGAGCGGAAGCGAAACCATGCCTGTGGTGTTGCCCGGCGCTGCTTTCTTTCTCAATATGCCGCTGGCACCTGCCCGCAAAATGATTGATTCCGGTTTGCCGGTGGCAATGGCCAGCGATTTTAATCCTGGCTCATCACCTTCGGGAAATATGCAACTCATCTTGTCCATGGCCAGCATCCTCTACCGTCTTCTCCCCGAAGAGGGCCTCAATGCCACCACCATCAACGGCGCATATGCCATGGATGTAAGCAACGAAACAGGAAGCATCACTATTGGGAAAAGAGCCGATTTCTACATTACCAAACCTATTTCCGGCATTGAATATATGCCTTATTATTTTGGGACGAATAAAATCAGCAAAGCCTTTGTCAACGGCTTGTTGCAATAAATTTTTCGTTCAAAGAAAAGAATAACAAAAACTAATATAAACATTTCAAATCCGAGAGAATGAAGAAATTAATCGAATGTGTTCCCAACTTCAGCGAAGGCAGGGATATGGCAGTCATCAAACAGATTACGGATGTCATTGAACATTCGGAGGGTGTGAAACTTCTGGATGTGGATCCGGGTGCAGCCACCAACCGCACGGTGGTTACTTTTGTGGGGACTCCCGAAGAGGTGATCGAGACAGCATTTCAGGTTGTGAAAAAAGCCGCCGAGGTGATCGATATGCGTCATCACAAAGGTGAACACCCGCGTATGGGCGCAACCGATGTATGTCCGCTTATTCCCATTTCGAACATCACGATGGAGGAGACTGCCGAATATGCCCGTCGTTTGGCAAAACGCATTGGCGAGGAGCTTCATATTCCGGTTTATTGCTACGAAAATGCCGCCTTCACGCCCGAACGCAAAAACTTAGCGAACTGTCGTTCCGGCGAATACGAAGGTCTGCCGGAAAAGCTGGCCCGGCCGGAATGGAAACCCGATTTCGGACCTGCCGTCTTCAATGCAAAAGCAGGAGCCACTGCTGTTGGTGCACGCGATTTTTTGGTAGCTTTCAACATCAACCTCAACACCACATCCACACGCAGGGCTAATTCCATTGCCTTTGATGTCAGAGAGAAAGGGAGGGTTCTGCGTGAAGGCGACCCCATCACCGGAAAAATTGTAAAAGACAAAGACGGCAATCAGGTGTATGTGCCCGGAACACTCAAAGCTGTCAAAGCTATCGGATGGTTCATTGAAGAATATGGCATTGCACAAATTTCGATGAACCTCACCAATATCAGCATCACCCCGGTGCATATTGCTTTTGACGAAGTATGTAAGAAAGCTACTGAACGAGGTATTCGTGTCACCGGTTCCGAATTGGTTGGACTTATCCCGCTCAAGGCCATGCTTGATGCCGGACGTTATTTTCTTGGAAAACAACAGCGCTCTAAAGGTGTGGACGATGCCGAACTCATCAAAATAGCAGTCAAATCAATGGGGCTCGACGATCTCAAACCGTTTGTTCCCGAGGAGAAAATTATTGAATACGTTTTGGCAAAAGATCAGAAAACGAAGAAGCTCGTTGATTTGAATTTGGTTGGATTTGCCAATCTCACGGCGTCGGAAGTGCCGGCTCCGGGTGGTGGATCGGTTTCGGCTTACATAGGCTCGCTGGGTGTTTCGCTGGCAACGATGGTGGCCAATCTTTCGTCGCACAAACGCGGCTGGGACGACCGTTGGGAGTTTTTCTCTGATTGGGCCGAGAAAGGCCAGAAACTCAAAGACGAGCTCTTGTTCTTGGTGGACGAAGATACACGCTCATATAATTTGATTTTAGAGGCTTTCGGTTTGCCGAAAAATACGGAAGCTGAGAAAGCCATTCGCAAACAGGCTGTTCAGGAAGCATCAAAATATGCCATGGAAATTCCGTTAAGGGTGATGCGTAAATCGTTTGAAGCTATGTCAATCATCGAAGCGATGGTTGCTCACGGAAATCCTGCTTCGGTTACAGATGCAGGCGTGGGAGCCTTATGTGCACGTTCGGCTGTGATTGGCGCATATCTCAATGTGAAAATCAATGGAAGCGGGGTGGACGATAAGATTTTTGTCGGAAATATTTTGGCCGAAGCCGAATCCATTCGCCGTAACGCTATTGAGACTGAGGAAAGAATTCTCAGAATGGTGGATGATACCATTGAAAAAATGTAGGTCATGGCAGATAACTTCACCCTTTGGTTGCTTTATTTCACCTCATTCGTCACCCTGATGAACCCGCTTGGCGTGATGCCGGTGTTCATGTCAATGACCGTAGGCCTCACCCGAAAACAACAGGTCAGCACTGCCTTCAAGGCATTGACCACAGCGTTTTTTACCTTGGTGGCCTTTGCCTTTGGCGGTAAAATGTTGTTCGATTTTTTTGGGATCTCGGTGGCCGGACTTAAAGTGGTCGGTGGAATTTTGTTTTTCATCATGGGCTATGATATGCTGAATGCCCGTTTGAGTCGTACCAAAGACGTTGGACAGGAAGAGGCTCAATACATAAACGACATCTCCATTACACCACTCGGAATTCCTATTATTGCCGGACCTGGATCCATTACCAACGCCATCATCCTCATGGATCAAAGTGCTAAGGTACATGAGAAAGTTATTCTGATAACGGCGATACTCGGGGTTTGCCTTGTGGTTCTTACCCTTTTGTTGAGCGCAGGAAAAATCATGAAAGTGCTTGGCGAAACCGGGAACAAAGTGATGATGAAGCTTATGGGCCTGATAGTGATGGTGATAGCTGTTGAGTTTTTCTTTACCGGAATCAGTCCCTATGTGCGTTCAATCTTGCAGATTGCTGCACCATGATTTAAAATATTGATGGAGCAAAGTTGAAATTGATGATTTTGATGAAAGGAAAAATAAAATCGTGAAATAATTAGGCAGTTAATCGGAAAATGTTTATTTTTGCCGTCCGAAAATTTGAAAGGATAATAGCATGGCCAAGAAAGTAAAAGAAGCACGTATTCAGGTTATTCTGGAATGTACCGAGCACAAAGCCAGCGGAATGCCGGGCACCTCGCGTTACATCAGCACGAAAAACAAAAAGAATACCCCTGAAAGGCTGGAGTTAAAAAAATACAACCCCATCCTCAAAAGAATGACTGTTCATAAAGAAATTAAATAGTTTGAAACATGGCAAAGAAAGTAGTTGCTACCCTGAAAACAAGTAGCGGAAAAGAATATTCGAAAGTGATCAGAATGTCGAGATCGGCTAAAACCGGAGCTTACGCTTTTACCGAAACCATGGTACCGAACGACAAAGTACAGGAATTTCTGAACAAAAGATAATGTCATTGCGACAATAGTGAAGTGAGCTTTTCCATCTTGTTGGGAAAGCTCATTTCTGTTTTCTGTATGTTCGACCTTGCTTTTTTAAAAATTATTTTCCGGAAACAATAAAAATACTTGATAAACAACACTTTGTAACCCAACCATAACAAATCAACGCATGGGGCTGTTTTCATTTTTTAGCAAAGAGAAAAAACAAGACCTTGACAAAGGTCTTGAAAAAACACGTGAAAGTGTTTTTAGTAAGCTCTCTAAGGCCATCATCGGTAAATCAAAAGTGGACGATGAAGTTCTCGATAATCTTGAAGAAATATTGATTACCTCTGATGTAGGTGTGCAAACCACACTGAAGATTATCGAACGCATTGAACAAAGAGTTGCCCGTGACAAATATGTAGGTACCAACGAGCTAAACCGCTTGTTAAGAGAAGAAATTGCCGAATTGCTTCAGGAGAACAATTCGGGAGATGGTGATGATTTTGATATCCCGTCCGACACCCGACCGTACGTAATCATGGTGGTTGGCGTAAACGGTGTGGGCAAAACAACGACCATCGGGAAACTGGCATACAACTTCAAGAAAGCTGGCCGTTCGGTGATTCTGGGCGCTGCCGACACTTTCAGGGCTGCTGCCGTTGACCAGATCAAAATCTGGGGCGAACGCACCGGCGTGCCTGTCGTTGCCCAGGAAATGGGAGCCGACCCCGCTTCGGTGGCCTACGACACCCTGAAATCGGCCATCGGTCAGTCGAAAGACGTTGTCATCATTGATACAGCCGGACGTCTTCACAATAAAATCAACCTGATGAAAGAGCTGACCAAAATCAAAAGTGTGATGCAAAAATTGATGCCCGATGCACCACATGAAATTTTGTTGGTCTTAGACGGCTCCACCGGTCAAAACGCCATTGAACAGGCCCGACAGTTTACAGCCGCTACCGAAGTGAACGCGCTTGCTTTGACCAAACTCGATGGGACGGCCAAAGGTGGTGTGGTGATTGGCATCTCCGACCAGTTTAAAATCCCTGTGAAATATATCGGAATCGGCGAGAAAATGACCGACCTCCAGGTGTTTAACCGTAAAGCATTTGTGGCCAGCCTTTTCAATGAAGAAGCCTGATCCATCCCGCGTGAGCATCGTCACCCTGGGCTGTTCAAAAAATCAGGTGGACTCCGAGGTGCTGGGTGCAAGATTGCTCGACATGGGTTTTCATGTGGTGCACGAAGATCGTGCCAATGCGCAAATTGCCATCATCAATACTTGTGGATTTATTGGCGACGCCAAAGCCGAATCGGTAAATACAATCTTAGAATATGCCCGACTGAGGAAGAAGAAAAAACTGAAGAAGCTTATTGTGATGGGGTGTCTTTCCGAGCGATATAAGAAAGAACTCGAAGACGAAATTCATGAAGTGGATGCTTTTTTTGGTGTGAACGACCAGAGACTCATCCCCGCATTACTCGAAGATCTTCGCCCCGGCATCAATCCCCAAAGTTGTCACAGCCCGCGTATCCTAAGCACACCCGGCCATTATGCTTTTTTGAAAATTTCTGAAGGCTGCGACCGTCATTGTGCTTTTTGCGCCATTCCCGGAATTCGCGGCCGACATATCTCACGCTCCATCGAAAGCCTTGTGGAAGAAACCCGTTTTTTGGCGTCAACCGGTGTGAAAGAGCTGATTCTTATTGCACAGGAGCTTACCTATTACGGACTCGATTTATATAAAAAGCGCGCTTTGGCTACGCTTATCAATGCCCTCTCTGATGTTGAAGGCATTCACTGGATCCGGCTTCAATATTCTTATCCACATCAGTTTCCTGACGACCTGCTTGAGGTTATGGCAAATAACCCCAAAGTTTGCCGCTATATTGATCTGCCGCTTCAGCATATCAATACACGGATTCTGCAAGCCATGAAACGTAATATTGACCGTGAACAGACAGAATCGTTGGTGGCTAAAATCAGGAAAACTATGCCTGACGTGGCCTTTCGTACGACTTTTATCGTTGGTTTTCCAGGAGAAACCAATGAAGAGTACGAGGAGCTGTATCGTTTTGTTGAGACTAACCGTTTCGACCGTGTTGGGGTTTTTACCTATAGCCACGAAGAAGGTACTGATGCATACGCTTTGGACGATAATGTGAGCGAAGGCGAAAAGCAAAGCCGGCTCGAAAGACTGATGGCCTTGCAACAGGAAATTTCGTTACAGCTGAATCAAGCCAAGATAGGGCGACGCTTAGAAGTGCTGATTGACAAACTCGAAGGTGATTACTATGTCGGTCGCAGCCAGTTCGATTCGCCTGAGGTGGATAATGAAGTGTTGATTTCGGCACAGGCTTCGCTTCAAATCGGTCACTTTTATGAAGCCGAAATTACCGATGCCGATTATTTCGATCTTTACGCCCGAATCGTTTCGCCCGATTGTAATGATTGATGCAAAAAGGGATTCAATAAATTTGAACCTTTGAAGAGTTGATTCTGTGCAAAAGCTCAAACAAATTCTGAAAAAATGGTTGCTGTCAATTGCAAAAAGGCATTTGTTTTTGCAAGATGGCCTAATTTAGAATTGATATATTTTGTATCTATATATCACATAATCAACGTGTTATATATTTACAGTAAATCTAAAAATTAGATTTTACCTCTTTTTGCGCCGAAAAGCCGTCTTTAGCTGGTTCATTTGTGGTTCAGCCTGATTGGAGGCTGGTTTAAGTCGCTATTAATTGCTAACTTTGCCCATTGTTGCACAAGCGATAAACGATGAAAAGATTATTTTCACTTTTAATGTGTTCATTCACTGTCGTCGCCATTTTTGCTCAACGACCTTTGGTGGCCGATGTGAGCAAATTGCCGAATGGTATGCAGGAATCAGTGGCCAATGGCGTAAGCTGCCGCGGTCAGGTGATGAACGGACTCCAGGAAGGGGTATGGGCTTCGTACTACGACGGCGGACTTCTCAGTGTTCTGCAGGAGTTCAGCCACGGAAAGCAAAACGGGATTTATCTTGAGATGGATAGAAACGGTTATGTCAGCCTTCAGGCTAATTACTGGAACGACGAACTCAATGGAACCCTCTACAAATACCATATGGGTGGAAAACCCATTTTAGAGGAAAACTATAAAAACGGACTTCTGCATGGTCAACGTAAGGTCTATTATGACAGGGGATCACTTCAGGAAGAAAGCAGCTATGTCAAAGGCCTGAAAGAAGGACCTTCCTATTGGTTTGACGAAAAGGGGAATCGTTTGGCTACCTATCATTATAAATATGGGCTTTTTGAAGGCCAGCAATTTACTTATTACACCAATGGCGGGCTGAAATCGGAACAGAATTACGAAGCCAACAAAAAGCAGGGAAGATATCTCGTTTATCACGAAAGTGGCAAATTGAAGCTGGAAGGGCAATACAAAAAAGATAAAAAGGAAGGTGTCTGGAAAGAATATGATTCGAAAGGCAACCTTGTAAATACGACAACCTATAGAAACGACGAAGCAGTCCAATAATATGATGTTTTAGGCAAAGATGCCTTTTTTGTGACGATGAAGAAAATCCGCAACCCGTATAACCCGCTTGAGCAGCATTATTGTTTTGGCTGTGCTGAGAGAAACCCCATTGGTTTGGCTTTACAGTTCTGGCTCGACGGGCAAACAGTTAAAAGCTCATGGCATCCCGACAAACGTTATCAGGGTTATGTAGAGATTTTGCATGGGGGCATCGTGGCCACATTATTGGATGAGATTGCCGGATGGGCTGTTCAGGTGGTATGCAAAACTGCCGGAATGACGAAAGAGATGAAGGTTTATTACCATCAACCGCTATATACGAATGAAAAAGAAATATTTCTTGAAGCAAAACCTGTTTCCACAAACGGACGGCTTGTAGATATTGAAGCAGTACTTTTCGATGGTAAAGGAGAGAAATGCGCTTCGGCTCTGGTGACTTATCACCTGTTTTCGGAAGAGACGGCTCGTCAAAAGATGCACTATCCCGGAATAGAGGCTTTTATTGAGAACGACGATTAATCATTTAAAATACTCACTTTCTATAAACAATTTAATAAACCAAAGATTCAACAAAACTGAGAGTGACAACTTTTCAAATATTTTCTAACTAAAAAAAAGGACTATGTCAAGTGGATTTTTCAAAGTTCCACAACCTTGGAACGAGCCCGTTAAGTCGTATGCTCCGGGCAGCCCCGAACGAGCTGAAATTAAAAAAACGCTTCAGGAGTTTAGAAGCCAGGAGATGATCATCCCAATGATTATTGACGGAAAGCAGGTGTTCACCGAAGAGCGTGTGCGCATGAAACCGCCGCACGATATCAAACACACGCTGGGTTATTATTGTCAGGGTGGAGCCGAACATGTGAGCATGGCCATTGAAGCCGCATTGAAGGTGAGAAAACAATGGCGGGCACTTCCATGGCAAGACAGGGCTTCTATCTTTTTGAAAGCTGCTGAGCTTATTTCAGGACCTTACAGAAGCAAGATTAATGCCGCTACCATGCTGGCTCAGTCGAAAACAGTGCATCAGGCCGAGATTGACAGCGCTTGTGAATTGGCCGATTTCCTCCGCTTCAACGTTTATTATATGTCGCAAATCTATGCTGACCAACCTGTTTCGGATCATGGAATCTGGAACCGCATGGAATACAGACCACTCGAAGGATTTGTGTATGCCCTCACACCGTTTAATTTCACGGCCATTTCCGGAAACCTACCTTCGTCGCCTGCCATGATGGGTAATGTGGTGGTGTGGAAAGCTTCCAACACTCAGATTTATTCTGCCCGCGTGATCATGGAAATCTTCATGGAAGCCGGCTTGCCAGATGGCGTCATCAACTTGGTTTTTGTACCTGGCCCCACAGCCGGAAAGGTGATTTTTAGTCATCCCGATTTTGCAGGTATTCATTATACAGGCTCCACAGACGTATTTACAACAATTTGGAAATCCATTAGCAATAATATCAGCAATTATAAAACTTTCCCGAAAATCGTTGGCGAAACCGGCGGGAAAGATTATGTGGCCGTTCACAAAACTGCCAACCCAAAAGCAGTAGCCACAGCTTTGGTTAGGGGTGCTTTCGAATACCAAGGACAGAAATGTTCGGCTGCATCGCGTGCCTATGTGCCCGATAATCTTTGGGAAGAAGTAAAAAACCTGATGATTGCCGACCTAAAAACCATTAAGATGGGTCCGGTTGAAAATTTCTCGAACTTCATGGCAGCCGTGATTGACGAAGCCTCCTTCGATAAGCTGGCTTCCTATATTGACAATGCGAAAAAAGACCCTGTTGCCGAAATCGTGTACGGCGGGGGCTATGATAAGTCGGAAGGATATTTTGTTCAGCCTACAGTGATCAAAGTATCGGATCCTAAGTATGTTACCATGTGCGAAGAGCTCTTTGGCCCTGTTCTCACCGTTTATGTTTATCCCGCTGAGGAATGGACAAAGACTTTGGAACTGGTTGACAGCACCTCGCCTTATGGCCTTACCGGCGCAGTGATTTCGCGCGATCGGTTTGCCATCGCCGAAGCCAACGACATCTTAAGTCATTCGGCCGGAAACTATTATATCAACGATAAACCCACGGGCGCGGTGGTTGGTCAGCAGCCTTTTGGAGGAGGACGTGCATCGGGAACCAATGATAAATCGGGTTCCTATTTGAACCTGCTGCGCTGGGTTTCGCCACGTACCATCAAAGAAACATTTATCAGCCCGACCGATTATCGCTATCCTTTCCTCTCGGAAGAATAAAAATCGTTGAGGCTGTTGCCTGAGAAACTCCTGTCGGCGCTGGTTTTTATTGAAACTCTGGCTTGTCGGCAGGAGTTTTCTGTTTCTAAGGAAAGAAAAGTTGCAGTCGGTTAAAACGTATTGCGTATCCAATTCAATATGATGTCGAATACCCGTTCGCGAACTTCGGCAGACGAAAGGAACAGATCATGAACGGCATCGTCAACCTCGTGAATACTGATTTTACCTTGTAGAGAAGATGTATATTTTCGGATATGTTTCACGTTGACCACAGCATCCGATTTTAAAAAACGATCGTTCCACCATAAATGACGATAACTTTTTGAAGGAAAAACCAACAAAACAGGCTGCTTGATTCTGATCCCTGATTGTAAAGTCTTTTGAGCTTTAAAAATCGCCTTCACCCAACCGGCATTGACCAAGGGCGCAACATGCGGCTTCCATTTCAGATTATATTCCCATAACCCATGCCCTGAATGGTGAAGACTTGGCCCGTAGAATTTCGAAAAGCCGCCAACTACACGCAGATTTGGATGTTTTTTCCCAATGTGTGAAACGAATGGGATCAGCAGTTTGCGGGTAATAATATCCTTGTTTTGCTCAAAAAACGGACTGTTCAGAATCAAACCATCAAACAACGAATCGTATCGGCCTGAAGCGGCAAAAAGCGCGCTAACCAAGCCGCCCATCGAATGGCCTTCGAGGATGACAGGCCCCGAATGTTTGCTTCGAATTAGTTTAAGACCCTTTTCAATATCATCAAAAAATTCTTCCACATCCCGGAGGTTGTTCATCTTTTGGTGCGGCAAAAGTGAACGGCCCGATTTTCTGAGGTCAATGCCGTAAAAATCAATGCCTTGTCCGAAAAGTGTTTTTGCAATATGGGCATGAAAAAAGTAGTCGTTGAAACCATGGACATGCAGAATGGCAATGGGGTTGCGTTTGTCGCTTTTCATGCGAATCAGTGTGCAAACGACTTCCCCTTCGAAGTCGGCCGGCTGTGTGATGACATACTTCTCAAATCCTGGAAGTTGATCATCATTGGCAAAATCAACATGATTCATCCGTGATTATTTTTTGCAATGATACAAAAACGGATGGATAAATGGTTTGTCTCTTTATCGGATACCTTTGAGATCTTTGTAGAGCTGCATGGCATAAAGATCGGTCATGCCCGAAACGAAATCCAAAACCGATTGTAATTTTGGATAGAGTGCATCGCTGTTACAGATAAACTGTTGGGGCAGTAACGAAAGCAATTTGGCGTTGTACGGTTTTTCAGGTTCCAGTACGGCTTCGATAAAAGTATCGAGCAAGGTGCCGAGCACGCTAAAACCCGTAAGCTCAATTTTGACGACCGAAGGATGCTGATAGATTTTTTCGATACTCACCCGGCGGCAGTTGTTCAACGCCTGCTGATAGGTGGTATCTAAATTCTTTACCAAAGACGATTGAAAACGGCCTTCCATGATGGCATTGTAATGATCAAAAAACACACGTGAGGCCTCGTTTACCAACAAATTGATGACATTGGCCCGAAGGAAAGCAATGCGCTCATTTGTATCAGTAACGTCTTGATATACTGTAGATTGATTGATAAAGAAGTGCTTATCTTTTTCCGGATGAAAAAATCCCGCCAGCAAATCTTCGGTTTCTTCGGTCGAGAGTATTCCCAGTTTGTGGGCATCTTCGATATCCATAATCAGATAGCTGATATCGTCGGCAGCTTCCACCAAATAGACGAGAGGATGTCGGGCAAAAATACCATTTTCGGCATCAAGAACCGGAATAGCGCATTCCTCGGCGAGTAGGTGGTAAGTTTCTCTTTCAGATTTGAAAAAACCATATTTTTTCTTTTTCTCTGATAGCGAAAACGAAGGATAGGGGTATTTCACCATGGCTGCAAGGCTGGCGAAAGTGAGAGCAAACCCGCCTTTTCGACGACCGTTGAATTGATGGGTAAGGATGCGGAAAGCATTGGCATTGCCTTCAAAAGCGCTCAGATCCGACCATTCGTCGGGTGCTAGGCGGCTGCGGAGCTCTTTTCCGTTGCCTTGAACAAAGTATTGGCTGATGGTGGTTTCGCCCGAATGGCCAAAAGGCGGATTCCCCAAATCGTGTGCTAAGCATGCTGCTGTTACGATGCTGCCCAGCTCGTTTAGCAACTCGTTGTGCCGGTTCTCAGTGTGGCGTAGCAGTTCCCTTGTCACGATATTGGCCAGCGACCTGCCAACGCTGGCTACTTCGAGGCTGTGTGTGAGCCTGTTATGCACAAACACACTTCCAGGCAATGGAAAAACCTGTGTTTTGTTTTGAAGTCGGCGAAACGGGCTGGAGAAAATGATCCGATCGTAATCCCGTTGAAACTGGCTTCGGATGTCGGTCGGATGCGATGAGGCGCTCAGCCGGCGTGCCGAAAGAAGTTGCTCCCAATTCATTTGGTGTGTGTTTTTTATAAGTTTCGGTTTGCCTGTCGTGTGTAGGGCTTCATTTTCTGGTGAGCCAATTGTTTGGCCTGATATTTAAAAAAACCGGCCACGCCAATCATAGCGGCATTATCGGTGGTGAACCCTGCTTTGGGGATGAAAATCTCCCAACCATATTTTTCGGCAGCTTCTTTCATGGCCTGTCGTAGGCCGGAATTAGCCGAAACACCACCGGCAATGGCCACTTGTCTGATGCCGGTCTGTTTCGAGGCTTTGATGAGTTTTTTCATCAAAGTATGGATGATGCTGTGCTGGATAGATGCAGCCAGATCGGGGAGATGCTGCCGGATAAAATCGGGGTTTGCTTTCAAATGATCTCTGATAAGATAAAGAAAACTGGTTTTCAGCCCACTGAAACTATAATCCATGTCCGGAATGGCGGGTTCAGCCAGTTTGAATGCTTTGGGGTTTCCTTGTTTTGCATAACGGTCAATCAGTGGACCACCCGGATAGGGTAGTCCAAGAATTTTGGCTGCTTTGTCGAAAGCCTCGCCGGCTGCATCGTCAATGGTTTTGCCCAGCACTTCCATGCTGAAATAATCATTTACCTTTACGATCTGGGTGTGACCGCCCGACACAGTCAGGCACAAAAACGGGAAATCCGGTGTTTTACTCTCCTCATTTTCGGTGATGAAATGGGCAAGGATATGAGCTTCCATATGGTCAACATCCACCAAATCAATGCCTTTTGCCAAAGCAAAAGCTTTGGCAAATGAGCTCCCAACGAGCAATGATCCCAATAGCCCCGGCCCACGTGTATAAGCAATTACTTGGAGTTGATTTTTATTTATATTTGCCTCTTGCAACGCCGCTTCCACAACAGGGACAATGTTTTGCTGATGCGCCCGCGAGGCTAACTCGGGAACCACACCACCAAATTTTTGGTGCACTTCCTGATTGGCGATGACGTTTGAAAGCACAACCGTGTTTCTTAAAACAGATGCAGAAGTGTCGTCGCAGGAAGATTCGATGCCTAAAATGTAGATATCCATCCGATCAAAACCACAAAATTATTAAAAAACTGCTCAGTAATAGTATTCTGCTGACTTTGATGGCTCTGTTGGCCATCCCGATCAGTTTGTTTGTCATGATGAGCGAACCTCATATGCAAACTGTATCGGCTCGTTTACTTGCAGGATATTTGTCGGAAAAGTTCGGGACAACAATCACGATCGAGAAGTTTTATTTTGGAATTGACCTTTCGCTGCAAATTAAAGGGCTAGAGGTTCACGATATGCATCATCAAACGATGCTTAGAGCCGAAACGATTGAGCTGCATGCCTTCCCTTCGGATTTCTCAAAAAAGTTAGAATTCAGTTATGTGCGCCTAGCCAATGTGAATGCCCGCCTTATGCAGTATGCCGGCGAAAATCATTTTAACTATCAGTTTATAGCCGACTTTTTCAGCACAAACGATACGGTTTCAACGGGGCAATCAGTGTCTTATCCTATCAGTGTGAGTTCTTTTCGGCTCGAAAACGCAGCTTTCGCTTATGTGATTGAAGAAGATACTTTAGGCTTAGTGGACGAAATGGATTACAATAATTTGCAAATAAGCGATATCAGTTTGCGAATCAGTAATTTAAATATCGTTGGCGATAGTATCAGTGGTGATTTGCGACAGCTGAAAGCCAAAGAAAAAAGCGGAATCGAATTGGTTAATCTCAAAGGAAAAGTTAAACTGACATCGAAGCAATTACAAGTCGAACAAATGAGCCTTTCCACCCCAAACTCTTCCTTTGAGGCTGATTTGAAGTTTCATTATGACAGCTATTGGGCCTATACGGAGTTTATTGATTCTGTCCGTATTGAGGCTGATGTCCGTTCGTCATCATTGTATTTGGCTGACATTGGCGTTTTTGCCCCGGTGATGTACGAGATGCCCGATTTGATTGTTTTTTCAGGCCGGCTTTACGGGACGGTGGCCGATTTTAAAGCCAGCCAAATGAATCTGAGTTTTGGCGACAACACTGAGCTTATCGGAAACATCAGCATGCGGGGGCTTCCGGATTTCTTTAGCTCCGATATAGATTTGCATATTGATCGCATGCAGTGCACGGCCTATGACATTAAAAAATTCAGAATTCCCATTGAAGGCGGCTATATCCCATTGCCGGATCTAATAGATCAAGCCGGCTTGGTTCAGCTTTCCGGTGTGTTTCACGGAAAATATGAGGATTTTGCCACACGGGTCAATCTCAATTCCCGTCTTGGAAATGCCCGTGCCGAAATGGTTTACCGTACGAATCCCATTACCGGACTGGTTCATTATAACCTGTCGCTCAATGCCGACAATATACAGATGGGGCTGATTACCAATGATAATAAACATTTCGGAAGCCTTAGCGCCAACTTGCTGCTTACGGGCAAAGGGCTTGACCTAAAGACCGGTAATGCTAATCTGGAAGGAAATATCAGACGTTTCGATTTGCTTGGAAATCACTTTCAAAATATTCCGGTTAAGGCTGAATTGAGCGATCAACAATTGAGCCTTGATACGGAGATTCAAGATGTTTTATTGAGGATGAAACTGGCGGCTTCGGCTGATTTTAAGGGTGAACAACCATCATTTCTGACGCATGGTAAGGTTGGATATGCAGATTTGGCGCAGCTGCATCTTTTAGACATTGACACGCTTAACCGACTTGCTGTTGAATTCGATGCTGCTTTTAGCGGAAATACCCCCGACAGCCTGACCGGTTTCCTTCATCTGAGCAATATCAATTATCTTCAGGGAAAGAACGCTTTACTACTCAAAACTTTTGATGCAGAATTGGCTGAGGATATTCTTTTAGGGCGTCGGTTCACGGCCAACAGCGATTTATTCGACTTTGAGATGGGAGGGAAGTTCAAGGTTGCCACTCTCTTTCAAGATGTGAACAACCTCATTGCACATTATGTGCGATTTGGCTTTCTGCAACCTTTCGACTCAACGAAGATGACAACCGACAATCAGGATTTCTATTTCAATGCCAGGCTGAAAGATGTGAATACTTTGCTTCCTTTTGTGTTGCCCTCATGGGAATTAGCCCCAAATACCAGCCTTTCGGGTGTTTTTACTCAGAGAACAAATTCCTTTAATGCCACCTTCAGGTCAGAGTGGATCAACGCGGCCGGGGTGAAAATGGAAACTCCCTACCTATTGGTACAAACTGATCGAAAAAATGCCAATCTGAAATTCGAACTTAGCGATCTTGTTTTCAAAGATGCAGCCTCGGAAAATGAACTTGATTTTGGTATGGAAAGTCCGCGCCTGATACTCGATGCAGCCAACGATCAGCTCGATTTTCGACTGAGTTGGAACAATCACCGGGAGAAACTGCTCAATAAAGGCGTAGTATTAGGTCATTACTGTTTGGATAGTTTGGACAATGGTATCTTGAAATTTGTGTTAAACGATGTGATTATCAACGATTCCGCAGTCAGACTGAACACCGACCATCGCCTCGTTTTCGGAAAAGAGCACGCACAGGTTGATCATTTCAGGATAAATGTGGGTAATAGCACACTGACCCTTAACGGGAATCTCCCTTTGCATGAGCAGGATTCGCTGATTGTTGATTTCCACCAATGGGATATGTCATTTTTTGATATTATTACGGCAACGGCCGGTTTTGATCTCGATGGAATTGTTGATGGCGATCTTGTGTTAAATAATTTGCTTGGCGACCCCTATTTCTCATCAAACCTACATATTACCGACCTTGGATTGAATAAGGAAAAGTTAGGCGACGCCCGAATCATCAATAATTTCAGTAATGCAAACCAAAGTATATACAGCAATGTACAAATTGTAAATCGAGGCAATACCTCAAACAGCAGGATGTTGAATCTGCGAGGATTCTATTATCCGGCCAAAGAAAAAAACTCCCTTGATTTTGAGCTGAGCCTCCAAAACTTCAAGCTAAAGGTGCTCAATCCGTTTTTTGAAGGCATCATTAGTCAGCTCGAAGGGCATGCTTCGGGCGAGTTTTCAATTAGAGGTGAACTTGCGAAACCTTTGGTGGAAGGCAAGCTGAACCTGACACGAACGGCCTTTTTGGTTGATTACCTGAACGTGAAATATTCCCTACAACATGAGCTTGAGATAAAACCTACCACCATCCCGTTGAAGAATCTAATCCTTTACGACTCCACCGGCCATACGGCTGTTGTGAATGGCCTTGTCAGGCACAAACATCTCCTCTCAGGTTGGGAATTAGATTTGTCGATCAAGCCGCAAACCATGCTTGCACTGAATACCGGGCCCAAACAAAATGAGCTTTTTTATGGATCGGCCGTTGCTACAGGAGAAATAATTGTCAAAGGCCCCCTCGATGATGTGGACATGGCTATCACGGCCATCAGCGAGAAAGGAACTAACATTGTGATCCCCCTCAATACTGCCGGCACTGTCGGAAGTAGCGACTTTATCCGTTTTCTGACACCGGCCGACAGTCTGACCGCAAAAACCAACCTCCTAAGTCCACCGGCTCCAATCAATTCAACGGGTTTTAAAATAAATTTGAATACTACCGTTACTCCTGATGCTTTTGTGAAAATTTATCTGCCCTACGACATGGGTAGCCTCGAAGCCCGCGGCAACGGAAATATTGCGATGGGAGTGGATGATATCGGCAACTTCACCCTCAATGGGGATTATATTGTCCAGAACGGTTTGTTTACCTTCACTTTTGAGAACTACCTGAAGAAAAAATTTAATCTTACCGAAGGAGGTCGAATCACCTGGACAGGTGATCCTTATGAGGCAGATCTCGATGTAAAAGGCGTTTACCGGGTGAAGGCATCATTGGCCGGACTGGGAATAGACACCACCTCCAGCCTTAGGGGGCGTATCAATGTGGATTGTATTATCCATCTGACAAACGACTTGTTTAATCCTGATATCCGATTTGCATTTAAACTGCCCGGGGCCGACGCCGACTTAGAGCAACGTGTCTTCAGTGTGATTGATACCACGAATGATGCCGCCATGACGCAACAGATGGTTTCACTTTTGGTTTTAGGGAGTTTTGCCTCATCCAATATTGGTGGCGGATCGTTCACCAATTCTACCTTCGAGATGATTTCAAGCCAAGTTGGCAGTTTGCTTTCGCAAATCAGCAATGATTTTGATATTGGCTTCAACTATCGCCCTGGCGATGAGCTATCGAACGAAGAGTTAGAAGTGGCACTTTCAACCCAGCTTTTCAACGAACGTGTCTCAATCGAAGGTAATTTCGGGATGTCGAACAAACGAAATGTAAGCCAAAATGCAAGCAATATTGTGGGCGATGTGGATGTAAGCGTTAAACTCAACGATGACGGTTCTTTCCGCATGAAGGCCTTTAATCATTCCAATCATAGCTCATGGCTCAATTACGGCGCTTTCGATAACTACTCACCTTATACTCAGGGAATAGGTGTTTCTTACAGACAAGAATTCGATGCTTTTAACGAAATATTCAGAAGAAAAAGAACTAAACAACGCACACGACCATGAAACAACGCTTCATCCTTCCTTTCTTGCTTACGCTTTTCTTTGGCACGGGCCTAAGAGCACAGATTACCATTTTAAGTTCGGATATGCCTTCGGTCGGAGATACCCTTCGAACAAGTATTGCTGCAAATTCCGATGAATTTGATTTTATCAGCACAGGCTATGATACCATTTGGGATTTCACCAACCTGAGACCCATCAGCCAAACGTTGGATACTTTCCGTAGTGTTACACAGACTCCAAGTGTGTTTTGGCTGAGCTTTCTTACCAGCGCCAACATTGTTCAACGCCTTGCTTCCGGTGAAATTGTACCCGGGGTCAGCCTTGATGATGCATATCAATTTTTTCATAAATCCAATTCGGCCTATAAAGATGTAGGCTATGGGCTGATTGTTTCGGGAACCCCGATCCCTTTGAAATTCTCAAACCCCGATATTGTTTATACCTTCCCTCTTGCGATTGGCAGCACGTATAGCTCAAATGCCAACCTCGAATTTAATTTGCCTAATATAGCTTTTCTGTCCATTGAACGCAACCGGCAATCAGAAGCCGATGGCTGGGGAACAGTTCATACTCCTTTTGGCTCATTTCAGGCGTTACGACTAAAATCGGTTGTGTATGAACGTGATAGCATTTATGTTGATTCTCTGGGACAAGGTGGCACTGTAGAACGAAACTATATTGAATACAAATGGCTGGCGAAAAATGGCAAAATACCGGTTTTGATTTGCGTGGACGACGAACTTCTGGGCATGCGTGTCATCTATCAGGATTCGTTGCGCGACCTCACTGTAGGCTGCCCCGAATACCGCTTTGCGAAGGAGATGCGATTGATCCCCAACCCTGTAACCCATCTGGCCGCCATTGATGGTTTGGACGAGATTTCCGGCTCTGTAGCGCTGAGTCTCTTCGACTTTCGGGGGACGCTGGTTGACCGGTGGGAAATTGTGGTCGCCCCTTTTTCAGGAAGTCGGCTGCAATTGCCCTGGAATTTCAGCTCTTTTACGCCTGGAATTTATCTGCTTGAAATACAGTCAACTCAAGGACGAAATACCTTGAAGCTGATGATCCGATAACGATGCCGATCACGGTTTATAAATCATCGGCCGGCTCTGGTAAAACATTTACCCTTGTGCTGGAATATCTAAGGCTTGTATTGAAAGATCCGGCCTATTTCAGGCATGTTTTGGCAATGACTTTTACCAACAAAGCCGCCAACGAGATGAAAACCCGTGTGTTGAACGCATTGGTTGCTTTGGCCACTGCTGATCCGCAACAGCAGACCTTACAAAAAATATTGCTTGAAGAGGGCGGCTTGAATGCTGATGAAATCCAGAAAGGCGCAGAAACTACTTTTCATTCTATTTTGCATCATTACAGTGATTTCAATATTGGCACCATTGATTCCTTTTCGCATCGGATCATCCAGACGTTTAGCCGCGACCTTGGACTGCCTCCTTTGTTTGAGGTGGAAATGGAAACCCCGATTTTGCTTCGTGAACTCGTAGATGAGCTCATTGCAAAAGTGGGAACAGACGAATACCTAACCCGATTACTTGTGGGATTTCTGACAGATACGCTTGACGATGACCGTCATTGGCGAATTGACAGACCACTGATTGAGCTTGCCAAAATGCTCCTGAGCGAAGAGTCCTTTCAGGAACTCGGGAAAATGCAAACCTTTGATGAAGCAGATTTCGACGAAATCATCAATAGTATTGGCCAAACTATCAGAAACTTTAAAAACAGTCTGAATGCTGATGCAAAAGCTATATTAGAGATTTTAAAAAGTCATGGCTTGAATCAGGACGATTTTTATCTCAAGAGCCGTGGTTTTTTCCCAATTCTTGAAAAACTTGCACGCCCCAAATGGGATGATGATGTTTTGAATCTGAAAACTTTTCAAAATTCGTTCGACAGCAAAAAACCTTTTGTTTCGCCGAAATCGGAATCCGAAAATGGCATCCATGGGCTGCCTCCTGCGCAATCAGAACAGGTAATGAGTTTGTTTGCGCAAATGCAAGCAACGGTCAGCAGAGAGCTGGAACCCTATAGATTGTGTCGTCTGTTACGACAGAATATTTACGCCACGGCATTAATGCCTTTTGTGGTCAATACATTACAGGAACTAATCGAGCGCAAACAGCAGGTTCCCATTTTTGAATTTAATAAACGTATTGCAGCTTTGTTGCAAGCCAGTTCAGTTCCATATATCTACGAACGATTGGGTGATCGTTTCAGAAGTTTTTTACTCGATGAGTTTCAGGATACGTCCGTTTTGCAATGGCAAAATCTTTTGCCGCTGATCGAAAACGCATTGGCCGGGGGCAACCGCAATCTGATTGTCGGCGATGGAAAACAATCCATCTATCGCTTTAGAGGCGGTGAGTTTCAGCAATTTACAGAACTTCCCAAAATATATGGCCTGAATGATAATCAGCGATTTGCCGAAATCGAACGAGTCCTTCAAAAACATTACCACGAAGTAAAGCTCAAAAAAAACTACCGGTCCTTACAGGAAATCGTGCGTTTTAACAATGAGTTTTTCTCGTTTCTTTCAACAAAACTCAAACAATATAACGAATTATACAAGGATTGTCAGCAACAGGCGCTTGATGATAAACCCGGCGGGTATGTCCGGATAGAGTTCTTCAGGCAGGAAAAAGGCGATGCAACAAACAGCGTGCGCGATGTCATTAAGGAAAAAGCGCTTGAGATCATTCAGCAGGCGACAGTTCAGGGATATAATCCGGGTGATATTGCCGTTTTGGTGCGCAGCAACAATGATGGGGACGAGATAGCAAATTTCTTGAATCAGCATGAAATTGATGTCGTATCGGCCGACTCCCTGTTACTTCAGAATTCACCTTCAGTAAAGCTGATTATCAATTCGTTAAAATTTATTTTCGATCCTGATGATGCCATCAACTGTTTCGAGTTGTGGATGAATTTGAGCGAGTTTTCCAATAAGCTTTCACTTCCGGCTTTTGAATTGAATTTCGACCTTTCTCTGATTAACAATCTTCATGAAATACAATCAAAAATCAGGCATACCATTGATATTCTGACGATTGACCAATCTGCAACTCTTTATGATCTGACTGAAGAATTGATTCGCCGCTTAGGCCTGTCAAATCAAGCTGACCCTTACGTTCAGTTTTTGTTGCAACAAATCTATACCTACCAAAGTGGACTCAATGCCGGAAAGAAGGGCTTTTTCGAATTTTGGGAACAAACCGGTGATAAAGCCTCTGTTGTAATCCCCGAGAATAGCAACGCCGTGAAGGTGATGACCATTCACAAGGCAAAAGGCCTTGAGTTTCCGGTTGTAATTTTTGCTTTTGCAAGCATGCCTAATTTGAGCTCTACGGGAAAATTTCATTGGATTGATGTGGGCGATTTGCATATCGGAAAACTGAAAAAAGGGTTAGTCAAAAACCGGAAAGATCTTGAAAACACGCGCTATGTTTCGCTCTATAGACAGGAAGCCGATAAAACGGAACTTGATACAATTAATCTTATTTATGTGGCTTTTACCCGTGCAATTTCACAATTACATGTGTTGACCATTGATGGGAATAGGGGGAAGGTACCTGAATATTTGAAAGGCTTTCTTGAACAAAAAGGTGAATGGCAAGATCAAAAAGATGATTATACTTTCGGAATACAGCCCCAACTTTTGCAAACTTTATCAAACGATTTGGATGACAAAAAATCAATTCCAGATTCTTTGGTTTCGTTTCAGTGGAAAGATAAATTGCGCGTTGCCAGGATGAAATCGTTGGTAACGCAAAACATTCAACAAAATGCGGCCCTTGATCGTGGAAATCTGATACATCTGATCATGTCGTATATTCATTATGCGGAAGAGGTGGAAATTGTTTTACAACGATTTTTTCAGATGGGGGTGATCAGTCAGAACGAACAGCTGGTTTTGATGATACAATTGAAGCGGTTAACCGAAGATGAAAACCTGAATGAGCTGTTTCGACAGCCGGCCAAGATAAAGACTGAAGCTGAAATCATGGACGAAAACGGCAAATTGTACCGGATGGATAGGGTTGTTGAGCTCCCCGATTCTTTGGTCGTTGTAGATTTCAAAACCGGCAGCCCGAACGAATCACATCAAAAGCAGCTTCAACAATATGCCGGAATATTGCAAACCATGCAACCCGGAAAGATTAGGGCAATCTTAATCTATTTCGATGCAGAAATGGGTTATCATTGGGAAGAATGTTAAAAAAAAAGAGCTTTCTTATTGAATGGAAAGCTCTTTTTTTGTGATCAGGCCTGTGCAGTGGGGCCTCCCATATTAAACGGGGGCAAACCATCCCCACCGGACTCTTTGATTGTTCCGTGAACAGATTCAAACTTTTTAATGTTGTCCATCAGCGCTTTATAAAGACGTTTCGCGTGTTCGGGAGTGAGAATAATGCGCGATTTTACTTTTGCCTTCTGTACGCCGGGCATCAGTTTTACAAAATCCACCACGAACTCCGAATTCGAGTGTGTGATGATGGCAAGGTTGGAGTAAATGCCTTCAGCAATCTCCTCGCTCAATTCAATATTGATTTGATTCTTATTTTCTGACATAGTTTCTTGTTTCAATGAAATGCCCAACATTCTATGTTAGACGTAGTTTATTATTTCACAGTTTTCAGTTTTTGTGAAGTTACTTCCATATTACTCTCATACTCGGCTTTGGAGCCCACAATGAGGTCATCATATTCGGGCAAGCCTGTTCCGGCAGGGATTTTATGGCCAACAATCACATTTTCTTTGAGGCCCCTGAGGGTATCTGCTTTTGCATTGATCGAAGCCTGAGTCAACACTTTGGTTGTTTCCTGGAACGATGCTGCGGAAATAAAACTATTGGTCTGAAGCGAGGCACGTGTGATACCCTGAAGTACCTGGAAAGCCGTTGCCGGTTGTGCATCACGGGCTTCAACAAGTTTTTTGTCTTTACGCTTCAGCAATGAGTTTTCGTCACGGAGTTTTCTGGCGGTGATAATCTGGCCTTGATGCAACACTTCGGAGTCGCCCGGGTCGGTGACCACTTTTTTGCCGAAAATATCATCATTTTCTTCCTGAAAATCAACTTTTCCTACCAGTTCACCTTCGAGGAAACGGGTATCGCCCGGATCTTCAACTTCCACTTTACGCATCATCTGTCGGACGATGACTTCAAAATGTTTATCATTGATTTTCACTCCTTGCAGACGATAAACCTCTTGAACTTCATTCACAATATATTCCTGAACTTTCATCGGCCCTTTGATGGCGAGAATGTCGGCAGGAGTCATTGCACCTTCTGACAAAGGAGTTCCGGCTTTAACAAAGTCGTTCTCCTGAGCCAAAATCTGTTTGGTGGTGGGGATAAGATAACTTTTTTCTTCTCCTGTTTTTGAAAGCACAATCACTTCACGATTGCCGCGTTTGAGCTTCTTGCCAAATGAAACTACCCCGTCAATTTCAGAAACGATGGCCGGTTCCGAAGGATTACGAGCCTCAAACAGCTCAGTCACACGTGGCAAACCGCCGGTGATATCTCCCAATTTACCGACAGCGCGTGGGATCTTGACCAAAATTCCTCCTGCCTTGATATGGGTGCCTTCTTCAACCGAAATGTGAGCGCCAACAGGAATGTCATACGTCTTGATAACAAGGTTTTCTTTGTCAAGAATTTTGATGGCCGGTTTTTTGCTTTTCAGCTTACTTTCAACAATCACTTTTTCGTGGAATCCAGTTTGTTCTTCCGATTCTAAACGATAGGTAACCCCTTCGATAATGTTTTCAAAACTGATCTTTCCTTCGTGTTCCGAAAGAATAACAGCGTTATAGGGATCCCAGTCGCTGATGAGGTCGCCTTTTTTAACTTCTGCTCCATTTTTTACATAGAGATGTGCTCCGTAAGGAATGTTGTTGGAAGTCAGAACAATACCTGTTTTCTTGTCCACAATCTTCATCTCAGCTGAACGTCCGATAACAATATCGTAAGAAGCACCATCCTCCGAAGTTGTTTCGATCGAGCGTAATTCGTCAAGTTCTATAATCCCATCGAATCTGGCTTCGATTTTCGACATGGTAGAGATGTTGAAAGCTGCACCACCCACGTGGAATGTACGCAGGGTGAGCTGAGTTCCGGGTTCACCAATAGATTGGGCAGCAATCACACCTACGGCTTCACCTTTTTGTACAAGTTTTCCCGAAGCCAGATTGCGGCCATAACAGTTGGCACACACTCCATGCTTTGATTCACAGGTGAGAACCGACCTGATTTCCACACTTTCAATGGGTGATTCTTCGATAATCTCCGCAATATCTTCAGTGATTTCTTCACCTCCGGCAACAATCAGCTCGCCGGTATTTGGGTGGTAAATATCATGCAGAGCAACACGTCCCAGGATTCGGTCATACATCGTTTCGACGACTTCGTCGCTCTTTTTCAGCGCCGAAATGGTCAGGCCTCGCAATGTGCCACAGTCTTTTTCGGTGATGACAACATCCTGCGAAACGTCAACCAACCTGCGGGTAAGGTAACCGGCATCGGCTGTTTTAAGCGCAGTGTCGGCCAAACCTTTACGGGCACCGTGTGTTGAGATAAAGTATTCCAAAACCGATAGACCTTCCTTGAAATTGGATAAGATCGGGTTTTCAATGATTTCACCTGAGGTAGCTCCCGATTTTTGCGGTTTGGCCATCAGACCCCTCATCCCCGATAACTGCCTGATTTGTTCTTTGGAACCCCTGGCTCCGGAGTCAAGCATCATAAATACCGGATTGAATCCCTGATCGTCTTGCGAGAGATTCTGCATCACGGTATTGGTCAATCTGCTGTTGGTATGTGTCCAAATATCAATAATCTGATTATAACGCTCGTTATAGGTAATCAAACCTAAGTTGTAGCTGTTCATCACTTCTTCAACCTCTTCGTTGGCATTGCGGATAAGCTCCTCTTTGGCAGCAGGTACTTTTACATTGCTGAGATTGAACGAAAGACCGCCGGTATATGCCATTTTGAAACCAAGATTTTTGATGTCGTCAAGGAAATGTGCTGCAGCAGCAGTTCCTTGTTTTTTAACTAAATTTCCGATGATTTCGCGAAGCGATTTTTTTGTCAGCAATTGATTGATGAAACCATAGCCCTTGGGAACGACTTCGTTGAAAAGTACACGGCCAACTGTGGTTTCAATCAGCTTGTTGACAACCTTCTTGTTCTCTTCTACATCCACCTTAACATGAATGATGGCATGCAGGTCAATTTTACCTTCGTTATAGGCAATAATCACTTCTTCGGGCGAATAAAACCGTTTTCCTTCTCCTTTTACCGGATGTTCAGGCGTGTTTTTTCTGGCTTTGGTAAGATAATAAAGCCCGAGCACCATGTCCTGCGATGGTACGGTGATTGGCGCCCCGTTGGCCGGATTGAGGATGTTGTGCGAGGCCAGCATGAGTACCTGTGCCTCAAGAATGGCAGCATTTCCAAGTGGAACGTGAACTGCCATCTGGTCGCCGTCAAAGTCGGCGTTGAAAGCGGTACAAACAAGTGGGTGAAGCTGAATGGCTTTCCCTTCAACGAGCTTGGGCTGGAAAGCCTGAATTCCCAATCGGTGCAGGGTAGGAGCACGGTTGAGCAATACAGGGTGTCCTTTGAGGATGTTTTCAAGGATGTCCCAGACCACAGGGTCTTTTCTATCCACAATTCTTTTAGCTGATTTCACCGTTTTCACAATCCCTCTTTCGAGCATCTTGCGGATAATGAACGGTTTAAACAGCTCTGATGCCATATCTTTCGGGATACCACATTCATTCAGGTTTAGCTCGGGGCCAACTACGATGACCGAACGGCCGGAATAGTCAACGCGCTTACCTAAAAGATTTTGGCGGAAACGGCCTTGCTTGCCTTTGAGGCTGTCGCTCAGCGATTTCAGCGGTCTGTTTGATTCTGTTTTGACAGCGCTGGCTTTGCGCGAGTTGTCGAAAAGTGAATCAACAGCTTCCTGCAACATTCGCTTTTCGTTACGCATGATCACATCCGGCGCTTTAATTTCGATCAATCGTTTCAAACGATTGTTGCGGATGATGACCCTACGGTAAAGGTCGTTGAGGTCGGAAGTGGCAAAACGACCACCATCGAGTGGAACCAAAGGTCTGAGTTCGGGTGGAATCACTGGAACCACTTTAGTAATCATCCATTCCGGACGGTTTTCAATACGCGTACGGGCCTCACGGAACGACTCGAAAACCTGAAGCCGTTTGAGCGCTTCCTGCTTGCGCTGTTGTGAGGTTTCGGTGCTGGCCTTGTGACGAAGGTCAAACGAAATCTGGTCGAGGTCGAGCCGGGCAAGCAGATCGTGGATGGCTTCGGCACCCATTTTGGCAATAAATTTGTTCGGATCGGAATCAGGCAGATATTGATTGTCGGCAGGCAATGCGTCAATAATATCCATATATTCTTCTTCGGTCAGGAAATCCATTACCTGAAGATCGGTTTTGATACCTGGTTGAATGACCACATAACGCTCGTAATAAATGATCATATCGAGCTTTTTGGTCTGCAAGCCGAGCAGGGCGCCAATCTTGTTGGGCAAAGATCTGAAATACCAAATATGCGCAACTGGAACAACAAGTTGGATATGTCCCATGCGTTCGCGACGCACTTTCTTTTCTGTCACCTCAACCCCGCAACGATCGCAAATGATGCCTTTGTAGCGGATTCTTTTATATTTTCCACAATGACATTCCCAGTCTTTCACCGGGCCGAAGATCCGTTCACAAAACAAACCATCCCTTTCGGGCTTGTAGGTTCTGTAATTGATCGTTTCAGGTTTGAGCACCTCACCACTCGACCGTTCCAGAATTGATTCGGGCGAAGCAAGGCTGATGGTTATTTTTGAAAAACTACTGCTGATAGTACTGTCTTTCCTGAAAGCCATATGGTGTAATAAATTTGTATTAAAAGAAAATTGGCTGCCAGGCCGGATGAGTACCGACCTGGCAGGGTTTTTTAGTCAAAGGTTACTTCCAATCCTAAGCCGCGAAGCTCGTGGATGAGTACGTTGAACGATTCTGGGATTCCGGGGACCGGCATGTCGCCACCTTTGACGATGGCTTCGTAGGCCTTGGCGCGTCCCACCACGTCGTCGGATTTAACCGTAAGGATCTCCTGAAGAATGTTGCTGGCACCGAAAGCTTCGAGCGCCCATACTTCCATTTCACCAAAACGCTGTCCCCCAAACTGAGCTTTACCACCCAAAGGCTGCTGGGTGATGAGCGAATAAGGTCCGATAGAACGGGCGTGCATTTTGTCGTCAACCATGTGGTGCAGCTTTAACATATAGATATAACCTACTGTGGCCGGCTGTTCAAAACGTTGCCCGGTACCGCCATCGTAAAGATAGACACTGCCGTATTCGGGCAGACCGGCTTTACGCATGTATTCATTGATCTCGTCAATCTCGGCGCCATCGAAAATGGGAGTAGAAAACTTCACTCCGAGCTTATGCCCAGCCCAACCCAAAACAGTTTCATAAATCTGTCCGAGGTTCATACGCGAAGGTACACCAAGAGGGTTCAATACAATGTCAACCGGTGTGCCGTCTTCGAGGAAAGGCATGTCCTCTTCGCGGACAATACGTGCTACAATACCTTTGTTTCCGTGACGACCGGCCATCTTATCACCAATATTCAGCTTACGCTTTTTGGCTACATAAACTTTGGCCAACTGAACAATACCGTTCGGGAGCTCATCACCTACAGTGGCAACAAACTTCTTACGGTTGAACACACCATAGTATTCTTTGTACTTGATGTTGTAGTTGTGGATAAGGGTCTTAATCTTTTCGTTATCATCCTTATCAGCTGTCCATTTATTGGGATTGACTGTGGAATAGTCAATGTTCATCAGCGATTTCTGTGTGAACTTGGATTTTTTAGGAATGAGTACTTCCTTATAGTTATTCATCACACCTTGCGAGCTGCGTCCGTTGAGTAAGACTAAAAGCTTGTCCACAAGTTTATTCTTAAGCTCAGTAGCCTGACGGTTAAATTGAGCTTCAAGTTCCTGAACCAGATCTTTGTCTTTGGCTTTTGACTTGCGGTCTTTGATCACACGCGAGAACAGCTTTTTGTCTATCACCACGCCTTTCATGGACGGTGGTGCCTTAAGTGATGCGTTTTTCACGTCGCCGGCTTTGTCACCAAAAATGGCGCGCAACAGCTTTTCCTCCGGAGTGGGGTCACTTTCGCCTTTGGGTGTGATCTTCCCAATTAAAATGTCGCCTTCGTTTACCTCAGCACCGATACGAATCAGACCATTTTCGTCGAGGTCTTTGGTGGCATCGGCACTCACATTGGGAATGTCGTTTGTCAGCTCTTCGATACCGCGTTTTGTGTCGCGTACCTCGAGGGTAAACTCTTCAACGTGGATTGAGGTAAAGATATCCTCTTTTACGATTTTCTCGGAAATGACAATAGCATCCTCAAAGTTGTATCCTTTCCAGGGCATGAAAGCCACCATCACATTGCGTCCGATTGCAAGTTCTCCATTCTGGGTGGCATAACCTTCGCATAACACCTGTCCTTTGCTGACGCGTTCACCTTTTGCAACGATAGGTTTCAGGTTGATGCTGGTATTTTGATTTGTTCGGACGTATTTTGTCAGCGGATAGGTTTTAACATCTTCGTCGAAACTCAGCAGTTTCTCCTCTTCCGAGCGATTGTAACGGATGGTAATTTTGGTGGCGTCCACAAAAATAACTTCTCCATCGCCTTCGGCATTGATCAGCACCCTCGAATCTTTGGCTACAGCTCTTTCGATACCTGTTCCGACAATAGGAGTTTCAGGTTGCATGAGTGGTACTGCCTGACGCATCATGTTCGATCCCATCAAGGCACGATTAGCATCGTCGTGCTCTAAGAAAGGTATGAGCGATGCGGCGATTGAGGCGATCTGGTTCGGTGCAACGTCAATCAGATTGACTGATTCGGGTTCAACGATGGGATAGTCGGCCAGATAACGCACCTTGATGCGATCTCCAACAAAATGTCCATTGTCGGCTATCGGTGTAGTTGCCTGGGCAATAACTTTGTTTTCCTCTTCTTCAGCACTCAGATAAACAGGCTCTTCGTTCAAACTGACGTTTCCTTCTTTTACTTCGAAGTAGGGCGTTTCAATAAAGCCAAGTTTATTGATTTTGGCATATACGCATAACGAAGAAATCAGACCAATGTTAGGCCCTTCCGGAGTTTCGATTGTACAAAGCCTTCCGTAATGTGTATAATGAACGTCGCGGACTTCAAATCCAGCTCTTTCACGCGAAAGACCCCCCGGCCCTAAAGCCGAGATTCGGCGTTTATGGGTTACTTCGGACAACGGATTGGTTTGATCCATAAATTGGGACAACTGGTTCGTGCCAAAGAACGAATTAATCACCGATGAAAGGGTCTTGGCATTAATCAGATCAGTAGGGGTAAACACTTCATTGTCGCGCACATTCATGCGCTCCCGAATTGTACGGGCCATGCGGGCAAGTCCAACCCCGAACTGAGCATAAAGTTGTTCGCCAACCGTGCGCACACGCCGGTTGCTCAAATGGTCAATATCGTCAACGTCTGTTTTGTTGTTGGCTAACTCAACCAAATGACGGATAATATAAATGATGTCTTCTTTTGTAAGGACTTTGGTTTCCTCCGGAATATCCAGATTTAGTTTTTTGTTGATACGGTAACGACCAACTTCACCTAAATCGTAACGTTTATCGGAGAAGAAGAGTTTGTCAATGATTCCGCGTGCTGTTTCTTCATCGGGCGGTTCAGCATTGCGAAGCTGACGGTAAATAAATTCAACGGCTTCTTTTTCCGAGTTGGCGGTATCTTTTTGCAGGGTGTTAAAAATGATGGCATATTCCGAGGTGTTGAAATCTTCACGGTGTAAAAGCACTGCTTTCACCCCCGAATCAACAATGAGGTCAATATGCTCATTTTCGAGTATGGTTTCGCGTTCGATGATCACCTCGTTACGTTCGATGGTGACTACCTCTCCGGTATCTTCATCCACGAAATCTTCGTTCCACGAACGAACAACCCTGGCCGCAAGTTTTCTTCCCAGGACGCGTTTCAACCCGGCCTTGCTCACTTTAACCTCTTCTGCAAGGTTAAAAATTTCCAGAATGTCTTTGTCGGTTTCGTAGCCTATGGCCCTGAGCAGGGTGGTTACCGGAAGTTTTTTCTTGCGGTCAATATAGGCATACATGACGTTGTTGATATCGGTAGAGAACTCCATCCACGATCCTTTGAAGGGAATGATTCTCGCCGAATAGAGTTGTGTTCCGTTGGCGTGTATGTGCTGACCAAAAAATACCCCGGGAGAGCGATGAAGCTGCGAAACAACAACGCGTTCGGCGCCGTTGATGACAAAAGTACCTTTGGGTGTCATATAGGGCACCATACCAAGGTAAACATCCTGCACGATGGTTTCGAAATCTTCGTGTTCAGGATCGGTGCAATATAGCTTCAACTTCGCTTTGAGCGGAAGGCTGTAAGTGAGTCCACGTTCTATACATTCTTCAATGGTATAGCGGGGCGGGTCAACAAAATAGTCGAGAAACTCTAAAACAAAATTGTTTCGGGCATCCGTGATTGGAAAATTTTCTGCGAAAACTTTGTAAAGTCCTTCGTCCTTACGGTTTTCGGTAATGGTATCCAGTTGAAAGAAATCCTGAAACGACTGAAGTTGGATGTCTAAGAAATCAGGATAGTCAATGGTCGTTTTCGTGGATGCGAAACTGATTCTTTCGGTTGATTTTACTGCCAAGTTTTTAAAGTATTTGAGGCCTTTTGGGAGGCGGGTTAGAATGAAAAAGAAACCATGTCCACAAAATGCAAAAGAGGCATAAAACCTCTATCTCAAAAAAAATGAGATAGAGGTTGCATTGCCTCGTATTTTGCACAAATACTAAACTCCTTATTTAACTTCAACCTCTGCACCAGCTTCTTCAAGTTGGGATTTTAAAGCATTGGCTTCGTCTTTGCTTACACCTTCTTTAATTGGTTTCGGAGCTGCGTCAACTAATTCTTTGGCTTCTTTCAGGCCAAGGCTGGTGAGCTCTTTTACCAATTTAACAACTGCAAGCTTCGAGGCGCCGGCCGATTTCAGAATAACATCAAACGATGTTTTTTCTTCAACAACAGGGGCATCGCCACCACCAGCCTGAGCCGGGGCAACTGCAACTGCAGCAGCAGCGGGTTCAATACCATATTCCTCTTTCAAAATGGTAGCTAATTCGTTTACCTCTTTCACTGTAAGGTTTACCAATTGTTCTGCGAAAGCTTTCAAATCTGCCATTTTATTTACTTTTTAAATGTGTTTAAAAATTTATTTTCTTTTTTTTGAATTCTAATAATTCGCTGTTATCCTTCTCTTTCCGAGAGGGTTTTGACGATACCGCTCAGCTTGTGGCCGCCCGACTGAAGTGCGCCAATAACGTTTTTGGCTGGCGATTGCAGCAGGCCGATCAGGTCGCCGATCAGGTCGTTCTTCGATTTCACATTGATCAGGAAATCAAGTTGATTCTCACCAATATACGCAGCTTCTTCAATAAAAGCAGCTTTCAGTATGGGTCTGTCAGAAGTCTTGCGGAATTCTTTGATGAGCTTGGCCGGGGCGTTGCCTGCTTCGGCAAACATAATCGAAGTAGAGCCTTTGAGAGCTCCAAAAAGCTCACTCATGTCCACTCCGGTACGCTCCATTGCTTTGCGCAACAGTGCGTTTTTAACTACTAAAAGCTCGATATCACGGGTATAGCACAAACGACGTAACCGAGCCGTGTTTTCGGCGTTTAGATCCGAAATATCGGTCAGGTAGAAGTTGGGTTTTGCCTTGAGTTTTTCCGTGATATTCTCGATGATCACTAGTTTTTCTTCTTTTCTCATATCAATAACTTCCTTTTCTTTTAGTTTGTTACTGATTTAAGGTCGATCTGAACGCCGGGGCTCATCGTGCTTGACATATAGATGCTCTTCACGTATGTTCCTTTTGCTGCGGAGGGTTTGAGTTTAACGATCGTTTGGATAATCTCCTTTGCGTTTTCCTCAATTTTTGAAGCGTCGAAGCTCACTTTTGCAATACCGGCATGAACAATACCATATTTGTCCACTTTGAAATCAATCTTACCGGCTTTCACTTCTTGTACAGCTTTAGCGATTTCCATCGTCACGGTTCCCGTCTTTGGGTTAGGCATCAAACCTCTTGGGCCGAGGATACGGCCTAAGGCGCCTACCTTGGGCATCACATTGGGAGTGGTAATCACGACGTCAATATCTGTCCAACCGTCTTTAATCTTTTGGATGTATTCATCCAGACCGACGTAATCAGCACCTGCATCTTTGGCTTCCTGTTCCTTATCAGGCGTACACAACACGAGTACTCGTGCCACTTTTCCCGTTCCGTGAGGTAGAGTAACCGAACCGCGAACCATTTGGTTGGCTTTGCGGGGGTCAACACCTAAACGGATGTTAAGGTCAACGGAAGCGTCAAACTTGGTATAGGTGATTTTTTTGACGATATCAACTGCTTCAGTCAAGGAGTAAATCTTGCTTTTGTCGAACTTAGCCAGGGCTTCCTTTTGTTTTTTGGTCACTTTAGCCATTTAACTTTGTTGTGTTTAGGGTTCTACAAAATGCATGTAAAAACCAAAGCTGTAGCTTTAGTTTATTCAAATGGGGCGTCGCCTGTGATCCTAACTCCCATACTACGGGCAGTGCCTGCTACCATCTTCATGGCCGATTCGAGGGTGAAAGCGTTGAGGTCTTTCATCTTGACTTCGGCAATGGTTTTCACCTGGTCCCAGCTGAGTGAACCAACCTTTGCACGGTTGGGTTCGGCCGAACCTTTTTTGATGCCTGCAAGTTCACTGATCTGTATGGCAACCGGTGGTGCTTTAACAATGAAATCAAACGACTTATCCTTATACACAGTGATGATAACAGGTACTATTTTGCCTGCCATGTCTTGTGTACGGGCGTTGAATTGCTTGCAAAACTCCATAATGTTGACACCTTTCGATCCCAATGCGGGACCAACCGGCGGAGAAGGATTGGCGGCTCCTCCTTTGATCTGCAGTTTAATTAATGCGCTTACTTCTTTTGCCATTTTTAATCCTTATAAAAGATTGAATATGAAGGAAGTTCGTTTATCTATTATTCCTTTGCTACCTGCATAAAGCTGAGTTCCAGCGGTGTTTTTCGCCCAAAGATTTTCACCATCACCTTAAGCTTTTTCTTTTCTTCATTGATTTCTTCAATCACACCACTGAAACTGTTAAACGGCCCGTCGGTTACAGTCACGGTTTCGCCTACGATAAACGGGATGTTAACTTCTTCGCCCATTTCCGAAAGCTCATCCATCTTGCCCAGAATCCGATTAACTTCTGCCGGTCTCATAGGATCTGCTTCACCTTTCGTACCAAGGAATCCCAGAACATTCGGAATTGACTTAATAATATGAGGAATCTCACCGGTTAAAGTAGCTTCAATCAGAACATAACCAGGAAAATAATTGCGCTCTTTGCTAATTTTTTTCCCTTTTCTGATTTGAAATACCTTTTCCGTTGGGATAAGCACCTGCGAAATATAGGATTGAAGCCCTAACCTTGCGATTTCGGATTCGAGGTATTCTTTTACCTTTTTCTCCTTACCACTAATGGCCCGGACTACATACCACTTTTTTTCAGAGGGTTCACTCATACGGGTTGCAGAACTTGGATTATTAGATAAACAAAAATCGTTGTCAGAATAATTCAGGAATGTTGCTTAAAAAAGTCGGTAAAAATTTTCAAGAACCGTCCTGAACGATAGATCCATCAGGTAAACCACCGTAGCGATTAAGAGGGAAGCAATGGATACTACCAAAGCACTGCTTTGAAGCTCACTCCACGTGGGCCAGGATACCTTTTGCATCAGTTCGGTATAACTTTCCTTTACGTAGTTGACAATGCTGAATTTTGACATTGATTTATATTTTTAAGTGGCACGGGTGGTAGGACTCGAACCCACAACCAATGGTTTTGGAGACCACTACTCTACCAATTGAGCTACACCCGTATAGTTTTGAAGCTAAAGGCCTTCTTTCATTAAAAAGAGGCCCTTAGCTGCAAACTGTTGTGATTAGATTACTCAATAATTTCAGTTACCTGACCGGCGCCAACTGTACGTCCACCTTCGCGGATAGCGAAACGAAGACCTTTGGTCATGGCGATTTCAGCAATCAGTTTAACTTCGATGGTCAGGTTGTCACCGGGCATAACCATTTCAACGCCGGCAGGCAACACGATCTCACCAGTAACGTCGGTTGTTCTGAAATAGAACTGCGGACGATATTTGTTATGGAACGGAGTGTGACGGCCACCTTCTTCTTTTTTGAGGATATACACCTCAGCTTTGAAGTGTTTGTGTGGTTTTACCGAACCGGGAGCTACGATAACCATACCCCTGCGGATTTCGTCCTTGTCAATACCACGGAGAAGCAGACCGGCGTTGTCACCAGCCTCACCCTGGTCAAGGATTTTACGGAACATTTCGACACCCGTAACAACTGATTTCAGTTTTTCGGCACCCATTCCGATGATTTCAACCGGATCGCCAGTGTGGATAACGCCGGTTTCGATACGGCCGGTAGCAACAGTACCACGACCAGTAATGGAGAATACGTCTTCGATAGGCATCAGGAAGGGTTTGTCCTGATCGCGCTGTGGAAGCGGAATCCAAGTATCGCAAGCGTCCATCAGCTCGTAGATTTTTTCTACCCATTTTGGCTCTTTATTCAGACCGCCCAGAGCAGATCCACGGATAACGGGGGTGTTGTCGCCATCGAATTTGTAGAAGCTGAGAAGGTCACGAACTTCCATTTCAACCAAATCGAGAAGCTCTTCGTCGTCAACCAAATCAACTTTATTCATGAACACAACCAGCTTTGGCACACCAACCTGACGGGCCAGAAGGATATGTTCGCGGGTTTGAGGCATGGGGCCATCAGTAGCAGCTACTACGATGATTGCGCCGTCCATCTGGGCAGCACCGGTAACCATGTTCTTCACGTAGTCAGCGTGACCGGGGCAGTCAACGTGTGCATAGT
>JACFNF010000066.1 GCA_019454985.1 Bacteroidales bacterium
CTTTTGCGGGGCATACCGCGCCGCCCTTCGATGGAGGCAATGAGGGCTGTTTCTTCGCCACACACAAAAGCCCCTGCGCCTTCCTTTATGCTGATATCAAAATCAAAGCCTTGAAGTCCGAACACATTTTGGCCAAGATATCCTTTTGCTTTCGCCTGGCCAATGGCGATTTTCAGTCTTTTAATGGCTAGGGGATACTCAGCCCGGCAATAAATGATTCCTGAGGAAGCTCCAATGGCATAGCCGCCAATCAACATACCTTCGAGCACTGAGTGGGGGTCGCCTTCGAGCAGCGACCGATCCATGAAAGCGCCGGGGTCGCCTTCGTCGGCATTACAGATAATATATTTTTCTGTTTCATCACTTTGGGCAGCAAAAAGCCATTTGAGGCCGGTGGGAAATCCGCCTCCTCCCCTGCCCCGAAGACCGGAATCTATAATGGTTTGAATCACCACCTCAGAAGTCAAGTTGTTTGCGGCAATTTTTCGGATGGCAGCATAAGCCCCATGAGCCTCTGCTTCGTCAAGCGACTCGGGATTGATATGTCCGCAATTGCGCAACGCAATGCGTACCTGACCCTGAAGAAATGCCTCTTCTGTTCCGGCTTTATCCTTGCTGGCGATGGCTTCAATCGTGTGAGCTGACTTTCCCGTAAACAAAGCGGAGAGCAAATCATCTGCCTTGTCGGCAGTAATATCGCCGTAGATAGTCCAGTTTTTACCATCGTTCACTTCAACCAACGGCTCTTTGTAACACATGCCAATGCAGCTCGTTTTTTCTAAGTCGAAATCGTAAAGGCCGATTTTTTGAATCTCTTCCAGTCTTTCATAGGTTTTGGCAGCGCCGGCAGCTATTCCACAGCTTCCAAGCCCTACGACGATTTTTATTTGCGATGGTGTTTTCATGATCATGCGTTCGTTTGATCCTGAGAGGCTTGGTTTTTAATCTCCCTGATGATTTTTAAGGCGCTTTTTGCACTCAGTTTACTATGCGTATTTTCGCCTACCATCATCACCGGAGCCAATGAGCAGCAACCTAAGCAGGCCACATGTTCGAGTGTAAAAAGCCCGTCGGCCGATGTTTGCCCGTCTTCAATGGCAAGTTCTTCATGCAAGGCTTCGCTCAGGGCATTGGCATTCTGAACATGACAGGCTGTTCCGTGACACACCCTAATGATGTTTTTGCCTACCGGCTGGAGGCGAAACTGGGCATAAAAAGTAGCTACACCGTAGATATCGGCAATTGGCAGCCCCGTTGCTTCCGAAATGATCCCGAAAGCCTCTTCGGGAAGATAGCCATACTCGTTTTGAACAAGCTGAAGGAGCGGTATCAGTCCTCCTTCCCGATTTTTTTTGTCGCTTACAGCAAGTCGAAGCGCTTGCAAATCGGGTTTTTCGGTTTGTGGATGAGGCTGTGTGCCGCCATTTCTCTGGATGCGCATACTTTCGGTCTTTCTTTTTTTGAGGGGACTAAAGTAGCGAATATTTTACCGAAAAAACACTTTAGAGCTTGATTAACAGCAATTTGTATTTAATCTAAATAAATCCGGAATAGATATTATTATAGTATCGGCTACAGAATTGCGCCGGAAACAACAAATCAGCCAAAATCAGGATGATATGAAATTCTAGTTATTCGGTAAGCCTGAGCTGTACGATAACCGGATTGTGGTCGGAATAATAGGTGGAGCCAAATTGTCGGAAAATATTGGAATAGGATTTCACTTCCACTTTCTTGTTAACAAAAATAAAATCAATCAATTCGCGTTCGTTTTCCGGCAGTCGTCCGAAGTCGTGGAAAGTCCATTCAGGGCCATTGGTGGTTTTGGCCAATTGTTTTGAATCGAAAAGCCATCCGCTGTGAAGCATCATCTGCACCGGCTCCGAGTCCGCGGTGCCGTTGAAATCGCCGGTGATGATCACCGGGAGCTCTCCGGCTAATTCGGCGGCTTTTTCAATCAGGAGCAGAGCGCTGTTTTTGCGCGCCTGAACACCGATATGATCGAAATGGGTGTTCATAAACAGGAACTGCCGGTTGGTTTTCAGGTCGGTGAATACGGCCCAGCTCACAATGCGTTCGCAGGCGGCATCCCAGCCTTTGGAGCCGGCAATTTCAGGTGTCTCGCTCAGCCAAAAATTCCCTGACTTTTCAGGGCGGAAACGGTCTTTGCGGTAGAAAATAGCGCTATACTCGCCGGCTTCCTTGCCATCGGCACGACCTACCCCCAGAGACGCAAAAGCCGGGGCTCCGGCCAAAAGGTCATCAAGCTGATGTTTTAACACTTCCTGAGTGCCGGCAATATCCACAGCCTCAAGTAAAAAGAGTTTGGCCGCTTCTGCCTTGCGGTAACTCCACTTGTTGAGGCTGTCAACGGGAGTGTCTAATCGGATATTAAAAGTCATCACACGAATGTCGTCAGACTCCTGACCAAAAACAGCGAAGACCGGCGCAAAACAGAGCAGAATCGCAAAAAGATAAGTTCTCATCGTCTTTCAAATTATCTGAAACAATGGCCGGGAAAGACAAAAACCAATATAAGCGGCCTTTCCCCTACACGATTTGTAATAGAGAACAAATATAGTTGAAACCCAGAAATCAATCATTTTTGAGGGCAGGGAAACAGCATATTTTTTTGAGCGTTGAAAGATTATAGCTTAACATCTTTGTATGAGGCCGACCATCAACTTCTTTGCGTTTGATGATTGGAATTTCTTTTGAAGATTCGGGCGTTGAAACATTATAGCCATTCGGCAACAAAAAAGTAACGGCATTAAATTTCAAACGATATCTTGCAGACTTTCAGCATGTTTACACAATTTCTGATAGAAGTAAAATCACAGCACTGAAAATAGCTACCTTTGCTTTGTTAAACCAAGCTCATTGCTCACAAGCCGGAGATTCAATCGTCACTTGGAGCAAGTGATCAACTTTTGTAGATTATTGTATTTCTGTATTTTACAATTTTTACAAAGCCCTCAACGTGTTCTTCAGCTTCTTTTTAACGTGAATTTAATCCAACTTAAAAGAAAATGAATATACCAGCTCAAAGCAATGCCATCGTGATGACCCTTGATGCCGGTGGCACCAATTTTGTTTTTTCGGCCATTCAAAACGGCAATGAAATTGTCAGGCCTGTCCATCAGCCGGCCAACGCCCATGATCTGACCCTTTGTTTGGAGGGGATGATTGGCGGGTTTCGGGCAGTGGTTTCGCAATTGGGTCGTCCGGCTGACGCCATCAGTTTTGCTTTTCCAGGGCCTGCCGACTACAAAAACGGCATCATTGGCGATTTAGGCAATCTGCCGGCATTTCGCGGCGGCGTGGCGCTTGGCCCCATGCTCGAACAGTTGTTTGGGATTCCTGTTTTCATCAATAACGACGGCGACCTGTTTGCCTTAGGCGAAGCAAGCTACGGTTTTCTCCCCTGGCTGAATGAAGTGTTGCGCGAGGCCGGACAGCCAAAACGCTACGCCAACCTGATTGGGGTAACTTTGGGTACAGGCTTTGGCGGCGGCATGGTGGCGGCCGGCAAGCTGCTTGAAGGCGACACAGATGCTGCCGGCGAGGTGTGGCTGCTTCGCAACGGCATCAACCCTAAAACCTATGCCGAGGAAAACACCTGTGCCCGCGCTTTGGTTCGCGGTTACAACCACCGCAGCGGTAAGACTTTAGCACTTCAGGCTTTCGACATCTATCAGATTGCAACCGGTGCAGCCAACGGCGACAAACAAGCTGCCTTAGACGCATTTGATGAGCTTGGACAGGCATTGGGCGAAGCCTTAGCCGATATGATTACCATTGTGGACGGCCCTGTAGTCATTGGCGGCGGCCTCGCAGCCTCGTGGAAACTGTTTTTTCCCGCTATGCTGAAACGACTGAACGGGATTTACGAAGAGCCTGCCCAATCAAAGGTCAGAAGGCTCGAATCGTCTGTTTTCGGTCTGGAAAATCCGACCGACCTCCACGCCTTTTTAAACAGCTCTTCACCGCGGATGATTGCCGTGCCTTTCACTGATCAAACAGTTCGCTACGACCCGGTGAAAAAACTTGGTGTAGGAGTCAGCAAACTCGGCACGAGCCGGGCCGTTGCCCTTGGAGCTTATACGTTTGCGCTGCAGAAACTGA
>JACFNF010000022.1 GCA_019454985.1 Bacteroidales bacterium
GCAGGCTGCCATAGATAGGTATAAACTCCCGTTCCGCCCACTGCATTGGCGCTGAGTACCGAAACTCCGCCCACACAAATCTGTGCAGGATTTGCTGTTGGCGAAACGGCAAGTGTTCCCATCGTCTGGAAACTGGCTGCCCAGCCTGCCTTGTTCACTGACACATCAGACGTAAACTTGAAAGTGATGGCACCGCTTGCATGGCTCGAAAGAATCGTGCCTGGGCTGGTCGTTCCGGTGAATGGGCTACCCGGGAATGCCGGCGAATTCACATCTGGACCGTTGTAGATATACAGCTTGTCATAACTGTTCTCAACATCAAAAGTGCTGAACGTGAACTTTAACGGAGCACCTGCTACCGAAGGCACAAAGGTCATCGTTAAATTCTCGCTGTTTTGATAGTTGCCATTAGCTCCGCCGCTGTCGTAAAACATCCCTGAGCTGGCAGTGACAGTATTGTTCGACATCAGGTATTCAGGACCGCCTGTGGTGAAGGACCATACCGGACAGCCAACAGCCGGGCCAATGGCGTTCTTCGGTACGACTTTCCAATAATAAGTGGTATTGGCCATCAGTGTCGGAGAATATTGATTCAGATCTACTGTGGCAATAAATGGCGGATTGGCCGAGATACCGAAATAAACATCGTAGGATGAGGCATCAATGGCACTCCAGGTCAACTGTGACGAAATTCCCACGCTGGTTGCATTGTTGGCCGGCACGGGGTTGGTGGCGCAGCCCGGGGGCGTGGTCGGGGCAAAGCAGAAAATATCGGCAACCCATCCGGGTTTGCTTACCGACACATCAGAGGTAAAGCGGAAGGTGAGTGCGCCGCTGGCATTCATTCCCGTGACAAGGCCCGGACTGGTGGTGCCAGTGAACGGACTTCCATTGACCTGTGGAGACGTGGCATTCGGGCCATTATAGATATACAGTTTATCGTAATTATTCTCAATGTCGAATGTGGTGAAATTGGCACGAATCATCCCGCCCTGAGTGGCCGGATAAAAGGTAAACGTAAAGTCTTCATTGTTACCATAATTGGCACCTTGTCCTCCCGAATCATAGAAAGTTCCCACACAGGTTGTGGCCGAGCCGTTAGACATGAGATATTCCGGCACAAGTCCAATCACTACCATTGCCGTTTGTTCGGCCGTATAAATGCCCGAAGGACCGCCGTTGGCAGTAAGTGAAAGGTTCACCGGATAACCGATAGGTGCAGCAGCGCTGGCTGTGACGTTGAACAACAATTCGGTTGTAGCCTGTCCGTTGAGGGTAGCTTGATTCACTGTGGCCGTGTTGATAACAAGCAAAGGATCAGCCGAAACCATGCCGGCAACAATATTACTAAGGGCGCTGTGTCCGCCATTGGTCAATGTCACCTTAATATTGGCTGTTTCGCCGGGATCAAGGATTCCGTCCCCATTACCGGTGGCATTATCAACGACAAAGATATCAGGCGAAATTGCGAGCGCCGGAGCTTGTAAGGTGATGCGCAATGTGGATTGCCAGGTGGCGCTGCCATCAGTCAAAGTCAGCGGGAAGCTGGCCTGATACTGGTCGGGTACGAAATTGGCCACCGAGAAGGTAAAGGCATTGTTCACCGTTGCGGTGGTATTGGGCGCTACGGCAGGGAATACTTTCGATGGACTGCTTGTCAGGCTGACATAGGGGTCAGTTCCATTGACAGTAACAGTTACTGCTGCCGAAGGATCGGCGCCTACATTCTTGATGGTTACATTCAACGGGATGGTTTCGCCATAATCAGCCAATCCATTGTTGTTTCCAGCGGCATCATTGATGGTGTATGAATCAAGCACGACATAAGGACCCACAAGAGCTGCGGCCGGGACTTGTACCGTATAGGGCTTATATTGCGGCTTGGTAACCACAATATCAACATTACCCGATGAAAGAACAGGTTCAATGTTAACCTCAACAACGCCCGACGGGCCAACAAGTGCCGAACCGTGCAGAACGCCGTCTTTCGAGATTCCCACATAAGAGCCTGGCAGAGCGGTCACTTCATAAGTATTCAGCCCAATAGGCAGAATGGGCAGATGCGACACTACATTATCTTCTCCCTCGCTCATATAAGTAACCAGTGATGGGTCGCCAAGAACATTGTATGCCTGCCAGTAGTAAATCGGGCTCGAATGGCTGGGGTAGTTCTGGAGATGAACCTCCGTAACAGCAAGGTTACCTACGAAGACCAATCCGCTGGTAGTGACATAATCCGTTACAAACTGGCTGTCGTATGACCCCCAGGTGGTTTCATTGTAAGAAGGCACATAACCGTTGTTGTTGCCCTGAAGCGGGAAAGCTCCAACAGCCCAGTAGAAGTCTTCAAACCAATACGAGCTTGGCGATGACCCGATATAGGTGACGGCGCCTTTGTTGGGAGCGCGCATCCAGGTCTCACCAATGCATTCGGCATAACCGAAATCGGCAGCCAGGCAACAGTTCCCGATTGCCAAAGGATATTTGTTTTGATTGGTAAAATTGTTCACTGCCGTCTGCGACAACAAAGGATCGCCCCAGCTTGTCTCGCTACAGTGAGCGGTATAGTTAATAAAACCTACGGCAATGCGGGCCGGATCATAACAACCTGAATAACTGTTGAGATAGGTATTGACATTAGTAAATCCGTGTGCAGCATTGAAATAATTTTGTGTTCCATACAAAATAGCCGGTTGGCCTACAGCAGGATTCCAATAGCTGTCAGCACCGGCAATCAGGGTGACGTTATTCAGATAGGTCGGATCGGCATATTGATATTGTTCATAATAGAGAATTTTCTCAATCTGAGGCACAAGCTGGGCGCTGTTGCGTGCCGATAGGCGTCCGTAGTACATCTCCGGGAAATAGTCGCCGTCCACACTGCAATAATAAAGGTCGGTCATCTTTTGTGACGACGAACCCTGAATGGCCGGAATTTGCGGTGTGTCGCCCACAAAAAGCACAAAGCTTGGTGCAGGATCAGTCGGAGTCCCCGAGTTGTATTGGCCATGTACATAGGATTGGATCTGATTATAGGTTGTGCCGATCACATCGGTATAAGCTACAATCACCTTGAACCCTTTTTTGGTTTTCCATGCAATAAAAGGCTGTAGATCGTTTTCAAACATCCTGTCGGCTACAATGACGTATTTCACCGGATATTTTGTGAGGTCGGGGTGTGCCGGATAATCACGGGTGGAGCCATTCAGCAGTTTTCGTTTCAGCGGCTCGAAATAGGGCGACCAGGTTGAACTTTTGATATAATCGGTGAGCGCCGGATCGCTGTTGGTATAGGTGATTTCTATTTCAATGTCGTTGTGAACACGAATAATCCCCGACACGGGGTTATATTCCACCGGAGCAATCGTCAAACGGGCAATGCGGTAGCTGCGCAATACGCCCAGCACCTCAACACTTGCTATATCGTGACTGATGAAACCATCTTTCTGGTAAAGTTTGCTGTCAAATTCAAAAGGTACATCATCCAATGTTTGATCCTTGCGAATGGAAGGCTGCACAGGCATAACCTGGTTGTTGATGCCATATTCGCTAAGCTTGTACTCGGTAGTGGTGTAATTGACTACTTTTACCGAAACATCGGCCCCAAAAGGAATCTCAATCAGATGTTTGGCTGCAGGAAGTGCAGGAGTTCCCAATCCGCCAACGGAATAAGCGCCGGGGATATAGATCTCGCTGAAAAGACCCCTTTCGGCCTGGATATCCATGGATTGAATGGTGGAAAAGGTAAAATTCAATTTAGTTGTGTTGAAATTATCTTCCACAACCTGAGCCTGATTCTGGCTGCGACCAAGATCAATGATCTGACCCTGAACCATCATCACTGTAAACAGCATCAGCATCGTCAAAAGCCCTTTGCCGATTGCTAAAAGTAAAGGTTTTTTTCTCATTTGAATAAAAATTAAAACTCGTTTTGGTTATATTTGAAAAGCAAAAATAATTCAAGGCCAAATGTAGTTTTTTTTGTTACGGGGAATCACTTCTAAACAGGCAACTCCCTTATTTAGAATGTGTTTAGATAAGCTTTGACACTTGTCATCACAGCCTCTTTACCGCTTCATCGAGTTCATTGTTACGGAAGTAGAGGTCATTTATTTTTGAAACCGGCAATATTTTTCCCGCAATTTTTCTGAGAAAAGAAAAAAGGTACTTAGCCGGAAAGTTGTGATAAAGGCAAAGCGTGCTTATAAAAGCGCTGCCATGAGCCGGGAGAGTGCTTCGGCGGTTTTTCCTTCGTCGAGAAGGGCGCGGATATTGTCGTAGAAAAGCGTCGGATTGTTTGAGATCATTTCTTGCAGTCCGGAATTGGCTTTCCAGCGGTTTATCAAATCCTGATCGGGCAATGCCGCGATATTGCCCAAACGCCCCAAATCGTTGCCGGTGAGATATTTGCTGAACCTGATGGCCGGCGGCAAAGCATCAATGCCGATTCCGATGGAATGCAGTGGTTTGGGGACGATAAAACGTGCATTTTGATCGGCACGAACGTAATAATTGCCGCCCATCCGCCCCACAAGGTCCATTTTATCGGGGTCAATTTCATTATTTTCGTCGAGCACCGATTCATCAATATGTACTTTCAGGATAGAGCAAATCACCAGATTGGCTGCGCCTCCGCCCTGCCCTGTCGGGATGATCTGGCGCACCCGACATTCATATTGCACCGGTGATTCGGCCACCCGGAAAGGTTTCACCTTCAGCGATTCAAGCGGTGTGAATCCGGCTTTTTCAAATTCGTTGACGCCTTTCGGGAAATCGGTGCTGGCTAAACTTACCTGCTGAACCATGCTGTAAGTCACTACATTCACTACGGCTTCGGGCACCTGGCGAAGATTCTGATAGGTATGTTTGGTGGTATTGTTGCGTCCACGCCTGGCCGGTGAAAAAATCAGGGTGCCGGGGTTGACTCCGAAAGCGTTGAAAAAGCTGAAAGGCGCCAGGTTAGGCCTCCCTTCGTCGTCAATAGTGCTTACAAAAGCTATCGGGCGGGGAGCAACGCTGTTCAGCAAAATGCGGTGAAGATAGGATTGATTGATGGAAAAGGCATCAAGTGAAAGCATCGTTTTCAATCGTTTAGGGTAAAGCAGGCAATATGGTGGTTTCACATTCGCCGAAACCGATCCGGAGACCTTGTTTTTCGGCATAGGCTTTTATGATGACGCTATCGCCATCGAGCAAAAAAGTCCGCTCACTGCCGTCAGGCAGCTTCAGCGGCCGGGTACCTTTCCAGCACAGTTCCAACATCGAGCCGTAGGAATCCGGCTCTGACCCGCTGATGGTTCCCGAGGCATAAAGGTCGCCTACCTGGATATTACATCCGGCAACGGTTTGATGGGCAAGTTGCTGGGCCATGCTCCAATACAGGAAACCAAAATTGGATTTACAGATGCTTTGTGGCCGGCAACCGGAAGCCTGCAGCGCCACTTCGAGCTGAATATCGAAATTAGCCGGTTCCGACTGTCTCAGATATGGAAGCGGTTCGGGTGTTTGGGTGGGTCCGTCGATGCGAAAAGGTTCCAGCGCCTCGAGTGTGATCACCCAGGGTGAAATGATCGAGCCGAAACTTTTGGAAAGAAACGGCCCTAAGGGTACATATTCCCACTTTTGAATATCGCGGGCCGAAAGGTCGTTGAAAATAACCAGACCAAAAATATAGTCTTCGGCCTTTTCCACCGGTATTGAGCTTCCCAGTGGTGTTGATCCATTGGTGATAAAAGCCATCTCAAGCTCGAAATCAAGCTGTTTTGTCGGACCAAAAACTACCGGTCCTTCATCAGCTGGACGGGTTTGTCCTTTTGGGCGATGGATGGGCGTTCCCGAAAGCACGATGGACGAAGCCCGTCCGTGATAACCCACTGGTAGGTGACGCCAGTTGGGTAAAAGTGCATTGGCCGGATCGCGAAACATCTTACCAACATTGGTGGCATGTTCGATGCTCGAATAGAAGTCGGTATAATCGCCAATATGAACGGGCATACGCATTACGGCCTCACGGACCGGGATAAAAGCCTGACGGCATACGTCAGCCCTGCTTTGCAGAGCGCTGTTACCCTCACGGAAAAGCTCCTGAAGCCTGAGGCGCACCTCGCGGGTAACAGCTTTACCAAGCCCGATGAAAGGGTTGAGTTCCGGGGCCTCAAAAACCTGTAGCTGATCTCCGGTTAAAAAGCCCAGGAACCCGTGATGTGCCAAAACCGACAACCTCACAACCGTATCGCCAATACGTGTGGCCACTCCTCTCCTCCCCTGGTATTCGATAATCCCAAAAGGGATATTTTCAAGCGGGAAATCACTGCCGGAGGGCGTTTCAATCCACGATTTCATGAAGCTTTTAGTTTTTGTCATGGGTTAAATATGCTTTTTGGATACCGGAACCGGTTTTTTAATTCATCGAAGTCAGGGTTTCATCACACCAGATGAAAACAATCTAAAACAATCGTTGTTCAATTGGATTCATCCTCGGCCGGACGGTAAAAAAACGCATTGTCAGGCTTTTCTTTTCGCCAAAATGATCGAGTATATCCATTTTACAAAGTTCCTCGTTTGGATTGTTCCAGCTCGATGGCCTCAAACAAGGCTTTGAAATTGCCTTTTCCGAATGAGCGCGCACCTTTGCGCTGGATGATTTCGTAAAAAAGTGTGGGTCGGTCCTCAACAGGTTTGGTGAAAAGCTGCAAAAGATATCCATCCTCATCACGATCAACCAAGATGTGCAATTTTCGCAATGTTTCCACGTCCTCGTCAATACCCTGTACCCGCGAGTTCAGGGTATCGTAATAGCTGTCGGGCACTTGCAAAAACTCCACTCCACGTTGTACAAGTTGCTCCACCGTTTTAGCTATATCGTTGGTGGCCAAAGCAATATGCTGGGCGCCGGCGCCACGGTAGAATTCAATATACTCTTCGATCTGCGACTTCTTTCTGCCTTCGGCGGGCTCGTTGATCGGGAACTTGATACGCATATTGGAATTAGCCATCACTTTGCTCATCAGGGCGGTATATTCGGTCGAGATATCTTTATCGTCGAACGAAATCAGTTGTTCAAAGCCCATGACATTGGCATAGAAATTGACCCAACGGTTCATTTCGCCCCAGCCGACATTGCCTACGATATGATCCACATAGAGCAGACCTGTTTCCGACGGGCGGTAGGCCGGGTTCCATTTTTTAAAGCCGGGCAGGAAACAACCAAAATAGTTTTTGCGTTCCACAAAAATGTGCACGGTATCGCCATAAGTGTGAATGCCGCTCAGCACCACTTCACCGGCTTCGTCAATCCGCACAGTGGGCTCCATATAGGAGCGTGCGCCCCGCTGCGTAGTTTCCTTCCAGGCTTTTCGGGCATCGTCCACCGTCAGGGCAATCACCTTGATACCATCACCATGTGTCTTTTGATGGTCGGCAATGGCCGATTCAGGCGTAAGCGCAGTGGTGAGTACCAGCACAATCTTGTCCTGTTTCAACACATACGAAGCCCTGTCTTTGAGGCCCGTTTCGAGTCCGGCATAGGCAACCGGCTGAAAGCCAAAAGCCGTTTGATAATAATGAGCTGCCTGCTTGGCATTGCCCACATAAAACTCAACATAATCGGTTCCGCTGATGGGAAGAAATTCGGTTTCACTCATGAGATTGATGTATTTCTGTGTGTTTTTTAAAAAAGCCAGCTTTTATAATAGGTTTCATCTTCGAGGGTAAGGGCCGTTTCGGTCAGCATCAAGGGTTTGAAAGCGTCAATCATCACGGCCAGTTCGCGGGTTTCCTTTTTCCCGATGCTACGTTCGGCTGCGCCGGGGTGCGGTCCGTGTGGTATCCCGATGGGATGAAGCGTAATCATGCCCTGTTCCACATGGTTACGACTCATAAAATCACCATCCACATAATACAACACCTCATCCGAATCCACATTACTGTGGTGATAAGGCGCAGGGATTGCTTCGGGATGATAATCATAAAGTCGTGGCACAAAGGCACACAAAACCATTGCAGGGGTTTCAAAGGTTTGGTGAACCGGTGGCGGCTGATGGATGCGGCCGGTCAGGGGCTCGAAGTCGTGAATGGAAAAACCAAAGGGATAATGGCAACCGTCCCAACCCACGGCATCAAAAGGATGAGTGGCATAGGTATAAGGGAAAAGTTGACCATCGCGTTTAATCATCACGAGAAAATCGCCTTTTTCATCGTGTGTCTCAAGGTTTTCGGGGAGTTTGAGGTCGCGTTCGCAGAAAGGTGCGCTCTCTAAAAGCTGGCCTTGGCGATTTTGATAGCGTCGGGGGAAACGTAACGGGTGAAACGACTCCACAATCAAAAGCCGGTTATCGTCCGATACAAACTCAATCTGGTAAATGGTTCCGCGAGGAATGATGAGATGATCGCCCGATTCAAACGCAAGACTCCCAAACACTGTTTTCAACAGGCCGCTGCCCCGATGTACAAACAGCATCTCGTCGGCCTGGCTGTTTTTGTAGAAATAGTCCCGCATTTTTCGTGGTGCCGCAAGGCTGATGTGAGCATCGTTGTTGAATAAAACACATTTGCGGCTTTCTAAAAAATCATCGGTTGGAGCAAGGCTAAACCCTTTGAAACAGCGGGCTTGCATATTCGATTTTACTGCTGCAACGGGTCTTACATCCTGTGGCAGTCCAATCTGTTTGACCATTGTTGGTGGCCAGAGATGGTACACAAGACTGTAAACATCGGAAAAACCTTCGGTAGATACCAGCTCTTCGGCATACAGGCTGCCATCGGCTTTCCGGAAAACGGTGTGTCTTTTGCGGGGAACGTGCCCTCGAGTCAGAAAATGGGGCATAGCTATTTAGATTGGATATAAATAAAACATCGCCTCAAATGTACATGAAAAATAATAAATCAACCATTATGGAGAATTTTTTGTTGAGGAGTTAAAGGGTTAAGGGGTTAAAATGTTAAGATGTTAAGTTGTTAAGATGTTTTCAAGTCAAAACCTGGTTTTTATAATTAAGAAGAATGTTTTTGGAAATAGTTGCAGAAAATCTTCATACCCTCGCTGGGCTGGGTGGGTGGGCAGGCGTATCATTCGCGCGAGGTTTTTGGTGCTTTTGAACCGACAAAAGCGTCAGGAAATGCCTTTCTGTACTTTACTTTGATGGCAGGTCTTTACCCTGCAACCCGCTTCATTTTATCAATGCGATGGCTTCGAGAGCCTCTCTCAATAAGGCGATGACTTCGAGGGCCTCAGTCATCGCATAATTCTGTTTACTTGAGCAATACTTGCAAAGGTGGCTGAGCAATACTTACAATGGTGGCTGAGTTAAATCGAAGCCACCATTCCATTGCAAACAAAAAACCTTTTTAAGCCTGATAAAAAACTCGCTCAGTCGTCGGCCAGATCTCCAAGCATGGGTACGAAACGAAAAGTACCAAAACGTTCCTCCGACAGGCTTCCGTCGGCCTGCTTGGTCAGTCGCAGCATTTGCTGTTCATCGCCATTTCCATAAGGGATCACCATGATTCCACCGGTTTTTAGTTGTTCGACAAGCGCTGATGGAATTTCCGGCGCTGCGGCCGTGATCAGTACACGGTCGAAAGGGGCAAATTTTGGCAATCCGGCATAGCCATCGCCCAAAAACAGTTGTATTTTCCAGGGCATACTTTCCATGAAAGCTTTTGTCTTCAAGTAAAGTTTTCGCTGCCGTTCGATACTGAAGACGCGTACGCCCATTTCGGCCAGCACCGAAGCCTGGTAACCCGATCCGGTGCCGATTTCCAGCACCTTCATCCCCCGCTCGAGCTTTAAAAGTGAGGTTTGAAAAGCAACCGTATAAGGCTGCGAAATGGTTTGACCCGAACCAATGGGGAAAGGCTTGTCCTGATAGGCAAACTCAAGAAAGGAGGAATCCATAAAAAAATGACGTGGCACCGCCTCTATAGCAGCCAGGACTTTGCTGTCGTGGATGCCCTTTCCGCGAACGGTTTCCACCAACTTTTTGCGCAAACCCTTGTGTCTGAACGTATCTTGCATGTCGGCCAAAAAATGAAATCCGATTTGTTAATCTGGAGGAATTCTAAATTCCGCGACTGCGAAGTTAACATTATCCGGCAGACCAAAAAGATACTACCTTTGTCAAAATTGGAAATCATGCAGAAAATAGGAGTGTTGGGTGCGGGCCATTTAGGCAAGATACATCTGAAGTGCATTCGCCAAATAACTAATTATGAGCTTGTTGGTTTTTATGACCCGGACAAAGACACCGCACAAAAAGTTTCGGAAGAATTTGGACTTCCGGCCTTCGCAAGCATCGAGGCGCTGATGGATGCGGTGGATGTGGTTGACATCGTCACCCCTACTATTGCTCATTTTAGCTGTGCTGCCGAGGCTTTGCAGCGTCGCAAACACGTTTTTATCGAGAAACCCATCGTAGCCACGCCCGATGAGGCTCGTCAGCTGATCGAGCTGGCCCGTCATGCCGGCGTAAAGGTACAGGTAGGTCATGTAGAGCGGTTCAATCCGGCTTTTTTGGCCGTGAAAGACGTCATCCGCAACCCGATGTTCATCGAAACTCATCGCCTGGCCCACTTCAATCCGCGCGGCACCGATGTGCCGGTAGTGCTCGACCTGATGGTGCACGACATTGACATCCTGCTGAGTGTGGTGGATTCGGAGGTAACCTCCGTGAGCGCCAGCGGGGTGGCCGTGGTAAGCAACACCCCCGACATCACCAACGCCCGCATCGGCTTTGCCAATGGATGTGTGGCTAACCTCACCGCAAGCCGCATCTCGTTAAAAAACATGCGCAAAAGCCGCTTTTTTCAGAAAGATGCCTATATCAATGTTGATTTCCTCGACAAAACTGCCGAAATAGTCAGAATGACGGATGCCGAAAAAGCCAAGGACGACCCTTTTGCCATGCTGATTGATCTGGGCAACGGCAAAGGAATGCGCCAGATCAGTTTCGAGCGACCCACAGTGCTTCCCACCAATGCCATTCAGGCTGAGCTCGAAAGTTTTTACGAAGCCGTCGTGAACAACAAAACCCCGATGGTTACCATCGAAGACGGATTCAAAGTGCTGTTGGTAGCCTATCAGATTTTAGAAAAAATCGCCGAAAATAATCGTCAGTTTTCGGAATAATTTTCTTTCCGCCGACACAATATCGCACACGGTTGCGCCGTTTTTAGGTTACCAAAAATCAAATCGGGTTTATGCCACAATCTTTACGTCGAATCATCTTTTCTCTATTCGCCGGGCTCAGTTTCCTGACAAGCTCGTGCTATAAGTTTGAAGGTGAACAGACTGTACCGGCATATCTGCATATTGAGCCATTTGTTTTTACTACCGATTTTGTCACTCAGGGCAGCAACACCCACAAAATTACCGATGCCTGGGTTTATGTGAACGACCAGCTCATCGGTGTTTATGAGCTTCCGGCAACGATCCCGGTGCTCCAGACCGGCACACAACGTTTAGATATTTCGCCCGGCATCAAGCTCAACGGCATCAGTGCAACACGGGTACCCTATCCGTTTTACAAACCGTTTAACCTTACTTCGTTCAACTTCATCCCCGATTCGGTTCAGATCATCTATCCAAATACGAGCTATCAGGACAATCTTCACTTTGCCTGGATGGAGGATTTTGAAGGTGTGAGCAACTCATTTGAAAAAACCAACAGCAGCGACACCACCATGATGGTCACCTCGCCCGCCAACAATCCGGAAGCCTGGATTTCGCCTTACAGCTCGTTTTCGGGTATGGTGAAGCTCGACACAGCCCACAAACTTTTTCAGGCTGCCAGCTTTTTCTCTTATGTGCTACCTGGCAAGGGTAAACCGGTGTTTCTCGAACTCGATTACAAATGCGACCACGAATTTTTAGTTGGACTGATCGCCAAAACGGCTTCCAACAACCTGCTATTGCCTTTGGTCGTTGTGAATAAGTCCGACACCTGGAACAAAATCTACATCAATCTGGGTCCAAACATTACTGAATACAACACAGCCGAATATTTTAAGATATTTTTTGAGGCCGCATTAGACACAGAGGATCAGGCAAGCCTTTATTTCGACAACATCAAATTAATTTACAGAGACCCAGGCCTATGAATCGAAATATACAGGTAGCCAAATATGTGTTGTTGGATTGGATTGCTGCAACCTTCGCATGGTTTCTGTTCTATATTTTCCGTAAACAGAGCGAAGACCCGATGTTTTATGATCATTTCAAAAACATCTTCGACGACCCCAACTTTTGGCGCGGCATCATCCTGATCCCACTCGGGTGGATTTTTCTTTACGCTATGGTGGGCACCTATCGGAAAATCTACCGAAAGGCACGTCTGAAAGAGCTCGGACAAACTTTGGTCATCACCCTCATCGGCATCACAGTCATCTTTTTCGTTGCCATACTCGACGATGTGATTGTCACCTATAAGTCTTATTATCAGTCCTTTATTGTTTTATACAGCCTTCATTTTACCTTTACGTATGCTTTCCGACTGACGCTGACCAGTATCACTGTTAAGAAAATCCATCGGAAAGAAATCGGGTTCAACACCGTGATCGTTGGCAGCAATGGCAATGCTTTAAAAATCTATAAAGATATCGAAAAGCAGGAACGCTCGGCCGGGAATTTTTTCATCGGTTTTTTGAGTGTTTACGACAAGGACGACTATAAGATAGGGCAGTATCTTCCACATCTGGGGCCTTATCAGAATATTAAAAAGGTGGTTGACGAATACGATATCGAGGAGGTGATTATCGCCATTGAAAGGACCGAGACCGATACTATTGACAAGATTTTTGCTGCACTTGAAGATACAGTAGTGGTCATCAAAATTATTCCCATTATGCAGGACATCCTTTTTGGCAATGTGAAACAAAGCGGGATCTGGCATGCGCCACTCATTGAGATTTCGCCCGATCTGATGCCCGCCTGGCAACAATCGCTCAAACGCCTGATGGACATCGTGATTTCCATTTTGGCCATTATTCTGCTCAGCCCTTTTTACATTATGACTGCCATCGGTGTCAAACTCTCGTCAAAAGGGCCTGTTTTATACAGTCAACAGCGCATTGGAATCCGGGGGAAGCCATTTAAGATGCTCAAATTCAGAAGCATGTATGCAGATGCCGAGAAAAGCGGGCCGCAACTTTCGAGCGAGAACGACCCCCGTATCACCCCGTTTGGCCGTTTCATGCGTAAAGTGCGATTGGATGAAATTCCTCAGTTCTTTACGGTGCTAAAAGGCGATATGTCATTGGTCGGCCCCCGGCCCGAACGCCAGTTTTACATTGACCAGATTGTGAAACGTGCGCCACATTACCGTTTGCTCCTCAAGGTAAAACCCGGCATAACCAGTTGGGGACAAGTGAAATATGGTTACGCTTCAGATGTGGACGAAATGATCGAAAGGCTACAATACGATATCCTCTATATCGAAAACATGAACCTCGCTATGGATATCAAAATATTGATTTATACCGTCTTGATCGTCCTACAAGGCAGGGGAAAATAAGCTTTATCGGGTCGACGGCATCCGGTTAGAATCATTTCAGAAAATTCTGAAACAGGCTCAATGAGGCGCCGCATCTTTTTTGCAGCAGGCAGGCAAACGCTCGTAAGCTTTGGGATCGGCCTCTAACTCATCCGCGTCATAGCCAATTTTACTTACGGCCTTTTTCAGGTTTTCCTTAGATTTTTTTCCTTTTTTATAAGTCACCGTCAGCACCTTGGTTTCCAAGTCCAAATTGACTGCCTTGACTCCCTTTTCGAAAGCAATATTTTTTTCGAGACGGTCTTTGCATTGCGAGCAAATGGCCGAAGTTTTGATGCTTACAGTTTCGGTCTTTTTACTTTTATCTTTAGCCATTACGGGAAATGAAACCAAAAGCATCAGTAAACCGGTCAACAGCAGGATAGATTTTTTCGAAGAATGAATTCTTTTTTTCATGTTTCTCAGTATTGTTTTTGCAAAAAGAGATGTTATTTCGGTACAAAGCTACCAAATTGGCATATATAGCCTCATCAATTGAGTTTTTTTTACAAATCAACCTTACAAAAAAACAATTTCCGGAATCAACAATCGCACAAAATGGCCTTTGCAGATTCTTTTTTTGTTATTTTTAGAGCCTGATTTTGCCTCAAGGCCAAAATATTTTTCGCAGATTGTCAACCGAAACAGAAACAGTCTGTCACAGTCAAATGTTTAAAACAAAACAACTTGTACACGCTAAAAACAAAAATTGACCCCCGGTCGCGCGAATTTCTTAACAACCGCGAGGCTTTTATGAAGCTGCTTGATGAGGTAAAACGTCTTGAACGCGAAGCCATCAAAGGCGGAAGCGACCTGGCTATTCAGAAACACAAAGAGCGCGGAAAGCTCTTGGTGCGTGAGCGCATCAATTTGTTGCTCGATGTGAACACCCCCTTTCTTGAACTTTCTCCCTTAGCCGCCAACGGCTTGTATGACAATGGCTTCCCTTCGGCAGGCATTGTCACCGGCATTGGGCAGATTCATGGTCGTGAAACCATGATTATCGCCAACGATGCTACCGTAAAAGGCGGCACCTACATGCAATATACCATCAAAAAGCATCTGCGCGCACAGGAGATTGCCATGGAAAACCGTCTCCCGTGTGTTTATATTGTTGATTCGGGCGGGGCTTTTCTTCCCGAACAGGACACTGTTTTCCCGGATCGTGACCATTTTGGACGATTTTTCTACAATCAGGCACGAATGTCGGCTATGGGCATTGCGCAGATTGCCATTGTGATGGGTTCGTGCACAGCGGGCGGAGCCTATGTGCCAGCCATGAGTGACGAAACGATCATTGTGAAAGATCAGGGAACCATCTTTTTGGGCGGCCCGCCCTTAGTGAAGGCAGCAACAGGCGAAGAAGTGACAGCCGAAGAGCTGGGTGGCGCCCACGTACATACGGCGATTTCGGGCGTAGCCGACCATTTTGCCGAAAACGAAACACATGCCATCGCCATCTGTCGCAATATTTTCGAGACCCTTCGCCCCGCCACAAAACAATTGCTCGAGCTTCAAAAGCCCGAAAAGCCGCTTTACGACCCGAAGGAGCTTTACGGCATCGCCCCGGTTGACCTTCGCAAACTCGTTGACCCCCGCGAGATCATCATGCGCATTGTGGATGGCAGCCGTTTTCAGGAGTTCAAGGCACGCTATGCCACCACCGTGGTCACCGGATTTGCCTATCTCATGGGCTATCCGGTGGGTATCATTGCCAACTTTGGGGTGTTGTTCAGCGAGTCGGCCCTCAAAGTCACCCACTTCATCGAGCTCTGCACCTCGCGCAACATCCCATTGATTTTTCTGCAAAACATCACCGGTTTCATGGTGGGCAAAGACGTGGAACGTGGCGGCATTGCCAAAGATGGCGCAAAGATGGTTCATGCCGTGTCGAATGCCAGCGTACCTAAATTCACCGTTATTTTTGGTGGCTCCTTTGGCGCGGGCAACTATGGCATGGCCGGAAGGGCTTTCGGACCGAGACTGTTACTGATGTGGCCCAACGCCAAAATCTCTGTCATGGGTGGCGAACAGGCTGCAAATGTGTTGGTTACGGTGAAACAGGATCAGTATGCCGAAAAAGGCAAAACCATGCCCGAAAGCGAAAGACAAGAGCTCTATAACACCATCTTAGCCAAATATGAACGCGAAGGAGCTGCTTTGTATTCCACCGCACGGCTCTGGGACGATGGCATCATTGACCCGGCGGATACCCGAAAAATCTTAGCTATGGGGATTGCCGCATCACTCAACCAACCATTTCCACCACAACAATACGGAGTTTTCAGGATGTAAACGCCATGAGAGATTTTCATACGATACGGGTAGAAACTCGCAGCAACTATCTGGCCATCCGCCTGAACCGCCCCGACAAGCACAATGCCATGAATCAGATCATGATTGCCGAGCTGACGGAAATCTTTGCACAGGCCGCCCGCCTCGAAGGAGTGAGGGCTGTGGTACTCAGCGGTGAGGGAAAATCGTTTTGTGCCGGAGCCGACCTGCACTATATGCGCGAGATTGCCAGCTTTGGCGAAGAAGAAAACATCGCCGACGGGCAAAAGCTGGCCACCCTTTTCGATTCCATCTACACATGTCCGCTTCCGGTGATCGCCGTTGTTCAGGGAATGTGTATGGGCGGTGCCAATGGCCTGATTGCCGCATGCGACATCGTGATTGCAGACACCGACAGCAGTTTTGCTTTCAGCGAAGTAAGGCTTGGGATTATCCCCGCCACCATAGCCCCGTATGTGCTCAGACGTTGTGGCGAAGCAGCCTCAAGAGAGTTGATGCTCACCGGAAGGCGTTTCACGGCCGAGGAAGCCATGCGATTCGGATTAGTGAACAGCGTTGTCCGGACTGATGAACGTAAAAAAGTCATCGCTGCATATCTCAAATATTTCAACGAAGCCTCACCTTCTGCCATTGCCGAATGCAAGAAACTCATCCGCTTTCTTGGCGGCAGCAAGCTTTCCTCCACCGAACTCATCCCTGAAACAGCACGATTCATTGCCCGCGCAAGAGCTTCCGAAGACGGTCAGGAAGGAATAAAGGCTTTTTTTGAAAAACGAAACCCATCCTGGATACAAGACCAAACTTATGAAAATCAATAAAGTACTCATTGCAAACCGCGGCGAGATTGCCAACCGCATCATCCGCAGTCTGAGACAGAAAGGCATCATCTCGGTGGCCGTCTATGCCTCCAACGATCAGCAAAGCCTGCATGTGGAAGAAGCCGACGAGGCATGGCTCCTTGAAGGCGAAGGACTTCGCGAGACTTACCTCAACATAGACCAGATCATCCGCATCGCACTTCAGAGCAAAGCCGATGCCATCCATCCCGGCTATGGCTTTCTTTCGGAGAATCCGTTGTTTGCCGAAGCCTGTCAGAAAAACGGACTTATTTTCATCGGCCCCACAGCCGAAACCATACGGCTGATGGGCAACAAAGTTCAGGCTCGCGAAACCGCTCGAAAATATGGGTTGCCCGTCACCAAAGGCCTCACCGGAGATTCGGAAAGCCTGTTGAAAGAAAGTCATACCTTGCGTTTTCCCATCTTAGTGAAGGCTGCAGCCGGCGGCGGCGGCAAAGGGATGCGTATCGTGAAACAGCCATCCGAGCTGCCTGCAGTGCTTGAGGCCACCACCCGTGAGGCAGGAAAGTATTTTGGCAACGGCACGGTTTACCTTGAAGAGTTTATCGAAAACCCGCGCCATATCGAGATACAGATACTCGCCGATCAATATGGCAATGTGGTACATCTTGGCGAACGTGAATGTTCCATCCAGCGGCGCTACCAGAAAATTATCGAAGAAGCCCCCTCGCCCACCATCCAGGCCGATACCCGCGAAAAGATGGGACAGGCTGCGGTAAACCTTTGCAAAGGAATCGGCTACCAGAGCGCCGGCACCATTGAGTTTTTGTATAGCCCGGACGGACATTTTTATTTTTTGGAGATGAACACCCGCATTCAGGTTGAGCACCCCGTCACCGAGTTCGTAACAGGTATTGACATCGTGGCGCAGCAACTCCGTATCGCACAGGGTGAATCGCTCGATCTGAGGCAGTCGGACATTGAGCTCCAAGGCCACGCCATCGAATGTCGTATTTATGCCGAAGACCCTTTGCAGGATTTCGTGCCCTCGCCCGGCCAGATTATCTTTTACCGCGAACCGGAAGACCGGCATCTGCGGGTTGACAGCGCCTTTCGCAGAGAGGGGCCCGTGAGCGCCGATTACGATCCGATGATCGCCAAGTTGATCAGCCACGGCGCCACCCGTCTGGAAGCCATCGAAAGATTGCTGAAAGGACTGAAAGAATTTGCCATTCATGGCATCCGTACCAATATCACATATTTAGAAGCCTTGCTCCGCCTCGACGCATTTGGCCACAACCAGATCAGCACTGCTTTTTGCGAGATGTACGCCAGTGAGCTTTCGGGGAATATCCGTGCGGCTGTGACCTCGGTCGGGATGAAATGGCCTCTTGCTGCTTTTCTGCTCATAAATCCGGGTGTACAACAGCCTGAAAAGTCTCAAAACATTTGGCAAGCCATTGGATATTGGAGAAATCATATGCGTTTTGGCATACGTGAGTCGCAAACGGTTTATGACATCGTGGTGGAAGAACGCAGCCCGGACGAAATCCGTTTCCGCCTTGACGATACTCCACTCATTGCCAAGATGATCAGTTACGACCAAGGCAAGCTCCGTTTTACCGTTGACGGCCAACAACAAACGGCCTTTGTTTCGGGCGTCGAAATCAGTCGCCTGATTGTCCAGATTGGCATCAACCAGTTCGACCTTCGGCGGTGCGATCAGTTGGCTGCCGACCAAATGTCCGATTTTGACAACGAGCCGACCGAAAAAGGAAGTTTGTTTTCGCCCATGCCCGGCAAAGTGATCAAGGTGGCCGTCGAGTTGGGTCAGATCGTCGAGCGGGGGAGCCTGCTGATGATCGTCGAAGCCATGAAAATGGAAAACAACCTGATTGCCCCACAACGGTCGCGCGTTGAAAGCATCCGTGTGAAAGAAGGCGATACGGTGGACACCCGCACGCAACTCATTCATCTTGTTGAACTTGACTAAAAAACAAACAGTTATGGATTTTGAACTTTCAGATGAACACAAACTGATCCGTGAAACGGTAAGAGATTTTGCCGAACGAGAGGTTAAACCCGTAGCACGGGAGCTCGACGAAAAAGGTGAATTTTCATTCAAGCTTACCAAACGCATGGGCGAGCTCGGGCTTTTCGGTATGTATATGCCGCCCGAATATGGCGGTCAGGGCACCGATATTCTTTCCTATATCATTGCTGTGGAAGAGTTGGCACGAGTTGACGGTTCTCAGGCAGCTACGCTTGCAGCGCATAACTCGCTCGGCATAGGACCGATCTACCAGTTTGGCACCGAAGCTCAGAAGAAAAAATATCTGCCGCAGTTATGTACAGGCGAAGCTTTGTGGAGTTTCGGCCTTACCGAGCCCAATGCGGGTAGCGACTCGCGCGGCACTAAAACCTCGGCTATCCTTCAGGGCGATGAATGGGTTATTAACGGCTCAAAGATTTTTATCACCAATGGTGCTTCCGATATCAACAAAGGCTGTACGGTTCAGACCATCTTTGAAGATGAGCAAGGCAAAAAACAGTTTACCACCATCTTAGTTGAGGCCGGCACTCCTGGTTTCCGTAGGGTTCCCATGCACGATAAAATGATGTGGCGCGCTTCGGACACAGCCGAATTGTTCTTCGACGAGGTGCGGGTACCACGGGAGAATCTGCTTGGCGAAGTCGGCCAGGGCTCAAAAATCATGCTTCATACCCTCGATGGCGGTCGGCTTTCCATTGCGGCAATGGGCCTGGGAGCGGCACAAGGCGCTTTTGAGATGGCCTTAGCTTATGCTAAAGAACGCAAACAGTTTGGCAAAAGCATCTCGGAGTTTCAAGTCAATGCCTTCAAGCTGGCCGATATGGCTACCAAGATTGAACTGGCACGCAATCTGCTTTACAAAGCCTGCTGGCTGAAAGATACAGGCCGGCCTTATGGCAAAGAAGCTGCCATGTCGAAACTCTACTGCTCCGAAATGGCCGGCGAAGTGGTGGATGCCGCGCTGCAGATTCATGGTGGTTATGGCTTGATGAAACACTACGACATCGAACGTTTCTACCGCGACCAACGACTGCTCGAAATCGGCGAAGGCACATCCGAGATCCAGCGTTTGGTCATTTCGCGCCTGATTGGTTGCTGAACGGATGTACCTGCCATTGTAGTTGTACCGGAATGCAGTTCGCATCAGAACGGCCGGTAACACACAAGCCTGTTGCCCTGCCCGCTGACAAAATACAGCTCATCCGTTCCGCTTTTGCTGCCCACGGCAAAAGGGACATCGCCTTTAAGACCCGAATTGATGAGCATCTTTCCTTTATTGTCAATCAGGTAAACGTCGCCGGAAAGCTCATCGGTCACACATAAGAGTTTTGTGCCGTTTCCCAGGTGAAGATAATACGGCGGCACAGTGATTTCGTTGGGAAAAGTGAAGCTGAAAAGGGTCTTCTTAAAACGGTCGTAAATCACTAATTTGGCTTTGTCAAGAAACAGAAAATCAGGCGCATTGTTTTGGTCAAAGTCGTCGTAAAGGAAATAATGATCGGGGCTGTAAGTTCCGAAATCAGTCGTTGAAGAAGCTCCTGTTCCGCTGATATAGAGCAGTTTACCACTTTCGTTAGTGGTCAGCAATACTCCTTTGGAGTTGGTTTTATTGAGATAAACTAGTGCGTTTTTCGACTTTTTGAGGCCTGATCGTAACGGAATCCGGTTTTTGCCATTGAAGTCGGTGACCAATACCCCGTTCTGCTCGTCTGTAATTACCACATAGCCCTGATTTCCTGCGGAAAGTTGGTCAATGCTCCGGCTCACCCTCTCCTGACTTCCGGGCTTTTGCCAAAGTGCGTTCTCGCGGCCATCTAATCCAAAACAATAGGTATAACGATCGTCACAACTGACTAAGATCTGTGCGCCATCGCCCATGATGGTAAAACTCAACGGGTTGGTGGCCTGCGACCTGAGTTTCACCGGAAAACCCTGAGTCTCATTCCCATTGAGGTCTAACAGATAAATCCTATCGGCGGTATTGAACAAAAGGTGAGGTGTTTTTCGTTTGCCCGCCTTCAACATATGTACTTTGCCAATGACCGGCGATTGAAGTTGTTTTTTCCAAACCATTTTCCCTTCAGGCCGAACAAAATACAAATTATTGGCCGCATCTGACGCTACGATTCCCTGTCGGTCATCATCGTCCGTTACCACTATGACAGGTGATCCGGATAACGGGGCCGACAGAGGCAACTGCCAGGCCATTTGCCCGGTATCGCTGATATTGGGCTGGTAGTATGCCAGGGCATGCACATAAATCATCGGCTGAGTGGCACTGATTTGCAAAGCAAAACCTCCAAAACGCGACAAAGGCGCTCTGTTTCGGTTGAGCCGATAACCCAGACGCGGGTCTAAAAAGGCATTGAGCACATCGGGGCCATCGCTCATCGAGTTGTAAAGAAGCAGATGAGCCGTAGGGGTCAACTGATTGGAAAAGGTCTGAAAGCTTTCCTGATTGGCCAGCACACGCCCACGACTCACAAGTTGCAACACCCTTGTCAGCGCGGTCGGGTTGTTTGCAGCAAAAAGGCAGGAATCAAGGATGGAATAGCACATATGGTCAACAGCGCCAAAAGCCTTTCCCCACAGCGCTGATGGGAGGATCTGCAGCAAAGGGTTCTTCACCTGCCTGACGCCCATTCCCTGAACAGGATCACTGATGGCATCGAGGCGTTGTTTCATCATCTGTGGCTGTTGCAGGCCAACGACGAGAAAAGCTGTTTCGGAAGGTTCGCCCGCTCTGAATCCAATCATTATCTCATTGCCCGTGAACTGTTGCAGTTCGCGGATATTGTATCCTGCAATTGATGAAAGGGCTTCAAGGCGGCTGCTGTCGGCAAAAGAGGCGAGATAGCCGCTCAAATCTTCCATTCCCAGATGTAAAAAAAGACGTGTATCGGAAGGGATCATCCGGGTAAGGCGCGTTTTCACTTCCCCGTGTTCTTGCATACTGGAAAGCATTGGATGGCCGGACGGCTGCATGAGTCCGCTCAGGTGGATCACATCGTTTTTAAGGTTCATATCCAAAGCCATCCAACCTTTTCCGGATGCCAGCGCAGAATTGAGGAATGACCGATAAGGATGCAACACATTGGATTCCAGTAGCCGATTCAGAGCTTCGGTGTGCAACATCAGGTAAGCCCCGGCCTGCCGGCCATAAGTAGCCCGCATACTCATAAACTCCTGATTGTCTGTAATCTTGGTCGGATTATCCAATTGAAGCAGCGCTTTCTCGAAAGCCTCGCGGTCGGCACCCGCGATGAGCAAGCCGCCACTGAGAGCAAAATTCACCTGCCCGGAACCGTCCTGATTCATGAGTGAAGCTGCAGCGATTTTCCCTAACTTGCGGTCAACCACGGTTTTTTTATTGCCAAAAACCCTTGGAACAGTTTCTTTGATGGCATACATATGAAGATGCCGCCCCACCTTGATGATATTGACAAATCCGTAGCCATGCGAGGTTTCGATCAATGCACAAAGAACGGGCGTTTCGGAAAAAGCAGTGTGAAATCCGGGCTTTACGGCTTCCATCAGACTATCGAGCGATAACAAATCGGAACGAATTGAAGCATAAAAATCCATCTCGTTCAAAGTGGCGGCATACTCCGTTTCCTCCGTAAGCTGCCCAAGGAAAAGACCGGCACGCGGCAGTTCACAAACCAATACCGACTGCACGGGAACTGCATCATAAGGCTGGCGCTCCTCGGAAAAGTCAAACAAGAAAAATCCGAGTATAAGTAAGGCTAGCAACAGAAATGATGTGATGAGAAGCAATCTTCCGGAAGTCATGGCTGCTGAATATCTTTCGGCTGCGATATTTTCCGCAGACGGTTACTGATTTCAAAATTAGCGAAAAACTAATGTCCTGTCAAAATAAACTGATGTCAGATCCATTAAAGCTCTAACTCAAGCTGGATTGAAGCATTGAAGCTGAGTCGGTGGAACGGGCTAAACCCATATTTTGAAATGGCCATTTTGTGTTCGCGCGTAGGATAGCCCTTGTTTTTCTGCCAATTGTAATCCGGATGCAACAGATGCAGTTTAGCCATGATCATATCGCGCTCGGTCTTGGCTAAGATTGAAGCTGCTGCAATGCTTCGATACAGTGCATCGCCTCCAACGGCACAGCGGTAAGGAATTGTCCGGTAGGGTTTAAAACGATTCCCGTCCACCAAAATATGTTGTGGCAACACACTCAACTGATCCAAAGCGCGGTGCATCGCTAAGAAGGAAGCCTGAAGAATGTTGATTTCATCAATCTCTTTGGGCGAAGCATGGCCGACGGCCCAGGCCGATGCATTCTCAATCACCCATTGGCGAAGCAACATCCGGTTTTTTTCGCTTAGCTTCTTCGAGTCGTTGAGTAATGGATGATCGGCATTAGCCGGTAAAATTACCGCTGCGGCCACCACCGGACCGGCCAGACATCCCCTGCCCGCTTCGTCAAGGCCGGCTTCAAGCAAGGTCGGGTCGTATGATTCACGCAACCGGCTCATCGTATCAAGCTTAAATAGTGATTGAACAATGCGGTGACAATCAATAACATCAAAAAGAAATTGGCCTGCCTGTATTGCTTGATATAAGTATAGCTGAACGCCATAAAAGTCGTAAACGGAAGCACAAGCAACAGATGATGAGCCGGATGCGAAGCTTTGAAAAGCAAAAGCGGAATACTGCTAATTATCAGCGCATTCAGCAATGCCTTACGTTTCCGCACCGCAATATTATTGTCCACAATACCGCTATAGGCAATTTGAATGGCTTTCAAGGCCAAAAGCAACATCAAGCCAAAAACCATCAGGTCAGTCGGTTTCGGAAAAGCCGTCAAAAGCCCGAGCAAGGTCGGAATATTCAGATAAGTCGCCGAGCGTGCCAGAAGCTCATTGTACAAAAAGAAAACGGTTGCCAGAAACAGATAAGGAGTCAGGATGCCAACAAAAGGAATAATCCAGCATCGCAGGCGGGTGATGGCGAGCACCAACAATGAAAGAAATATCCATATTATTAGGCTGATGGCCGGAAACCAGAAAAGCGAAGCCAGCGAAATGAGAAATGACACGTTAAAAATATCCAGCTCATTATCTGTACGTTCGTACATTCTGAAAAAAATCGAGAGCGCATAGATCAAAAACGGCATGGCCACCAACATGGGATAAAGCATGGTTTGCGCAGGCGAAAGGCTCATCAACACGACATAGATAAAAGCTGCGAGCGACGAAACCCTGCCTATAAGCTGATAGTTTACCAGCACAGCATTGAGAAAGAAAGCCTGAAAAAGCATCAGCAAAAAAGCAATGATCACCGAAACAGACGGCAATCCGGACAAGACGTCGTAAATCCACCGGTAAAACCAGCTATATGGGTCGGGAGCTGCCGGAGCTTTTGGTGCGAGAAATGCCGGAAGCCACAGCACCGCCGCAGTAAGCACAATCATAGTATATTGCGCGAGAAAGCTCGATCTGAAAAATCTGATCAACATGAATGATCTATCCTCACGATTTGTAATTCATCACATCTAACCCTATGTCGGTGCGAAAATATTTTCCTTCGTAGGTCACTGTTTCGGCATTTTCGCGTGCGGTCAGTCGTGCCTCTTCCAAGTTGATATTCAGCGCTGTGATAGCGATCACTCTGCCGCCATTGGTTTTTGGTAATCCGCTGGTTCTATCAGTAACCGTGCCGGCATGAAACGCCAGACAAGTTTTCAGTTGTTCGAGGCAGGTGATGGTTTTTCCTTTGGTAAAATCGCCGGGATAGCCCCCCGAAGCCAAAACCACAGTAACAGCATAGCGGTCGTCGGTTTCCAACCTCTGATGCTGAAGCTCATGGTTGCTGCAAGCCAGCAGAAGCCCGACCAAATCGTTTTTGATGCGGGGCAGTACAGCTTGCGTTTCGGGGTCGCCCAAGCGGACGTTGTATTCAATCACAAAAGGATCGCCATTGACATTCATTAACCCCACAAAAATAAACCCCTGATATTCGATATTTTCCTCTTTCAATCCTTGAATTGTCGGCTTCACAATGCGTTCGCGGACTTTTTCCATGAAGGTTTTATCGGCAAACGGCACCGGCGATACCGCTCCCATTCCACCGGTATTGGGTCCGGTATCGTTCTCGCCAATACGTTTATAATCTTTGGCCGAGGGCAACATTACAAAATGTTCGCCATCGGTGAGCACAAAGCAGGAAAGTTCGATGCCGTTCAGATATTCTTCAATCACTACTTCATCCGAGGCTTTGCCAAACTTACCGTTGAGCATATTTTCGAGTTCGTGTTTGGCCTGATCGCGTTCGTTGATGATCAGCACTCCTTTTCCGGCAGCTAATCCGTCGGCTTTGAGTACAAAAGGTGGTTCAAGCACATCGAGAAAAGACAGACCGCTTTCCAATGAATCTTTTTTGACAGCGAGGTATTTTGCCGTTGGGATGTGATGGCGTTGCATGAAATCTTTGGCAAAAGCTTTGCTGCCTTCGAGGCGGGCGCCCGCAGCTCCGGGACCAATGATCCGCAGATTTGCCAACACCGGAAACTGCCTGAAATAATCTACAATACCTTCAACCAAAGGAAGCTCAGGCCCAACTACCATCAGGTCAATCTGCTCTTCGATACAGAAATTCTTCAACTGTTGAAAGTCGGTAACATCAATAGGGATATTGATTGCAATGGCTGCTGTTCCGGCGTTTCCGGGCGCCACAAAGAGTTTTCCACATATCTTGCTTTGTTTCAATTTCCAGGCTAAGGCATGTTCGCGCCCTCCTGAGCCAAGCACAAGGATATTGACCATTGAATTCATATCGGGTGGTTTATTGCACGCATCATACTTTCCCAAAGACTTTGGGCGGTTTTGTCCCAACTAAACAATTTGGCACGCTCCAAGCCTTTGTTTATCAGGGATTTTCTCAAATTTTCGTCTTCGGCTATGGTTTCCATTGCCTGTGCGATGGAGAGGATATCATAAGGATTAACCAACAGGGCGGCGTCGCCGGCCACTTCGGGCATCGAGGTCACATTGGAAGTAATTACCGGGACACCGCATCGGAAAGCCTCCAAAATGGGGATTCCAAAACCCTCGAAGTACGACACATAGGTGATGGCCAACGCAGCCGCCGTCACCTGATGTAGCTCGGTGGAATTGAGTCGTCCGCAAAACACGACCTCATCTTTGCACACCATCCCATCGAAAGCTTCCCGGATAGGCTTCGTCCACCATTTTTTCTGCCCCACAACCACCAATTTTACCGGCCGGTTGGTCTGACTTCTGAATAGATCGAACGCACTGAAAAGCCGGGCTAAGTTTTTTCGTGGATGCAGCGATCCGACAAAGAGAAAATAAGGTTGTCCCTGCGTGTAGCGCTGACGAATCTGGTCGGCCACAACATCTTCGATGGGAGCAAAAGCCTCGTTGGCGCCGTTGTAAACCACATCCACTTTTTCGGGCGCGACATGGTATTGGCTGACGATATCTTCTTTTGAAAACTGCGACACGGTGGCGATACGGCTTGCTTTGGCGGCAAAGCGCGGGAAAAACCAGCGGTAATGTAGGCTGTCGGTCAGTGGCAAATCGCCCGGGAAATGTTCAAAATTCAGGTCGTGCATTACCGCAAGCGACGGAATCCGGCTGCCAAGGCTCAGGTAGCCGTCGGGCGAGAGAAAAAGATCGGGCTTCAGGCGGTACAACACACGCCGAACCGACCACTCAAACCAGATGATATAAAGAAGGGGGTGCCGGGCAGGCGGACCGACAACTACCGGCTTTACGTTGGGAGCAAACAAAAAAAGGGAGTCGGGCTTGCGGTCGAATATAAAATAAAACTCAACCTCAGGATGTGCCGTCGTGATGCGTTTCAGCGTCTCAAAGGTGAACCAGCCAATCCCTTCGAGGCGGTTTCGGATCAATAGCCGTGTATTGACAGCTATGCGCAATGGTTTTTCTTTTCCTTTCAAGGGCTTGACTGAATGGTGGAACTCAGCCGCAAATATCTTAAAATAAAATGAAGCCGGAAGAAAAAAGATGCGCAACACTGATGAAGTTTTGAACCTACAGTTTGAACCTCTTTGAAACCAATTTTTAAGGATGAAGTCCTCAACAGTTGTGTTTTCACATTAAAAACATTCATCATCATCTTCGTACAACCTTTCAAAAAAAGCTATCATTTTTGGCTTCCAGGCATCGAAGACAAACAGAGCAGTTTATTACAGAGATTCTGGCTCAGATTCACTGAACACTCTTTTACTGGATTGGCCGGATTGACGGCTTCATCCTCCGGCAATATCTCGCAATGGTTTGGATTTGAAACAGCGTTCAGAAAAAGCGCACATCAGCATGACTTTTTTTGTACTTTAGCCGCCATAAAAACCCTTTACCGGCACTGCCATGCAGCAACGCTTTCTCAGGAATATTGCTTTTTTGCTGACGTTGAACCTTCTGATAAAGCCATTCTGGATCCTTGGAGTTGACCGTTCGGTGCAAAATGCCGTTGGAGAAAGCGCTTACGGGCTTTACCTCTCGGTTTACAGTTTTTCATTTCTTTTTTACATCCTGCTCGATCTTGGCATTACCAACTACAACAGCCGCACCATTGCCCAGAACAACAGTTTGGTGAAAAGCTATTTCACGGGGATTGCTACCGTGAAATTTTTTTTGGCTTTGGTTTATGCCATCATTACTTTTGGGGTGGCCGCCCTCATTGGTTACAAAGGCGCGCAGCTTTATCTGCTTGGCTGGGTGGCGGTGAATCAGATTTTACTTTCGATGATTCTCTATCTCCGGTCGAATATTGCCGCCTTGTTTTATTTCAAAACCGACAGTTTTCTTTCGGTGCTCGATCGGCTGATCATGATTGGCATTTGCAGCATTTTGCTTTGGGGCGGGCGGGTCGAAAGTGTATTCCGTATTGAATGGTTTGTCTATGCACAAACGGCAGCTTATATCCTCACTTTCGTTGTGGCGCTGCTTTTTTTGATGTTGAAAGCAGGTCGTCTTCATCTTGGAATTCCGCTTCCGCTCATTGGTTCCATCGTTCGCAGCAGCCTTCCCTACGCCTTGTTAGTATTGCTGATGAGTTTCTACAACCGCTTAGAGCCGGTGCTCATTGAGCGTTTGCTGCCCGAGGGCGAAGGACTAGTTCAAACCGGTATCTACGGCAAAGCATTCCGTCTGTTAGATGCGGGCAACAATATTTCGCTGTTGTTCAGCGTGTTGCTGCTACCTATGTTTGCATCCATGTTGCAACGCCGCGAGCCGGTGAGCCAATTGGTGAGGCAGTCGTTCAGTCTCATCGTGGTAATGTCGTCCACGGTGGCGGCCTTAGCGCTGGCTTATAGCGAGGAGCTGATGCAACTACTTTATGGTCAATCAGTTGTGCAAGATCCACAATTAACTTTAAATCCTGTTGTGGATGAATCGGTGCTCATTCTCCGCATCCTGATGGGGAGTTTTGTCTCCGTGTCCATCACTTATGTTTTTGGCACCCTGCTCACTGCCAACGGGAACCTGAAGCAGTTGAACCTTGTGGCTGCATCGGGTGTGGTGGTCAATCTGTTAATGAATTATTTGCTGATTCCCGAGTTCAAGGCAGTGGGCGCTGCCTGGGCCAGTTTTGGTGTACAGGCTTTCACGGCTCTGATTCAGATGGCGCTGGCATTTCGTTTGCTGGGGTTGCGTTTTGGAACGCTCTATTGGTGGCGTCTTTTAGAGTATCTTCTATTGTTGGCGCTTGCCGTTGGCGCCAGCACCATCCTGCCGTTGTCGTGGCCGGTAGCTTTTGGCATTGGTGCAATATCGGCTCTGTCGGTGGCATTCATCAGCCGGATGATTGACATAGCCGACTTCAGGCAATTAGTAGCCGATGCAGGCCAGATGGTGAAGAAAAAAGCCTAAAAAAGCCGTCAGGCGAATGAACCCCTACGGCTTTGTTTCCTGTTGAAGCAGGTTGGAGCTATTCAGCGCTTTTCACGAACTGAACTTCGGCGGCAATTCTCACTTCTTCGCTTACCAACACACCTCCGGCTTCTAAAGCGGCATTCCAGTTCAGCCCCCATTCGGTACGGTTAATCTTACCACTGACGGAAAATCCGGCCTTTTCGCGACCCCATGGGTCTTTGGTCAAACCTCCAAACTCTACGTCGAGGGTAACTTCTTTTTCGATATCACGGATTTTCAGCAAACCGATGAGTTTAAAATTCTCCTCGTCCAACTGTTTGAAAGAGGTGCTTCTAAACAGAATTTCGGGATATTGCTCTACCTGAAAAAAATCGGCGCTTCGCAGGTGCGTATCGCGGTCGCCATTATTGGTGAAGATGGAATCGGCCTTGATGCTGACATTGACAGATGCCTTTGAAAAATCGCTGCCGAGGGTTTGCATCTGTGCTGTAAAATCGCGGAACTCACCTTTTACATTGGTGATCATCAGGTGTTTAACCTTGAAAGTGATTTCGCTATGACTGGGGTCGGAAACCCAGATTGATCGTTCTGACATCGTTGAAAATGGTTTAGATTAGTAAAGTCTAAACGCATTTTCGAGTAAAAGGTTCAAAAAGTGTTGACAGTTTTGGACTGTTGTATCATTTAATCTGACGGAATTTCGCGCGGATAAACTCCATCTTGAGGCGGTTGAATTCTTTCGGGACTTCGTGACCCAGACCGGGATAGGCCACAAACGTTTTTGGACTTCTCAGTTGGTTATAGGCCGCATAATTGATATGAGGCGGGCACACCATATCATCCAGGCCAACCGACATCAGCACAGGCGCTTTGACCATAGGGGCTAAGTTTTTAATGTCCACATAGCTCAGGGTATTGAACAGCTTTTCCCAACTTGCGTCTTTTTGATTTTCGATATATGCTGCAAATTCATTTACCGGCCAGGGTGCAATATTGAAATAATCCCGAAAGTCGGACAGAAACGGAATCTGCGGAACGGCCACCGCAATCCGTTGGTTATCTAAGGCTGCTGTGGCAATGGTGAGCGCTCCGCCCTGGCTTGCGCCTTCCACGGCCACACGTTTTTTGTCCACCTCGGGCCGGCTGAAAAGGAAATCAACAGCGCGCAGGCAGTCCATATAAGCCCCACGGTAGATATAAGTTTCTTTGTCGTCAATGCCATCGAGCAGGAAACCCGGAAAACCCGGATTCAGCTCATCGCGGCTGTTGCCATGCCCGCGGATATTCAGTGCGAACCCAATGAGGCCATCGCCATAATCCGCATCCCCGGGACGGGCATAAGTGCTGTAGCCCTGCACGCGCAAGATGGCCGGAAAGACACCCTTTTTCGTTGGTACCGAATACCATCCACGCACTAAGACATTGCCCAGCGATCGCATCTCGACCAAAAAAACTTCGCGCTGCGGCGTACAAAGGGAATCTACACGGATGGTTTTGAACTGAGGGTCAACGGCGGCAAGATCGGCCTTTGCTCGTTTCCAGTAATCGTCAAAGTCGGGTTGTGCATCCACCGGTGAAACGATTTTTTCGGGTTCAATGCCAAAGGCGGTACTTTCGTGGCGGGCATAATCATCGTTTTGGAAGGTCAGATTCAGCCGGTAGAAACCGGGAGTCAAACGTGAAAGCAACAGCGTAAAACGGCGACTTTGCTGTTGCCCCATCATGATCCTGAAAACAGTGTCGGCCACAGTGTGGCCAAAATCGGAGACTACCGTGGCTTTCAGGCTTCCTTTAACTGGCTGTTTGAGGCCGTTGGAAAATTCAAGCTGAATTTGTTTTGCCGTTGCCGGAGTCAGAATCTGGTCTTTGGTTTCAAATACCGCCTTCAGGTTGAGCTTCTCATCAAGGGCGGCAAGACGCAATTCGACCGGGCCGCCATAAAGTCCGCCATCGCCGCCGGCATCGTAAACCCTGACGGCGATGAGGTTTTCGGCGCCCCAACGGATTTGTGAAGCATCAATATGATAACGTCGCGGCTCACTCCAGGCCGTCAGATAGTCGGGCGGAAAAACTCCTGTCTGGCCAATCAGTTCGCCATTGAACCAGGTCATGTCGGCGTCGTCAATCCGGCCAAGGCACAGGATTAATCCGCCCATCTCTTCAGCTTTCGTTTTCAGTCGTTCCGGAAAAAATACCTTCGTTCTGTACCACGCAAAACCGTCATAACCCGGATCATCTTGTTTTTCCCAGCTCAACAAGGGGTCAATATTCCGCCAGCGGCTGTCGTCGAAGGCCGGCAGTGCCCATTCGGGCTTGTCGCCCGTGTGAAACTTCCAGTTTGCCGGCACAATATTCTGGGTGCGGCCCATGAGTCCGGAAACAATCAAAAACAATGATAAAAGGATAATTTTCTTCATGGATGTCATTTCTTGGATTTGGCCGAAAGCCCGGCAATCCGAAAATTCAGACTACCAAAAACCGTTTGCTGATCGGGCGTTCGTGTCGCGAAAAGAACAGGTCATGCGCCGGAGATACAAAAAAATGTTTTGGTTTCGGGCAGTCCTGCACTTTTCCGGCTCAAAAATACGGAATTCAGCCTGTTATTGAGTAGAAAATGAATGACAAAACCCGTTCTCACTCACTTTTTTCCTTTGAACCGATACCTGAAACCCCAGGAGCTTTGGAAGAACAAATCCTCATCAAAATCAATAGTAGGCTGAAACTCAACATGCAATGAAAAGCGGTCGAATTTTTCTATCGGGCGAAACCTGAAACCGACTGGGACAACTACTCCTGTAAAATAGTTCATGACGCCGCCAAAACCAAAGTAAACCTGATGGCTTTCTTTGGAAACGACATTATAACATGCAACAATTTCGGGGGTCAGATATTCCCAATTCGTGTTGCCATACAGCCTGAGTTCGCTCCAGAATCGAGGGTTCACATCGTAGGCCAGTCCAATTTTTGAAGAAAAAGAATAAAACGAAATACTCATCTGGGCAGTGCTTTTGTTAAAAGAAGCAGCGAGCCACAGGAGGAGTAAAAAGATCAGGCTTGTCTTCCTCAAAAGACTACCGGTTTTTAGGTCAGTTTTGTTTAGTCTCACAGCCGGATGTGGGTACGTGGCTGCTGTATCAAGATTGGCAGAGAAATCAGGTTTCATCGCTTCGTGATTTAGGATATTAATAATCAGTCCCATATAAGATGTTTACAAAGCGGTAAAAAAGGAAATCGGGGTGCAGGTCGCCCATACAATTGAAATAAATGATGATCGTACAGTTTTTATCCTTGCTGTGATACATGGATGAAGTGAATCCGGGGATACCGCCATTGTGTCCGAAGAAAGTTCCCCGTTTCAGGATGTTGTAGCCATAGGCCGTTCCGGGCGCTAAGGAATGCAGTTCGGACAGTCGTTTGTGCTGAAGGTTATCGCTCAGCAGGCCGCCTTCGACCAAAGTCTGAACATATTTTTGAAGTTCGCGCGGGTTTGAAAAAGCCGAGCCGGCTGCCCAGGTCCAGGAAGCATCGTACTCATTGGTCACGTCAAAATAATTGTTCATCTCCTCATCCCAAACATATCCTCTCGCATGTGAGCCAGGAAAGTCATTCCCATCGGTCTGCAAGGCAGTTTTGTTGAGTTTAAGCGGTTTCACAATACGGTTTTCAACCTCATGCTGAAGGCTGTTCCCGGTAATTCTTTCGATGATCATTCCCAGAAGGATGGTGTTGGTGTTTGAATAATGCCAATCCGTACCCGGGTCAAAATAAAACGGATTCTCAAAGCCGATTTCCACTAACTCGCGCGGTGTCCACACCCTGGCTGGATCCAATTCTTCGCCCCATCTTTCGTCGTCGGTATAATTGACAATTCCACTTGTCATATTGCACAGCATCCCAATGCTGACCTCATCGGCGCGGGGAAATTCGGGAAAATAGCCGGCCAGTTTATCCTCTAACGAAATGCGGCCTTCGTCCACCAATTGTAGCAGCACGGTTCCCGTCATCGTCTTGGTGTTGCTTGCAATCCGAAACGTGTAGTCTGCATCCATCGGTTTGTTTTCGGAAACATCGGAAAGGCCTGCCGTATAAACCCAGTCAATTCCCTTTTGATGATCAACGACTAAGGCCACGATGCCGGGCACTTTCACATTCAGAACAATAGAATCCGTCACCGATTTCATCCGGTTGATCAGATTTTGATTTTGATCTTTCAGGTCTTCTTTTTTGCAGGAAGTGATCAGCATTGCGCCAACCAGTGCCAGCCTGAACAATTGTTTCATTTGGTTTTTCATTTTCGGTTTTAGTTTTGTGGTTACATCAAAAGGTTCTGATCAAAAAAGTCGTCAATCCCATGCTGCTGAAGTTTTATCTTGGTTTAATGGAATCTGCATCGTCATTCTGATCTGTATTTTGTTAAACTCAACTTTGTTTTGTGTTGTGAACTCGCATATCGTGTTTTGTGGATGTCTTTAGGTTTTTTGCGGGTCATGTTTTGTTTCGAAGAGGGTCTGATGTTTCCCGGAAACGATTCTTTGATGGTATTCCGTCAGCTTCGGGATGCGTTACCATTAGAACTGATTGCGATTCATCAAATCATTTTTTGACAAAGTTATTGAAATGATAATTCGAGAACAATGATATTTATTTTTTCGCGTCCATCTGAGCCTCAGGCATAAAAAAATCCGACATTTTGTCGGATTTGAAAGATATCGGTAAGGTTTTCCCGTTCAAAAATCTACTGTCAGTTTAATAGCGGTAGTGATCGGCTTTGTAGGGTCCTTCCACCGGAACGCCGATATATTCAGCCTGTTCGGGTGTCAGTTTGGTCAGTTTCACTCCAATCTGCTCAAGGTGCAGGCGGGCCACTTCTTCATCCAAATGTTTGGGCAGGCGATACACATCCACAGGATATTTGCCTCGATTTTTCCAGAGGTCGAGCTGTGCCAGGGTTTGGTTTGTAAAGGAGTTGCTCATCACAAAGCTGGGATGGCCGGTGGCACAGCCCAGATTCACAAGACGTCCTTCGGCCAGAATGAAAACCGAGTTTCCGTTTTCAAAGGTGTATTTATCCACCTGTGGCTTGATGGTTGTTTTCACCACGCCGGGGGTGGTTTCCAACCGGCTCACCTGAATCTCGTTGTCGAAATGGCCAATATTGCACACGATGCTCTGGTCTTTCATCCTTTGAATATGTTCGAAAGTGATCACATCTTTGTTACCGGTGGCCGTGACGTAAATGTTACCGATGGGTAGCGCCTCTTCGATGGTGGTTACTTCAAAGCCTTCCATGGCGGCTTGAAGTGCGCAGATTGGATCAATCTCGGTGACGATCACCCGGGCGCCGTATGCGCGCAGCGAGCGGGCCGAACCTTTTCCAACGTCGCCATAGCCAAGCACCACACACACCTTTCCGGCCAGCATCACATCGGTGGCGCGTTTGATGCCATCGGCCAGCGACTCGCGGCAGCCATAGAGGTTGTCGAATTTCGATTTGGTCACCGAGTCGTTCACGTTGATGGCCGGCACAAGCAGCTTTCCGGCTTCTTTCATCTGGTATAGGCGATGCACGCCGGTGGTGGTTTCTTCCGAAACGCCTATCCAGCCTTCAACGGTACGGCGCCAGTGATACTGGTCTTCGTGATAAGTTACAGCAAGCGCTTTCCAAAAAGCAGTTTCTTCGGCATTGTTTCCGGTTTGGGTCAACAGCGCAGGGTTTTTCTCGGCTTCATATCCTTTGTGAATCATCAGTGTGGCATCGCCTCCATCGTCCACAATCAGATGAGGACCCTGACCGTCAGCAAAGGTGAGGGCCTGTTTGGTGCACCACCAATATTCGTCGAGGGTCTCGCCTTTCCAGGCAAACACCGGTATGCCGGCAGCAGCAATTGCGGCTGCGGCATGGTCTTGTGTCGAGAAAATATTGCAACTGGCCCAGCGCACCTCAGCGCCAAGCTCAACAAGGGTTTCGATAAGTACAGCCGTCTGAATGGTCATGTGCAGCGAGCCGGAAATACGGGCACCTTTTAACGGTTTCGACGGCCCAAATTTTGCCCTGAGCGACATCAGTCCGGGCATCTCTTTTTCGGCAATCTCAATTTCTTTCCGCCCCCAGTCGGCTAAACGAATGTCAGCCACCTTATACTGAAGTGACTGTTCAACAATTGTTTGACTCATGATAATCGTGTATTTTAAGGCTGCAAAAGTACGATTTATTTGAACGCAATGCGTCAAGGGGGGGCTACTGGCTGTTGGCTTTTGGCTTCTGTTGCTTTATGTCATGTGTTCAATGTTTTAGGAGTAGCTTGACATGTGTTGCCAATAAAGAGAACTTTTGTGGTGTCTTGAGCATTACAAATAAAGCTTATTATGAGTGCTAAACCTAAAGTTATTTTTTCATATTGTTGCTTAATCGTGTGAAATAATTACCTTTTTTACGCATTTATGATTTTCAACTTCTAATTCTATTAAATAAACGCCATCACTACTGTCCACTAAACTTTTTTGATCTCATTCCTAAATACCTATAAATTAGTTAGTTAAAATGAAATCACTACATCTACATTTGAATTCATTATCCTCTAAATATAACTTAAATCAATTAGCGACTGTAAATTATACAGTTATTAATCAAGCGTTTACAATATCCATTTATAGTAAAACTCAGCAACTTAATTTTTTAGTGGACACTACTGATATTTCCTTTCTTATCTGGGTTTGTATCTCTCCATTCTTTTGCAGTCATTCCAAATAAGGCAACATTCAAAATATCAGCTTCATTAGCATAAATGAAACTTGCTTGTTTACTAGTAACTTCAGCAGGAATTAGATTTTCTTTAATTGAATCTGTATGAATATGATAATTGACTTTAGCAAGAGTTCTTTGCAAATTCCATTCTAATCTATTTCTATCGTTTTCTTCATCTTTTAAACGCTGAAATTCATTGATTAAATAAATTTGGAATTCAGGACTTAGCCACATTGCGAAATGAAAGGCAATATCTTTATGTGCATAAGTACCCCCATATCGCCCTACTTTTACAATCATTCCCATTGCATCTGTTCGCTCAATCCATTGACCAACAGACATTACAAAACGATTTACTCCTGATTCATTTTTAATTACCTCGAATTCGGGGTAATTAAAACTTTCGTTCTTTAAATTCTCCCAAACACCAAGATATTCAAGTGTATTTTTATTTGTAATCCATTTGCCAATTAATCCACTTCCTTCTCGAAAACCTTCTGTCATATCTGTTAAAGAGATATAATCAGTTTCATTTTGATTAATTACTTTAATGGTAGAGTCTTTGACTTGTATGATTCTACTTTTCGCCATATTTTCGATTATGAATTACTAAAATACAAAATTAGAGAATATTCTTTCATTTATTGGTTTGTTCGTAATGCCCTATAACGTCTGCCTCGCTTGACAAAGGCGGCACTTTTATCACGGAATTTCGACCGAAGACGAGACCTTAAAATTAGCAAAAAACTTCAAATCGAAGACGTTTACTGCCGCTTTTGCCAAACGAGCTGTTAACTGCCTGCCGAATTCTTCGATTTATTTTCATTCATCCTTTATTCCTCAAACTCCATCTTAGGTAAACCGGCTACAATATCTACCGTTTGTACACTCACATTGATGATGCTGAGCAGCAAATCCAAAATATATCTCGGATTGCCCACTTCTGCCGCCCAATCGTTGGGGTCGTTGGTGATGCCGCTGGCTTTGTCGGTGGTCACCTGATAACGCTCCATAATCCACTCAATGGCAGATTTGCCGTTTACCACATATTCATAAGCCTTTTCGGGGATGTTTTCTATCGTGATCTGATTGTTGTAAATGATGGTGTCTTTTTGACCTTTTTTAGGGAAACGCATTTTTTGTACTTTGTAATTCAGGTATTCCATTTCTTCTTTGTTTGCCTGACTTAAAGCCTCCGAAACAGATAGCGGATTGTACACTACGATAACTTCTTTGCTCGGTTCAACTTCTTCGTAATTCAAATGCAGCTCGGCCAATTGTCTGCCGGCTTTGCTGAACTTCCAAAAACCCCGTACATCTTCTACCAAAGGTAGCCGTGGCAACATCTTCTTTAAATCGTTCTCAAATGCGTTGCGATAATCCGGGCTGTGCAATACACCATAGACATAGTAGAAAATATCTTCTTTATCTACATTTTTGCCATACTGTTTTCTGGCTCTTCCCAAAATAAAATCCGAAACCCCGTCTCTGCGGATGTATTCGCTTTCGCCTGCCGCATCAAATAAAGACGGACTTTGTTTTTCCCGCTCTTCGTAGTAGTAAAGGGGGAATGCTTGTGTATCCCCATTGTAATGAGCATCTAAAATTGAATTGGAAATAAGTAATGACAAACCATTATTATGACCCGTTGATGAAATGCATATAAATAAGTTTTTTTGATTTTTTTCAGGTAAAAATTTTGACCACTTATATACATATTCATTTAAACTTTTCGAATAATAAACATTTTGCCTAGAAAAAGGTCTGTAGTTGAACATCGTTAAATTGAGCTCTTGGCCGATTATAGTGGGTAGCTTATTTTTGCAGTATGAGAACAGAAGAA
>JACFNF010000003.1 GCA_019454985.1 Bacteroidales bacterium
AAACAAGATCAATATGGCGATGGCCATCAACATCAAAAAGATAGATGCCTTCTGCCCTGACAAATTCAATCGCATCATCCACAATGGAGGGCAAACCCATGTGCAACCTGAATAACTGTCTGTTTGTTAGCATTCCGCCAATTTTTTTTGCAAAATTAGGTGAATCCTGCGAATTAACGGTATTATGCCAGAATTTGAAAACAAACGAAAGTGCCGTAACAACTCCGGAATTTTGGGCTCTGCTTTATTGTTTGAGCCTTCTGTGCCTACTTTAACTAAGTTTTCGCATTGTCTCAATAGTTGATCATCAACAGAAAGATATAGAATAGCTTATATGTGATTACATAGGAAATTGCATCAGGCTATAATGCTTGGTTTTCCAAATCTAAATCTATTTGATGATTTCAACCCGTTGTTGATCACGATAGGAAGGGATTTTCCCAATTTTCCGAAGGAATTCAATCATACTAACGGCTGTTGTGGTATAATTGCTGGCGCCTGGATCTTCATGTTCATAAACATAAACAGAGGCCATATAGCTGTTCATGGCAACGGAATAGAGACGATTCAAATCCATTGGCACACCCTCATCTGTGAATAGTTCCACATCAAACAACTGGCCTTTTTGGTCTAAATGGTATCGTGTTTTCATTCCGGAAGGGATAATAGCTCCATAATCGTCAAAGCGGAAGGCGTTGGTAAGTAAAGACTTTAATTCATGTCCGGTCAAGCGATACAGGATAGTTTCATTTCCAAAAGGATCCATCAGATATACATCTTTCACAGTGACAGGTCCTTTAGGCAAATAGGCCAATCGAACTCCTCCCGGATTTAGCAAGGCAATTTCGGTTTGCGAAGATGCCCGCATGGCGTCAACCATCAAAAAGCCAATTTCCTCGCGATTGGAAAAATCGTCTGTTGCCTCGGCAATAGGTGTGTTGAGTCGTGGATTGTCATTGAATTTGTCAACCATTTTGGCAATCTCCTCATTTACTTGGCCTTTATTACCTACGGTCAACAGTTGTGCTGTTTTTGTCCGACTACCGTCAGGTAAAATCTTCATTTGAATCAGAGTGGCATATTTAAGCCTACTTTCGGCCTGAGTAATGAGAATGTGGTTATGAATTTGTTCCGTATCAATTTTCGTGTGCGAATGCCCACCAATAATCAAATCAACTACATCCTGAGGAAACTGTAAAGCTAACTTCACATCATTTTCATAGCCATAATGTGTCAGATAGATCAATACATCGCAACTATCTTTAAGAAAGAGGTATTGATTTGCTGTAGATATCGGGTTTGAAAACGAAAATCCGGTCAAATTATCCGGATGACTGTCCGGAATGCCGCGTTGGTTAATTTCAATCACGGAAACAAAACCTATTGTAAGTCCATTGGGAAGATGAACTAACCGATAGGGTTTAATGGGGAAATTTATGGTGTCTTTGGGATGTATATTGGCACTGATAAAATCAAAGTCGGCATTTTTTAGCAAAAAGGCCAAAGCATTGGGTTTGGGGTCAAACTCGTGATTTCCCATGGCAGACAGATTAAAATGAAGCGCATTCATCAGCTCAATCATAGGCATTCCGCGTTCAGGGAATTGATCGTTCACCGGGTTGCCGGTCTGGTTGTCGCCTGCAGAAACCAATAACAGATTGGGATACAGATTCCGAAGGCTGTCGGCTATGAAAGCTAACCTTGGGAATTGATCAATGTTGGCATGCATATCATTAACTGCCAGGATACTTAAAGTTTTTGTTTCCGGAATTTGCGTAGAATAACCGGTTTTTCGGCTTGTTCCACAGCTAATGGTTAAAATGACCAGGCTGAGTAATGCTCCAAAAAAAGCGAACCTAAATTTGTTCATGATTCACAAGTTATTTAAGATATAAATGAATGTTTTCATGCAAAGAGCCATCATGGTTTACATGGTTGCCGTGGATGTCATAAACGGATGGCAGAGGTTTTGGGATGGCTTTTTTATGTTGCCTGTAATAAAGTCGTATAGCGTCGGCAACACGTGCGCCTTCAAATATTTTTAAAGAAGTTTTATTGATTAAAACATTCATGAAAATGCTACGATTCAAAAAAATGCATTATGAAAAGCTGTCAGGGGAGTCGGGTTTCTTAATCCCATATTTTTTCATCTTGCGATGAAGCGACTGCCACGAAATGTTGAGTTGAACTGCGGTTTTACTCTTGTTGAAATGATTGCTTTTCAATGTTCTAAGTATAATATCTTTTTCTTTGGTATTCAATACAGAGTCTTGCATTTGTGGTTCTGTTGCAGAATTTGCATAATGATTTTGTGCAAGTGGAAAGTGTTTGGGCAATAAAATATTTCCGTTAGCCAAAATCATGGCACGTTCAACGGCATTTCTCAACTCACGGATATTGCCCGGGAATGGATACTGAGCGAGCATTCGGACTGCCTCATCCGAAACACGAATATCCTTGCGGTTCATCCGTTGAGCAAAAACCGTAGCAAAATGATTGATTAACAAAGGAATATCTTCATTACGCTCGCGAAGTGGCGGTAAATGGATGACAAAACTGCTCAGACGATGATAAAGATCATAGCGGAATTTTCGTTCTTCAATCATCTGTTCAAGATGTTGATTGGAAGCTGCTATGATGCGTACATCAACATCAATGCTGTTTTTTGCCCCCACAGGGCGTACTTTTTTTTCTTCTATGGCTCGTAAAAGCTTGGCTTGCTGTCCGATAGGCATATCGCCGATTTCATCTAAAAAAAGGGTTCCTTTTGTGGCAATCTCGAAGCAACCGGGGCGATCGTCGAGTGCACCGGTGAATGAACCCTTACGATGGCCAAAAAACTCGCTTTCGAATAGGCTGTCGGTGATGGCAGAGCAGTTGACAGAATAAAAAATCTGCTGTTGGCGTTGGCTCAAAAGGTGAATGCCGTGAGCAACAAGTTCTTTCCCTGTGCCACTTTCGCCCGTGATCAATACACTGGTTTGATCGGAGAGGGCAACCCGCTCCATCAGACTCATGACTTCCTTCATGGCGCTGCTTTCGCCAATCATCGGCGCTCCTACGTTTTGACGAAGTCTATCTGTGAGTATCCGAATAGTATTTTCGCGTTCTTTCAAACGCTGGTTCAAAGCAATAAACTTTTGGGTGCGCTCAATGGCAAGTTGAACATCGTGAGCCCGAAAAGGTTTCTGGAAATAATCAAAAGCCCCATGACGCATGGCCTCGATAACGCTGTTCATATCGCCATGGCCTGAGATCATAATTACTTCGGTTTCAGGAGATAAAATCCTGACTTGTTTCAACACTTCGAGGCCACTCATCTTCGGAAGACGAATGTCCACAATCGCAATGTCCACTAGATGATTTTTTAGCAAAACAAAAAAATCATCGGGATGCCCCGAAAGCAAAACTTTGTAATTGCGTTTTTTCAGAAATTCGCCCATCTCGTCGCGCAGGCGCTCTTCATCATCAAGAATAAGAATGCAAAGCTCGTTCATGGGTTACTGCAAATAAACAGGAATCTGAATGCTAACTTTTGTAAACTCATTTTTTATGCTTTCAATTTCAATGTTGCCATTCATTGAGCGGATGATACCATACGAAACTGAAAGGCCCAATCCGGTACCTTCGTTGGCGCTTTTCGTTGTAAAAAACGGATTGAATACATTGTCCAGAATTTCTTCGCTGATACCGATGCCGTTGTCGGTTATAACGAGAAAATGAGTATCCTTTTCGGTGAATGATTCGATCGAAACCTTTTTCTGATAGCCGGCATCGGACTCAATCTGCTTCTTTTCCACCGCATGACGGGCATTGCTGAGTACATTGAGAACAACTTGTTCAAGCTGAAACGGATTTCCAAAAACACAGCACTCCAAATCGTCAATTTTAACCTGTAATTCAATCTGATTGTTTTCGAAGAGCTTGCTGACTAAAAGCAGGCTGTTCCTAATCACCTCGGAAAGATTAAAAACTTCAAAGTCAGTATTTTGATGGTCGCGGGAGAAAATCCTCACATGTTCGATAATTCGACGGATACGGTCAATATCTTTAAACATCAGATCGAATTTCCGGGTGAGATATTCTTTGTCCAAATGACCGAAGTCCAGCTCATCAAGAATATTATCAATGCTCATTGAGAGGCCGCCAAGAGGCTGGTTGATCTCATGAGCCATTCCGGCCGAAAGTTCACCCAATGACTCGAGCTTTGACTTCTGCACCACAATCTGTTGTTGCTTTTCGCGATGCCTGAGTTCGCTTTCCACACGGGCTTCAAGGTTGGTGTTAAGCTCGCGAAGTTCATTTTCCAACAACTTTCTTTTGTGAATGTCGGTCAGAAACGTAAGAAAACCTTGTTGACCGTCCCAGAGGATTAATCTGGATTTAATTTCCACCCATTTGAAAATTCCATCAGCTGTAATAAGTTTGATGTCAGACGGCTCAATAATGCCTTCAGGGCAATGCGGCTTTTCTTTTCCGCTATGCTGAAAGTGATGGTCGTCGGGTGAAACAAAATCTAAAAATGATCTTCCAAGGACATATTCGGGCGAAAATCCGGTGAGTTCCGAAAAACGGGGATTGGTTAATCTAATCTGATTGTCAATGCATAGAAAAATGGCATCGTTGGCATTTTCGAAAATCGAACGGTATTTTTCCTCACTCTGACGTAACAGGCTTTCGGTTATTTTATGCTCTGCAACTTCTTTCTCGAGTGTTTCGGTTCGGCTTTTTACCCTTTCTTCCAGTTCTGCATTCAAGACCCTCAATTGATTGGCGATCGAAGTGCGGTAAATAGCCGCACCGATTAGATTCGCTGCCGCAGAAAGTGTGTCAATCTCCGACTTTGTCCAGATTCGTTCCTCTATACAATCGTCAAAGCCAATGAAACCAAACCATTCTCCTTGAACAAAAACGGGGATTGCAACAATAGACAGGATGTTTTGAGGTGATAAAGCGGCTTGTTCTTCGGGAGGGAAATTGCGAATTAAACCATGGATGATATGACGTTGCCCCAACTCTCTTGCCCATCGTGCAAATGATGTATCGGTATGAGGTACAGCTGCTAACAGCTCATTATCAGATTCAGAACCAATGTTGTCGGCTGTCCATTCATGGGTTTGACGGCTGTAACTTGACCCATTGTGGTTGAAATTCTGGAAAAAATAAACCCGACTCACCTGTGCGGCTTGGCCTAAAGTGCGTAATGTAAAATCAATGGAGCTATCGTTGTAACCAAAATTAATCAGGTGAGCAGCAATTTCATTGACGGCCTGCAACACCTGCTCGTTATGTCTGAGCTCTATTTCTGCCTTGATTCGGCGGCTTTCTTCTTCACGAATCTTTCGGCCAATCAAAATTTCTTCGGCCTGTTCTATGATAGCTTTATGAAGAACATGATTGTCAACGGGTTTAATCAGGAAGTCTTTCACACCGCCTTCAATAGCCCGAATAAGAAAACTCGCCTCACTATAGGCCGATAAAATGACAATCCTTGCTTGCGGATATTGCCGCCGGATCATGAGCGTCATGTCGAGACCATTCATCACCGGCATTCGTATGTCGGTAATGACAAGGTCGGGCTGATATTGATTATATATCTCGAACCCTTCCTGACCGTTAGAAGCAAGATACATCTTATCCACCCACGAACCAATCAGTTTCTCATAAACCAACCGAAGCGTCTTTTCATCATCAATAAATAGAACTGAAATGGGTAATTTTTCCATGATTATTTTTTATTCCAGTGATTCATAAGCTTTTACGCCTGCGATAACCTCCATTTCAAGACTGTTTTCCGAAGGCGGAATTGGACATGACCAGCGGTGAGAATAAGCACAATAAGGGTTGTATGCATAATTGAAGTCAAGATAGAAAGATTGATTTTCCGGTATGTCAATATCAAGGTAACGACCACCTCCGTATGTTGTAACGCCATTGGTGTGATCAGTAAAAGGAACAAAAAGCTTGCGATATCCAGGTTCATTTTTCAGATAATCAAGGTTTTGATAAGCAAACAATTTATAGTCAACACCATCTTTTGTGAAATGGATTTCGCCGTATTTCCGATACCAAGGAAGCCTGTTAGTGCTTGTCGGCATCTGAAAAGGCGGTTGCAGGGTATCAAGGATAAAAGTGGCTTTAATTTTCCAGGCTGTGTCAATTACGAAGTAATCGAGCCCTTCAAATTTTGCAATGTCTTCTTTACCAAGCGGACTTGTCAGACTGTCATCAAACTCACGGTCAGTTTCGAAACGATGCGAGGTTATCTTGTCATAGTATTCGCCAAGCTTGATTAGTTCTATGGTTTGGTTCTCACTGGGACTGAATAATAAAATGCTGTAAAAATAACTTACAAGCTCACCAAAAACTGTTCTAAAACCCCGGCTGGAAGCATACCAACGATCAGGATCAAAGGATGGATCGGTACTGGTGATAAGCCCAATTTTGAAACCCGGAAATGCTTTTTTAAACATTAAATATGAACGTCGGGCATGAGCCCCCATCGAGAAAAGATCGAAGTTTTCATCGGAAATTCCCCATCGGCTTAACTGCATCTTCATCGAAACGGCTGTGCTGTATGTGCGGTCGCGCTGAATGGTAGAAGGAATAATGGCGCGGTAAATAGTGTCTTTGAAATGAAGTTGTCGCATCGTGCCAGCTGAAGCATCGGCCATGTTTGAAAAAGGCGAGGAGTAGGTCCATTGTGTAATGGGAACCCCTGTAATGATCATTTTTTCGTAACGGTTTTTTCTATAAAAAGCCAATGCTTCTTTCAAGCCTGATTCCGGAATCCAGCCTTCAATCACTAGGGTTTTTGAAACCGGTTCATAGCTGGGGGATAGAAATGGATATGTTGACCTGAGCAGGAGGTAAGCTGCTGAAAAAAGGAATAAAAGAATCAATAGAAATCCCCAGAAAGTTGGAACCGCCACTTGCCGGCGTTTAAAAAATATCCCCATATGGTGAATTGGTTTTTATCCGGCCAAGATACTTATTTTTGCTGAAGGAAAAACAAGGAAAAATGAAAATCCATTCCATGCGGCAACAATATGCCAAAGACTCCCTCGACGAAAGAACATGCCCGGCCGATCCTTTTATTTTTTTCGATCAATGGTTTCGGCAGGCGGTTGAACAGCATGCTTTCGAAGCAAATGCCTGCATCCTTTCCACTGCGAATGAACTTCGCCCTTCGTCGCGTGTTGTTTTGCTTAAGGAATTTTCCGAAAATGGATTTGTGTTTTTTACCAATTATGACAGTCGAAAGGCTAATGATTTGAATTCTAATCCAATGGCTTCACTGCTCTTTTTCTGGCCCGATCTTCAACGTCAGGTGAGGGTGGAGGGTGTTGTTGAAAAAATCCCTGCTGCCGAAAGTGATGCCTATTTCTCTGTCCGGCCAGTTGAGAGCCAGGTGAGCGCCATCATTTCACCCCAAAGCCGGATCATCCCTTCAAAAGAATGGCTTATCGAGCAACGTGATCAATTTTTGCGTGAAGGCAAAAAAACAGTACGCCCCAATAATTGGGGGGGATTTGCGTTGAAACCTGATTATATTGAATTTTGGCAGGGTGGACAAAATCGCCTACACGATCGCATTGTATATGAAAAGACAAGCGATTGGACAAAAAAACGTTTGGCTCCGTAGTCGGACCCCTAGTTTAAAGTTGAAGTTTTGAAGGATTGATTCGAGGTTGACCGTCTTCTGCTGTCGGGCTTGATTTTTGCGCAATGTAATTCATTTCACTGACAAAAACTTCAATCTCATCCAGGCCAAAACCTTTTTCTTTTGCCGCTTCTTCCAAAGTCCCCCAAATAGGTTCGCCACAGGCAATGCATTTGATCCCGTGCTCCATCAGGTATTTTACCGAAAACGGATAAACCCGGACAAGCTCTTCAATCTCAATGTCTTTGGTGATCATTCGAAAAAAAATTAAAGAAACATTCGGATTTTCTGTTCCAGTTCAAACGGTTTATAAGGCTTGGCAATAAATTCATCCATACCTGCATTGATGCAATTGCGCTTATCCTGCTCCATGGCAAAGGCAGTCACTGCAATAATCGGGACATGTTTCCCCTGACCTTCCTCGGCTTCTATCCGTCTGATTTCCATCGTGGCTTCAATCCCGTTCATCTCCGGCATCTGAATATCCATCAGCACCAGATGATAGTTCTTCGATTTGAATAACTCAACACCAATTTTTCCGTTGGGTGCCACGTCAATGGCAAAGCCCATTTTGCGTACAACAGCCATGGCAAATTTCTGATTGAGCTCGTTGTCTTCAACTAATAGTACGCGAATTATATTTTCTTCTCCGGTCATCTGTCCAGAATCATTTTCGTTATTTAATGTCTTGTTTTGTGGTTTTCAATGTACAAAATTACATGATTTACCGTGATTTCAAAAAACCTTGAGTATTAATTCAACTTCTTGTCATAAACTTTGCCGATGCACTCAAAAAGTTGGCTTTGCGAGAAAGGTTTATGTAAATAAGCATGATAGCTTGTTTGATGGATATTGCCGGCTTTGACAGAAATATCAAAAGCGCTGAGTCCAATCACCCTGATATTGGCATATGCCGGAAAGCCTGAACGAATGGTTTGAAGAAGTTTTTCACCATCCCAAGGCGGTTGCAGATGGATGTCGGTGATCACCAAATCAAAAATCCGGTTTTCACCCGCCTCTTTTTTAATCATGTTCAAAGCTTCGTCACCATTTGCAGCAATTTGTACTTCACACAAATGCTTTAAATAATCAGCGGTGCTTTTTCGGAAGCCTGGATCACTTTCAATGATCAGAATCTTCCTGTTTCTCATCAACTCTTCAATTTTGAGCCACTGACGCTCGCCTTTTTGAAAAGATGGCTTATTTGAGCTGCTCACCGGTTCTTCTGCAACAGGCAGAAGAATGCTGACGGTAGTTCCTACTGCTTTTTGCGACTCAATGCTAAGTTTTCCGTTCATACGTTCAACTAATTGCCGTGACAGCGGTATTCCAAGCGCAGCGCCCTGATATTGGCGTGAATAACCTGAACTCTCCCGGCGATATGCCTCAAAAAGCCCGGGGAGGTAGTTGGAGTCAATGCCTATGCCTGTATCGCGAACACTGATCTGTACAAAGAGCGGGTCAGTATCTTTTGCGATATTGAGTCTGACGAAACCTTTATCAGTGAATTTCACGGCATTGTCCACAATTTCGTACAACACTTTGGCAAGCATCTCGGGGTCGGCAATTGCCCGAATATTCGACATTTCACTCACTAAACGAATGCCTTTTTCGGAAGCTGAAGCAGCAAATTTCCGTAATATTTCATCTGCAATTTCTTTCACCGGACATGATACGAGGTTAAACTCAATATCGTTTGCTTCGAGTCGGCTGATATCAATGATATTGTTCAGCAAATGAAGTAGCTTTTCGCCACTGCGCTCAATGGAGTTGGCGTAGTCAAACAGCTCGGGCTGGTCGAGCAAGGCCAGTTCATTCTCTAAAAGATTTGAAAAACCAATGATGCCATTGAGCGGTGTGCGTATTTCGTGACTGAGATTGGAAAGAAAAGCATTTTTCTCGAAATTGGCAGCCTCGGCTTGCTGTAATGCTTCCTTGAGTTCATTGTCAATTTTGTCACGCTCTTGAAGTTCAATATGAAGATTGGCCTCACGTTGAGCCACCAAATCATCCACATTTCGAAATGATTCGTGCATCTCCAGTTCAATCTGAAAACGATGGTCCTGAATTTGTTCTGATTTGATCCGTATAGTCTTGATGAATCGGAAATAACTCCTGAAAATCAATGTGATAAGGATTAATACGAATACGGCAATTACCCAGGTGATGGTTTGAAGTGTGACACCGGCTTCTTTCCAGAGTTTGACTTTAGCAACTGTATTTCTTGAATTTTGAAAAGTTTTTCCGTTAATTGAACACATTTGTGCATTGTGTTCCTGATGGGACTTCCATTCTTCGCCCGAGCGGGAAAGCAAATCAAAGACCGTGTCTGCAACAATACCAGGTTGATTCGCAAGGAGCTGTAATGCTATTGCTCGGAGCGCTGTGTTCTGATCATCAAGTTGATTATTAATGTCCTGAATTAAAGAATATGTGTTGGTGTCGCTGAGGATATTTTTCAGATTAAGCAAAATGAGCCGATCACTAAATGGAATCTGTTTATGTGTCTGAAATAATTTGTCAGCCAAGATGAGCTGATGGCGCGAATCGAGCGTATCGGCCATTAACAGATAACTACGGCACAGCTCTATGGCTGATTCAAAGGCTGTTACAACTTGGCAGCTGTCAGCTGTCAACGGGTTGAATGCGCCCATCAGTAGTATGGTTTTGTGTGGTTCTCCTTCATCATTGTAGATTCGACACAGCTCGTTCACAGCTTTTGTTTGCAATTGAAGATTGTTCGAGTCTGAGATGAAATTTTTCCAGAGATCAACAGCCCGGTTCGTTTCCCGATTCTGACTTAATAGCCAACCATAAAGCTGAAGAAACCTAAACTGATCTCGTGGCGGATCCGAAGTAAAACGTTTTGCTTCAAATTGTTTTTCGTCCAGATTTCCCGAAAAAATTTCGGCCAGAAGAAGATTATCGTCATTGGATGAAATTGTTGAATCTTGTAAACAGGAATCGAGATATTCAGCAACAGCCTCAATTCTATAAAAACAAATAGCCTTGTGTAAATTATTGAAAAACAAATATTTATCCTGTGCATTTAGGAAGCCTGGTTTCAAGGCTTGCCATGAAAGCACGATAAAGAACCAAAGGAGGAATTTGTTTTTCATCAATACGTTTTCTGCGACTTATTTTGAAGCAACAAATACTTTTTCCAATGGATTTAATCCATAGCGAATATAGTGTGTTTTATCTAACGAAAGTATTGAAATTTCAATAACCTCGACAGTAAAACCTGCTTTTTTCAGACGGTCCGTATAATCTTTCCCATAAACCCTGACATGATCAAATTGACCAAAATGTTTCTCACGTTCTTTTGGGTCAACGATCGAAGCGTCTTCATATGTCGTTTCAAGAATTGGAGACCAGGGAACTTGAAGAATAGCCTTTCCACCAGGCCGCAACACACGATGAAGTTCACCCATAGCCTTTAGGTCATCCTCTATATGCTCGAGAACGTGATTGCAAATCAGCAGGTCGAACTGGTTATCGTCAAATTTAAGTTTAAGCAGATCAATGAGTTGAAGATCGTTTCCGTAATAAAAACCTTCATGATATTTTGCGCCGGCAAGATAATGTCCGCCATTTTCTTTTTGCCATTTTTTTAACCGGCTGCTCAAAGCCGGCTCCGGCGCTACATGCAGAATTGATTCAGCAGGCCAGAGTTTCAAATCTTTATTCTTCAGACAAAGCAGGATAAGCCGTTCACGATCGGTGGAAGCACAGCCTGGACAGATAATATTTTTCCGCCTTCCCGACCCAATAATCTGATATTTTGAGTTGCCTTCAGTGTCGAATCCTCCATCAAAAAATTGCCGGTAATCATGCTCACAAATAGGGCAAGAATAAGTATTACCCCTATAAATGCAGCCCCGAACAAAAAGCTTGAGTTTCCGGATTCTGTACCCTAATGTACGTGGAATCAGGCGTTTGACCAATGAAGTGAGCGACATAATCCCAATTATTGAATAAGAAACTTTTTTGACAATTGATGATTTTTGCTTCGACATTGCAAAAAATAGATCCCTGGCGGATAGGATTTGACCGAAAAGGAAAATTGATGTTCACCTGGTCCAACCACTAGTTCAGTATAGGAGCTCAATAATTTGCCATTGGCATCAAAAAGTTGAAAATCAACGATGTCATTGGATGAAAAAAAGATGGTTGATACAATTTTTCCTTGCTCTGCATTAAACGATACGTTCATTTTTCGATCGTTGACTCCCATGGCTTGCACCCTTGCATTCACTGCCTGACATTCATAAGCGCCAATATCAGAGGCGGAATTGTGTGGGCGGGGGCGATTCAGGATGTCGAAAGGAACGTTATTCAAACCTGCATCAAAAGCCTTGTTTACGGCCACCGAGCCTGCTCTGAGATCGTAATTATCATTTGCGAAATCCACAAAACCCAGTGGTTCAACTTGTTCGGAGAATAAATTCTGTTTTAAGTTGAAGTTGTTCTGTGCGGTGGAATTGTCGAAATAAGCAGCCTCACCCATATTTGGGGAAGCGCCTGGATTGGCGATGATGTTATTGAAAAACAGATTGGCCGAAGTAAAAAAGTTCGAAAACCGTAACCCGGTTGTTTTTGGCTTAATGATGGTATTGTGCATGATTTTAAAGCGTGCACCGGCATTATCAGGGGCATTGCCAATAAATATACCGTGTTTGGGTACGTTGTTGTTTTCCGGCTGGAAGCTTTTGCCCGCCCTGACAATCAGGTTGTTGTAAATTTTCATTTCGCCAAAACCAAAAATATCAATGCCGTCGCCTTTACCATCCAAAATTTGATTGTTGTAACAATCGCAATTTGACCCTCCTCCGATCAAGATTCCTGACATCTGGCCGTTGGTTTCGCGGTAGGAGTCGCTACGGATAATATTGTTGAAAATAGAGCAGTCTGCGGTAGTCGAGCTCACTTGAATGCCATCCCATCCGGTTCGTTCAACGATATTGTCATGAACTCTGACATCGGTGAGCAAGTGGGGCAAAACAGTGGTGTCGCAGGCAGGGAGATATTGCCCGGTGTATTTTGCGCTGCCAATATACATGCCTTCATCAGCTACATCGTGAATATAACAGTGATGGATATGCAGGCCACTCAAAAGAAATTTGTCACGCGTTGACTCGAAACTGCAATCTGGTTCAGTTTTGGCATAGATACCTCCAAAAGCAGTATTTGAAACCTCCACATAAGCAATTTCAATATTTGTGCTCAGTTCGTCAACGGAGATGCCTGCACCATTGGCTACTTTCAAAATCCTGATTCCATAAGAATCTGAGTTGATTCCCAATAGTTTGACGTGTTTACAGTGCGAAAATTTTATTCCGTAGAAATGTGTGGTATGAATAATGACATTTCCGTTACGGTTAACCACAACGATGGGTTTCTCGGCCGTGCCAACCAATTGCGAAAAAAAGAGAAAATCTTTATTACCTCCGAGCAGGCAAACTGTGTCGCCCGGCGCTATATCCACGCCGTTAACAGTTGTCTGGCTTGCCGGAATCGTGTGATTGCAAAGGGTTTGTCCGTAGGCATTGATCCATGTAGGCAAAACGAAAAGCCAGAGAGCAAAACGCAACAGTTTCATTCCATTTTTCCTCTTTTAGCACGTTCCCAGTTAACTGATTGATTTCCTTTAAAATAACGTTTCATACCCATGAGTACAGCCAGATTCATGATCATAAAATAGTAAGGAACAAAGAGGGCTTTTATCCGGATTGCCCGGTTTTCGAGCTTCCAGCCTATGAATGATAAAAGATAAAACAATACTTGGCCGTAAAAAAGCCAAACATAGATGTTTTGGAAATTGTTATATCCCAGTTTGATAAATAAAATCAAGTTGATGAGAAAAATAAGCGGCAACGATATGGGGGCTAAAGTCCAGCGGAGTACCCGGTGCGAAATGTATTGAAAGCTCAGAATTCCATACTTGAAAATATTTAAAAGCGGGCTCAATCGTACGATGGATTGGATTCCGCCAGCAGCAATGCGTACTTTTCGTTTAAGCTCTTCTTTGACATTGGCCGACGAAGTTTCGATGGCATAAGCCTCGGGGTCGTATTGAATGGTATAGCCTTTCATGGCCACACGCAACGAAATGATGAAATCGTCGAGCAGGGTATCTTTCTCAACATGTTGAAATAACTCGGTTCGGATGGCAAAAAGCTCGCCGGCTGCGCCCACGACTGAATATAGTTCAGCATCCCATTTTTTTAAGGTTGATTCGTATTTCCAGTAGATTCCTTCGGTACCGGCTGCTACGTCCTTCTCCTTATTGTATATTCGTTTTTCGCCTGAAACACATCCCACTTTAGGGTTGGCAAAGAGGTTCACGATCCGTCTTACGCTTTCTTTTCCTAACATGGTATTGCCGTCGGAGAAGATGACGATCGGCGTTTTAACAAACTCCATCCCTCTATTCATAGCACCAATTTTACCACCCCGTTCAGGTTTATGATATACACTAATGCCTTGATCAACATATTTTTGCAGATAGTCAGGAGTGCCATCATCCGAGCCATCAGTAACCCATACCTGATGAAGCTTCTCTTTGGGGTAGTCCATCTCTAAGCTGTTTTTTACCTTGGCATCTACATAATCTTTTTCGTTATAAGCAGCTACAAATAGCGTAACCTCTGGTTCATAATCCTCAATAGGCTTAGGTTTTGACGGCATGAAGATTTTTTTAATCTTGACCAGGAAATACAAAACAATCCCGTATCCTACATAAGCGTAGAAAACGATGAAAAGAAGAACCCAGAAAATGATTTTTAAAATTTCCATGCCGAAATATTTTTAGCGTTATTTGTCTTTGAAGGCACCCATATTGAGCGAGTCAATGGAAAAGAACTCAAATTCATCTATTTCACTAAGTACCTTTTTAAGTTGTTCTTCGCCTGAGTGGACACTCTCCATAATAAGCATTACTTTTGGACGGCTTTTTAGAAATTGCGCTGCTCCTTGCAATACTTCGATCTCCATACCTTCTACGTCAATTTTCATCAAAATCCGATCGGTTTCTTTCAGTTCGAAACTCGAAACAATGTCATCAAGCTTTGTGATCTGGATGGTGGTTGCGATACTTCTTTTTTCGGCATCAAGCGTGTCGGCCGGATGCGAGGAAATGTGTGAAGCACCGGTATTCAACGGATCAAAAGAGAAGCTTTCAGGGCGTGTTTCGTTGCCCAATCCAAAGTTGAATGCGGTTACTTTACTTTCGAGATCGTTAAGTAAAATATTAATATTGAGAGCTTTATAATTAGAATAAACCGGCTCAAATGCGTAGGTTCGTAAGCCGCTTCCTGCTAACATGATGGTATAGCTCCCAATGTTGGCTCCAACATCGAAAAAAACATCGTATGAGTGTAAATGCTTGAGCATTACTTCTTTTACATTCCATTCATAGGCATAGTTTCCAAATTGAAAATCAAGAGAGCCTTTCCGATGCAGAAAATACCCAAGCTTACCCCTGAATATTCGGGTTTGGATAAATGATTTGCCGGTTAAGATATAAACAACCGAGGCGATGACAAGTCGTAACTGACCGTATTGTAAAAAATCGGTAAAGTAACGAACATAAGTTAGGATTTTTTTCATTATTGGTGTTTATTACTTGAAGAGTTGGTAAGTTAATTTTGCGAACGTTCCCAACCGGAAGTTTCAAAATTGTAAAATTTAATGGTTTTTGCCGGATTTCCTGCTACAATGCTAAAAGGTGCAACATCTTTTGTTACAACGCTTCCGGCAGCAACAATGGCTTGTTTCCCAACGGTAACACCGGCTGTGATGATCGAATTAGCGCCAATCCAGACATTATCTTCAATAATAATTGGTTTCGTTTCAACGGGTTGCTGGCTGGGGGGCAGGTTGATATCCTGATAACCGTGATTAAGCCCTGAAACAACAATGTTTTGTGCAAACATGATATCATTCCCGATTGTCACTGGGCCAATCACAGTGCAACCTAGACCTATGCGTGTGCGCTGACCAATGATGACATCGCCAACACCGTTGTTGATGGTTGAGAAATCTTCGATGGTGGAATGAGCCCCAAGTTCAAAACGGTTAAATGGCAAAACATCCATTCTGGTTCGCTTTCGGACGAGCGCACCTTTTCCCTTATGATGTTTCAATGGGTTGAGAAAACATTTTACCCACAGGCGCGGTCGAGCCTGATTGGCGGGCATGAGTAACCAAAGCGCAATTTTTTTTAACCGCGGATTGGCTTTAATTTTTTCTGCAATTGACATTATTATCGCGGTTGTTGTAAATGTTTGATTATCTTATCGTAAATTTCAGCCACATTGTTCTCCCAAGTGTGACTGCGGGCAAAAACTTCACGGCTTTTGGCTTTTTCTTCGTTATCTTCGCGTAAAGCCTGGCCAATCATCTCAACATATTGTTCTTTATTTTCGGCCAGATAGGTGTAACCGTCAAAAACTTCCATTGCCTTTGTCCGTGTGGCTACGGTAGGTTTTCCCATAGCAAGGTATTCGTCAATTTTTCTGGGATAATTCCCAATCGTTACTTCATTGAGCTTTTGTGGATTAATTGCCACATCAAAGGCCATCAAATACTGAGGTAACTCTTCCATTTTTTTGGGTCCGAGAAACCAAACATTCTTTTGCTGATGCAAAGCACTGTTTTTGAAAACTTCGTCTTCCGGGCCAACTAAAACAACCTGCCAATCGGGCCGCGATTTTGCAATATGAAGAAGGATGTCAATGTCGAGGCGAAGGTCAAAGAGTACTCCGATATAACCAATGATGGGCTTGGGTATATTGATAATATCATCGGGAAGTGATTCAATCAGCGACTTATCAAACATACTCACGTCACAGCCTTGACCAACGTAGTAGGAGTGGGGGTTGAATCGCCGTGCCTGATCAGCCAGATAGGTGGAATTGGCAACGACAATATCCGATTTTTTCATCAATGCAGCCTCAATACGAATGCCCTGCCGTTTCCAATAATCAACAGCTACCAAATTGTCGCGCGTATAATAGATGTATAATTCAGGTTTCAGAATTTCTTTCAAATAAAACCCCCGAAACATATCGCTGTCGTTGAAAATAAAATAGTTGGAAAACTGAAGTTCATCGGCTGCTTTTTTAATTTCGGCTGCAAAACGATGGTTATTCACCTTGTTCAACACATCGAACAGATTATCGAAAGGCAATTGGCTGATGGATTCTAGAACGGTTTGGGGAAAAAGATTCCACATATTGTCGTTAATTTTTACCAATGCCGGCTCCTTTTTTTTCAGAATTCGTTTTCGCTTTTGGATGAGCGGATCGTGCCTTTCGCGCCAAAGCGTCAGTCTGTCAAGCGGGTAATTCACATATAAAACCCGATTATGCTTCGCAATCTCATTGGCCAGATTGATGCAATTGCTCCCAATACGACTGTCTAAAGCTTGCAAGCCTATCACAATAAAATCACGGTTTTTGATCATGGTCTTCAGGTTTTAGTAGGTCAAATATAGTTCAGCCAATCAGATTTTCATAAAGTTTCAGCACTTCGATGGCCATATTTCTCCAGCTAAATTTTGCTGACTGCTCTAAACCTTTGTTTATCAATTCTTTTCGGTATTGTTCATCCTTTGTCAGCCGATGCATTGCCTGGGTAATTTCGTGTGGTTTGAATGGGTCAATTATTGCTGCTGCTCCACCAGAAACTTCGGGCATGCTTGATGTGTTGGAGGTAATGACAGGAACTCCGCAGCGCATGGCTTCGAGCATTGGAATACCAAAACTTTCACGCAACGAAGGATACAGGAAAAGTTCAGCCTGGGTGTAAATGGCCGGCAGATCGGTGTTTTTGACATAGCCTGTCAGGTGGATGTGCTCCTCGAGTCCGGGTGAGCCAATTTCATCTAACAATGCTTTCAAGGCATTTTTTTCGTAATCCAACATCACGAGCTTCACCGGATTGGCAGCTGTTTTCAAATATTGATCGAAAGCTTGCAAAGTTCCTTTAGTATTTTTCTTAGGATCCGTATTACCCAAAAAGAAGAAATAATGATCGGGCAAATGGTATTTGTCTTTTACTTCGGTTAAGATCTGACGATCGGTGATGGGTTGAAAATGTTCGCTCACTCCATTATAGATGGCCACTAAACGTTGGTCATTTTCGGGGAATCCAAAAAACTGCCGAATTCTGTTCTTTTCGAAATGCGAAACGGTGATGATTTTTTTACTGCGTTCCACCACTCGCGGCACCACAAAACGGCGGTACATATTGCCCGTTTTCTGATACCAGGTGCCCCCTTTTTTGAACAAACTCACACTTTCAAGATAAATGATGTCGTGAAGCGTAACCACTAACGGAATAGAGGTAAATACCGGTGCAGTATTGCTTGTGCAATGCAATAATTGACAGCCAAACCGGGAGGCCGCCTTTGGCAAAGCAATTTGTTCCCAGCTTGGATAAGGACCTCCACCCAGCTCAATGATATGAAAATTCGGAGTCTCTTTCAAACAGTCGTGGTCTTCATCAGGCTTAATGAAGATAAAATACTCATTTTGAGTATCTATCTGTTGCAGATTACGAATCAACTCAAGTGCCACCATGTCCATGCCATGCTTTTTTACCCTAAAAAGGCGCTGTCCTTCGATGCCGATTTTCATAATTCAAGGTTTTTGATGAAAGAACAATTTTCGTTTAATCTGAAAAGCGTTGTAGGTGTGTTTGGTATGAATAAACTGTTTATTTGCACCTTTAATCCTCACCAAAGATAGAAACATAAAGAAGAATCCAACCGGTAAAAAAAACAAAGCCTTCAAAGTTTCCGGAATATAGAACTGTCGGGGGATTGCCAAAAGCAGAGCCGCAATGGTAACGCCCCACAAAATAAGCCACCATTTGGTAAGTGTCGGAATTCCTAAAACGAGAGAGCTCAATGCAAACAGACTAACCAAACCAATCAACAAAATGCGGGGCAGTTGCACATATTGTATTGCTTTGTTGAAATATTCGATATTCCCTTTTGTTACGAATGCTTTTGTAGCCGGCAAAAAGCTTTTCCCGAAATAATGGATCTGAGCCGATAACCAGCGACGACGTTGACGGCTGAACACTTTGGCATTTTGCACTTTCTCGTCGAAAACATAGGAATTATCCACATAATCAATAGCATGCCCGTCTCTTAAAAGTCTTATTTCCAACTCTTTGTCGAAGCCCCCAACCACTTCAACCTCTTGCATCATCTGTTTGAAGAAAGTATAACGGAAAGCCATGGCCGAGCCAATCAGGGCCGATGAGAGGCCAACAACTCTTTGACCTTTACGGAAGATCTGATTGTTAATCTCCTCGCTGATGGCATCTAAAAGTGCAAAGCTGGTATTGATGTTTTTGGCAACTCTATGACCCTGAACAGCAACATATCCCTGATTGAGCGCTTGATTCATTTTGTGGAGGAAATCAGATTCCATGATGTTGTCGGCATCTAAAATACATACGGCATCGTATGTATCTTCGGGGAGTTGCCTCAAGGCATAGTTGATGGCACGGGTTTTTGTGCTTACCTCAAAACGAACGCCCATTACCTGCAACGGAAGTTTTTTTAGAGCATGTATCGTGGCTTCTTCAAATGCATCGGCTACAATCACAACATCAAATTTGTCTGCGGGGTAGCGCTGTTCGAGTGCTTCGCGGGCAACTTCAAGAATAACTTCGTCTTCGCGATAACATGGTATCAAAACAACAAAGCGCAAGGTTTCAATATGATCGGCTTTTTTTTGTTTGATTGGAAACAGGCTTGCAATGGCGAAGAAAAGCAGGTAAAGGGCAGTCCCGCCCATATATATCATCAAAATGATTTCGATGCTGAGAAGTGTTTTGATTACCATAGCCGGATAGTATTACAACATTGGATTTTCGTAAATAACTGGATCGAAAAGATGGAGCAAATGCCATCCGATGGCTTTATAATAAGTGTGAAATGCGCTGACATTTCCTTTGCGTAAGAAGTTCAGTGCATTCTTGGGTATGGCAACTAAGAGCTGATAGGCCAGTCCTTTGTAAAACAAGCTGCCGTTCACATTTCGACGCATGAAAACCAACCTGTTGCGGTTGAGGTAATAAATTTTCAGATTGCTTAGTTTACCAGTACTGACCGACTCCTTGTGTAGGACATAGCTGTTATGGACATAGTAGATTTTGTATCCGGCTTTTTTGATTCGTTCGCACCAGTCGGCTTCTTCATAATATAGAAAAAAGATATAGGACATTAGCCCGACTTTTTTTACAACTTCCATCGGCACAAGCATTGCAGCGCCATGGGCGTAAAATGTTTCCCGATCTTCATCATATTGCCCCTGATCTTTTTCGCCGTGACCTATCGCAAAATTGCGCATGGTGAGGTAGTTCATGGGCGTATAACCGGCGTATTGTATCGTATCGGGTTGATAAAAATATTTGATTTTTGGGCTGACGGCCCCAATCTCAGGATGGCTGCGAAGTTTATCAACCAAAGGTTCCAGAAAGTTTCGCGGCACTTCTATATCGTTGTTTATCAAAAGAATATATTCACCTCTGGCGCGCATAAGCCCATAGTTATTCCCGGCAGCAAAACCATAATTGATTGGATTTTCAACAAGAATTACATTGGGAAAACGTTCTTTGATAATCTTAGGACTGTCGGAAGGTGAGGCATTGTCAATTACGATGATTTCAAAATTCGGGTAAGTGATCTGATGCAAAGAAGCAATCAATGCACAAGTAACTTCCGACTGATTGTAATTAACCGTGATGATCGAAACAAACGGATATTTTGTTGCCTCATCCATAACAACTTATTTTGGTTTCGATTCTCCTTCGTGATGGTGTCCGTGCGTGGTATGAATAAAGCGTTTTGATGCTCCTTTGATTCGAAGCAGGCTCTTGATCATCAGCACAAAGCCGGTTGGAAGAGAAAACAATGCACCGACAGTTTTCCAATTATAAAATTTCAGGGGAGTTGCAAGTAGTAAAGCAAATATGGTTGCAGCAAAAGCCGTTAACCAGTATTCAACCGGAATAATAGATGGATAAAGCTCAGGGTTGAGGAAATGAAATAAAACTCGTGTCAAACTAACGATGAATAATGTTCCTGCCAAAAGGATACGTGGTGGCTGAACCATTTGAATGACCTTGTCAAAATAGTCAATGTTGCCATATCGAATGAGACACCAAAAACCATCAAAAAAGTACTTTCTGAAAAACTCAAGCTGGGCAGCCAGCCAACGCCGGCGTTGGTTGATAAACACATCCTTTTTTGAGGTTTTTTCATCGAAAATATAGGCGTCTTCCACATACTCGATCTTAAAGCCTGAGCGTAGCAAAATCATTTCCACCTCTTTGTCCTCGCCCACCGAATCTACTGATGCCATGGTTTTTTTAAACAAGGAATACTCAATACCCATGCCCGATCCGATCAGGGCAGATGAAAGCCCTAAAATCCTGTGTCCTTTACGGAAGATTTTATTGTTGATTTCTTCGCTGATAGCATCTAAAACAGCGATATTCGTATTCAGGTTTTTAGCCATCCTATGTCCTTGAACTGCAAAAAATCCGCGATTGAAAGCATCGTTGATTTTCGTAAGCACATCGCGTTCCATCAAATTGTCGGCATCTAAGATCATTGCCACATCGTAATGGTCGCCAATCACAGACATGCATTTATTGAGAGCTTTCGATTTCTTGCTGATTTCAAAAACAACCTCAACAACCCTGATTGGCAGTTCTCTCAGCTTTTTAAGGGTCTCGGGCTTGAATGAGTCGGCAATCACAATGACTTCATAAAGATCTTTGGGATAATCTTGCAATAAGGCATCGGCTGCCACACCCACAATTACATTATCCTCTTTATAGCCCGGGATCAAAACAGCAAATCGCCGTTTTTTATCGGCCGTTACTTTCTTTTTTCGTATAGGGAACAGTGAGGCTATGCCAAACAACACAACATAGATGGTTGCCAATGCCAGATAGACAAATACCAGAATCTCGATTAACTCAATGACAATCAGCATAGCTTCAATATTGATGGGGTGTTTTATGATTGAATTTGTTTTTTTGATGTGCTGATATTCCACCACAACGCTTTCCAAATGGCAGCGGATAAATCCTTCCGCCCTTTTATCCAGTATTTAAAAGCACTTTTAGGCATGGCAACCCCCATGAGATAGGCCATCGAAACAAGCTTCCAAAAGCCCTTTCGGTTTCGGCGAGCAAAGATGATCCTGCCCCGATTCAAATAAAATATCTGGAATGGGCTTTCTTTTACGGTTGAAATAGACTCTTTGTGTCGGACAAGCGATTGACCACAATAGTATATAGAAAAACCTGATTTTCGGATATGCTCGGCCCAATCGTGTTCCTCGTAATAAAGAAAATATACTTCCGACATCGGGCCAACCGTTTCGATTACTTTGCGTGGAACTAACATTGCAGCGCCAAATATCGAACCCGTTTCAACAGTCATATCATATTGTCCAACATCTTTTTCACCAAATCCAATGGCTTTGTTTCGGATGGTGACACGGCTCAATGGGGTGAAACCTGCGAACTGAAAGGTGAGAGGATTGTGAAAAAAGTGAATTTTTGGGCTTACCATTCCAATCGTAGGATCGGACTCGAGTAACTGTACGAGAGGTTGCAAAAAATCGGGCTCAACCTCAGTATCATTGTTAATAAATAGCAGATACTTGCCTGAAACTTTGGACAGAGCAACATTGTTACCCCCTGCAAATCCAAGATTTTTGTGGGTTATACAAAGATTGATTTCCGGATAAGCTTCTTTAATTCTTAAAGGATTGTCATTCGGCGAACCGTTATCAACAATAAAAACTTCAAAGTTTGGATAAGTGCATTCCCGCAACGACTGTAGAAACTCTAATGTTACCCCACTTTGATTATAGTTAACTGTAATGATTGAAACCAAAGGCCAATCGTTGTTTTGATCGGTTGTGCGTGAGGCTGTCGTATCGGCTATGAACCATTCCATACTCAGGTCTTGTTTTTCAACGACCATGGATCCAATCCTTGTTCGATCAGGTAGATATACTCACGGTCGAGCTGTTGTGACATGAAAATGAAGGCCCAGCTGAGATAGATCAGGATACCGGTGGGCATCTGACCCAATACACCATTACCGTAACTTGCTCCCATCACTCCCGTAAATCCTGACATCAAGGCTGCCAAAACACCACGTAGTTCGGGCGAACGAACCCTAAACATAATCAAATAGCTGCCTTTTAAAACGATGTAACTCAAAATTGTAAGGTGAAGAATGAGGCCAATGATTCCTTGTTCGGCCCAAATTTGAACATACCACGAGTCGGTAGCTACCTGTGCAAGGAATCCTTGCGGTGAGAAACGTTTTCCCCAGTCGCCGGCGCTACCAATACCGCCTCCGAAAGGTCGTGAAGCCAGATAAACACTTAAAATTCTTCGGTTTTCGAGACGTACCAAATACGATTCATCTTCTTCGGGAACAAAAGCAGTACGCATACGTCGTATCTGTGCATTACCTTGCCCAATAAATGTGTGTGCAAAAAACCCATAAGCTAACGCCAATACTGCTGCACCGATAAAAAATGCCTTGAAGTTTTTACGCAATAAAATATATGTGGCGCCTCCAACCATTGGAACAATCATGGCTCCACGGGTTCCTGAAATCATCATTCCCCATAAGCCGAAAATTCCCATTGTGGTAAAGAATAACCTATTGCGCTTACCTTTGATGTTGGTAGCTACAAGTAAACCAACAACTCCGGCAGCCCCTTGGGCAGCGCCAAACTGACCGGCATCAGAAAAGAAGGAGAAAACACGGAGTTCACCAAAAAGGATGTGCGTCACCGCACCCACCGTATCCAACCAGTATTGCTCTGCCGAGTCAGGCCCAATATAAAGCTGCTGAAGCCCTTTTAGTGTTCCCAAAATTGAAAAGATTCCCCAGATGTAGAGGAAAATAATCAGATACCGCAATCGGTTGAAAATCAGGAGTGCTAAAGGAATAAGGAGTAGCATGTAAAGCGAGATACCACGCATGGCATAGAACCAGGCTGTTCGACTTAGTGCCTCCGGATTAAAAAGCTGCAACACACTGAATATAAACCATGCCAATGCCAAATAAACTAGGTCGCGATTAATTTGATTCCATTCTACTTTCTCATAAAAGTATCTGAAAAACAGCGCGATGTAGGAAAGAACCAAAATGCCATCAACCGAAAGACCTAATGGAACATTTCGAATGTAGCGGGTAAGACCTATGGCAATGAAACCCAATATAATAACGGTATAAATGCCAACCCGCGGATTGTTTAAAAAACGATTGAAATAGACAATGGCCGGAAAGAGTACAACCAAGGCAATGGCTACCATAAACCCGCCTTTAGCAATGATTATACCCAAAGCAATGGTAATCAAAACAAGCAGCAGGAGCATCATAGGATGGTGCAGCTTCTCAGATCCGATTTTGTCTTTCAGTGACGAAAACATGACTTCGTGTATATCAGTTTCTACTTTTTATTCAATATTGAGAAAAATTGTTTAATAAACCGAAATCCTTCTACAAATATAGCTTTTTTACTAAGCTGCAACTCATTGTCGAGATAATAATATCCCAATCCTATACCAACAAGAGTGAGTATGATGGTGACAAAGGCTACCATTTCGAGGGTACGGAGAAGAGTGAAGGCGTGTGCAATCCGAAATGCATCGTCGGGCGCCAGTCCCAATCCTAAAAGCAAAGTCCATGAAAATCCTTTTAACAGAAAAGAAATCCCGAAAACAGCAACTGAATCACCAATAATATTGGTGAGAGCCATAACAAGAACCTTGTAGAAATTTTTTTGCGGAAGATTGATGCTGTCGAGCCCAACGCCAATAAAACGGTCGAAAGGAAGAAACATCCCGTAAATACAGAACATTCTGAATATGTTAGCCGTAACGCGATAATCGCGACCTCCAAGGAAGGTCACAAACTCCTCGGCAAAAACGAACGAAAATAGCATTACTGGGATCATCAAAAGTGTAAGACCACCGGCATTGCTGTAAAAAATTCGCTTTACTTCCGCACGGTCATTCTGAATGCTGGATTTGGACATCTCGGGAAAGGCAGTAGCCGAAAAACTTCTAAGAGGGATTTCGATAATCTCGGTTAAACGAAGCGGGATCGAGTAAAGTGCAACTCCCAACGTACCTAAAAAAGGACTCAGCCCAATGATAAAGGTGTCGGAGCTACGTAACAGATTGCTCCCAATCAATGTACCGGTCGTGTATTTTCCGAAATTTAAAACCGTTTTAATAGTGGAACGGTCAAAAGTAAAGGTGTATCGAATACCATCCCAACCAAAAAGTGTGGCCGTAAACGAGCTGACAAAACTCGTAATTAAATATGCCCAAAGAATAACCTGAATATCAGCCCGAAGGATGATATTTAAAAAGAGAAAAATCATAAACAAGCCTACATTGGTCAATCTCGACCAAAGCATCTTGTCGAATTTCATCTCGGCCTGAAGAATGGATTGTGCATTATTGAATGGAAGGGTAAGGATAGCAAGCAGAGGATACCAATCGAAAAACATGGCAAATCCGCTTTGAGAGAGCTGTTGGTGGTATAACAGATTGATGATGCCTACAATGACAACAAGAAAAATAGTGGAAATCAGATTTAAGAAATTGTTGGCGCCAATGAGTTTTTTTGCCTGCTGTTCATCAGCCCCCGATAAAAATCTGATGATGGCTGTTCGAGTAATTCCAAATCGCAACATGTCGAGGAAATTTGAGGCGGTAATAAACAGTACCCACTCCCCATAAGTTTCCTGCGGCACCATGCGCACCAGCATTAAAAAACTAAGGAAGGCAAACGCGGCCACAAGGCCATTGTTTGCCAACGATAGAAAATTATTGCTGGAAAGGATCTCTTTTACACCTTTCACCTGTCCATCAATTTTCTTTTACTTCAATCTTTATCCTGCCGGGTAGGGTTGCAAGATTTTTAAGTTTGTGTAACGGAGAATCTGTTTTTTGCATTTTCACACCGCTGATCATTTCTTGAATGGCATAATCATCGGCTTCGTTAAGAATTACTATTGGCGGCTCTTTTGTCAGGTCCTTGATGATATCCAATGCTCCTGCATCGGCTTTGCTCCAGGAATTGTTGGCTTTTACAACCAAAACTGCGGCATCTACCTGTTGCACTAGGTCCATTGGGAATGAATGATAAATGATCGCCGGAATTTCGATGAGGATATAGTCGTAGCCGTAATTGTCGCGGCGGAGGATATGACTGTCAATCAACTCTTTGAGGTTCTTAACTTCACTAAAGTTTTCCTTGACCGGATAGCTGTAGGACAAGTTGAAATCATCATTATCTACTTTACCTTGGCCATTGTCATAGTTCAAAGTAAGGGTTTTTTCACCATAGGTACGCAACTTATTGGCAATCTTTGAGATTAGGTAGGTCTTTCCAACACTTTCCTGAGTACTAAAGAACAATACTACATGGGGTTTGCTAGGTGTAAACACGCTTCCCTGATGAATATGACGCTTGATATTTTGGATAATCATCTCAATAAGCCTGTTGCTGATAAACACTGAATCACGCAAACGTATATTCGCTCCAAGATATGGATAAGCTCCGGCAAGCTTGAGTCCAATCTGTTCCGATACTTTTTCGGGTTTACGCAACGATGCATCAAAGTATTCGAGCAACAGGATAATGAACAGTACTAAAAGAAAACCAATCATTGCAGCCGCAACGACCAAATATTTGGCTTTTGATGGGTTGGGCTGAAGTGGGAAATATGGTGCATCCACTAAACGGATATTGGTAGCCATTTGTAGATTCTGCTGCCTCATCTTGGCTAAGTTTAAGCTGCGCAACAGCTCGAGATACGTCTGTTCTGCAATGGTCATCTCACGTTCAATACGTTTGAGCATAGCTCCTAAAGGTGCAAAACGCTGATAGGTTTTGATGAATTCAAGCTTTCGGCGTGCTAAAACCACCAAACTTGCCTTAGCTTCTTCATACGAAAGTGCGTTCTTCAACCATTCGTCCAACATCCGAGCGATAGGGACTCCCTGTGTGGAGTGGCTGTACAGGTAGAGTTGGTCAACATACAGTTTGATCTCGTCGCGCAAAACATCCGAACGATGGCGTAAGAGCGAAATTTCATTGCCTACACGCCGGTCGTAATCCTCAGAAAGCTCATTGATCAGTATCTTTTCATTCACATCGGCGTATTCTTTTCGCCTTTGATTAATCACGTCACTTTTCAGGTAAATACTGTCGCGACGGGTGAGTTTGGTTTCCAATTCACGAAGTGCGGCCGATGATTGTGCCATTCGAACCTGTTCGTTCTGGTAATAAACATCTAAGTCTTCTTTTTGGGCAGCAATATATTTTGTTTGCTCCTGATAGTTGATAATATTGTTTTTTCTGTTAAATATCAATAGCTTATCTTCAGAGAGCTTCAATACACGATCAGCCGAATCAACCTGACGCCTGAAATAATCAACCACCATATCGGTTTGGCTCTCTTTCAGGAGTTTGTAGTTTTTAACAAAAACATGGGCAATGATCTTCAAGGTTTGCTGGCAGATACCAGGATCATCAGAGAGATAAACTAAACGAACAAGGTCGGAATTGTTGATACGATAAATCTGAAGCGTTTTGATGGCTTTGATACTATAGTGCTTATCAGATCCGTAATGTAACAGCCCATAAATGTAGTTGGTATCGCTCGAATTGTAATAATTAGTCAGATTCTGAATGGTTTTTTTGAAATCGGATTCCAATACTCCTCTGGGGATTACCGGGTCTTTTTCAAGCATCCCGTCATAAAGGTCATCTTCCATGATTACTGTTGCAGCTCGGCTGGTGGAAGATTGGGAAGGTGCCGGGGTGGTTGGAGCGGTATAGCTTTCATCATCCAACATGGAATATTCCGGATTGTCATAGAGGACATCTTCCAAACTACTATCGGCATAAAGGTTTTCGTCCATCATTGTAGGATCGGTCGGATCAACAAAAGAGGTTGAAACCGGTGCCTGAGCAGTTGTTTGTTCAATTAGAACCTGTTGGCCTGCTCTCAGAGGCTGCGAACCAAAATTGTTGATCTCGCGAAGTTTGTTGAGGCTGATGCCGTATTTCTGGCTGATGGTAAGCAGGGTTTCTCCGGCTTTAACGGTATGATATACTGGTTGATAAGTGGCAGATTGCTGCCTTACATCTGAAGATACGATTTGATCAGACTGATAGAGGGGTGTGTCTTTGGATAGACCGGTATAGGCAGCTGTTGTTTCCGACTGCTGATAATTGTAACCTTGCGGTACATCCCCGCGCCGGGTACGACTTTGAATTTCCTTCTCCAGGTTACGCAGTTCCTTTTCAAGCGACCGAATTTGTTCTTCTTTTTGGCGCTGAATGCCTGCCTTGCCATATTTCACCACAAGATCTTTTACCCGTTTTGGGGTTTCTTTCCGAAGCTTATCGAGATTCTCATTGCTAATATACTGTGCGTTGTATTCTTCCAACGACAGATCCTGTGCCAACAACATGATGGCGGTCTCAACAATGGTCTGGCGCGAATTGATTAAGTTGATCAAATTGTCATACTGCGCACTAACACTGAAAAAGTCAGTAGGATGTTGGGCGGTACTTTCGATGCTGTAACCTGTGGTAATCCCCGTGTAAATCACGGCTTCCGATTCATACACCTTATCTTGATTGCGGGTAAAGTAAAACACAACAATGGCCAAAAGTAACGGGATGGCAATGAGAAGAAGCAGGTTCTTGCCAATGATACGTAAAAATTGGGCTATATCCATAGGAGTTCGGATTGTTTTTTACAGACTATCTTAATACATTAATCAGGTTGAAATTGATTCCGGTAAGAATCTCAAGAGTTCGGTAATTTTTGCTAAACTCGGCAATAGCTTGTTGATATTCAACAGCTCCACGGGTCTGGATTTCTTTCAGTCGGGTGTATTCTGCAGTTCCTATCTCACCATTTAGAAACTGATTCTGTGCCATCTGCATCTGAATCTCAGTAAATCGCTGATAATCATTATAGATTCGGATATAATTTTGCCACTGAATCATCATATCATAGGCTTCGATGGTTTGGGTGATGACAAACTGACGATTGATCTCGCGCTGAACAAATGACAGTTCCTGCCATTTCTTTTGCTTATTAATACGGTTCTTCCGGTCAACAATTGATGCCAACGGAAAACGGATATAAAATCCAATGGCAAAATTGTCGCGTATTGAATTCAGGTCAATATGAAAAGTGTTTGGGTTGCTAATCGTCGAGGTTTGAGTGTCGTGAAAATTCCATACACCCCAGTTCCAGTCGAGGTTAAAGCTGAAATGTTCCATCCAATAACGCTCCTGCGTTAACTGTTCGTAGAAATAATAGTCTGCCTTGAGCTCTTCATATCTGACAGAAGGCGAGTTGGCAATGGCTGAATCAATCAAAACCCTGATATTGGGTAACCTTTTGGTAATGTCGTCTGTCAGCGGATTGAAGTATTTTGACTCATCATCAGCATAGACCTGTGCTGTGGCTTTAAAAGAAATAAATGCCCCCAACAGGAATAAAACATATTTTAAATTCTGAACTTTCATCCACATGACGGTTATTTTGTTGTTGTTATTGCTTTTCTTAATGTTGCCGAAATTACGACGATTTTTGTTAAATTTTACAGGAATTAATTTTTTTTCCAACAAGTTTATTAACAATTCTTTAAACATTCTCTTTTTGAATTAATGCCGGTATCGTTCTGAATATCAGCTTTATATCACCCCAAAAACTGTATGTCCGGGCATACTGATTGTCCAAAGCTTTTCGTTCTTCTTCTGACATATTGCCTTTTTTTCCTCTTTTTTCAACCTGCCAGAGACCTGTTATCCCAGCCGGCCCAAGGAACCGTTCGCTCCAGTCATCGGAAGTGAGCATTTCGGCTTCATACAAGGGAAGGGGACGGTTCCCAACAATAGACATATCGCCTTTCAGCACGTTAAATAGCTGTGGAAGCTCATCAATGCTGGTGTTGCGAATTATTTTTCCAACCCGTGTAATCCGTGGATCATCTTTGATTTTCACGAAAGTAGCACTGCCTTTCTTCTTTTTCTGTTCAAAATACCAGTATTCACAGATCTTTTCTCCTTCGCTGAATAGGGGTTGCGAGCACATCTCGCCTTCGGGAAGCTGGGCACAGCGCGGGCATTTTTCTTCAACAGCCTTTGCCTCACTTTCATCATGATGGTACTGATTCAGGTGTTTTAGACTTTGAAGTGCACTATCAGCGCCAACACGCATAGACCGGAGTTTGTAAAAATCGAAAATTGTATAACCTGTTCCGACCCGTTTGGAAGTGTAATATACTTTTCCTTTCGACTCAAGCCGGATAGCAAGCATGGCAATCAGCAAAATGGGCGAAAGTAACAGCAATGCAACCGAAGAAACAACAATATCGAACAATCTCTTTTCCAAAGGAATGGCGTAGCCCGAATGAGATTTGTTTTTGCCTATATCTTCTTTTTCAGAAGAGATGTATTGATTAAGAGTTTCAATTCTGAAATGAAGGTTTGCGGCTTCGGGAATCTCGTCGTAGAAATCGTGAATATGGAGTTCGAAAGCCTTGCTTTTTAAACTTTTAGCTTCGCCGCAGGCAAGGATGATAAATGGAGTTTTGGAATGGATCTGTAATTTCTTTAAAAGCAAAAACAAATCAGGAGCACTCATTCCCGGTAAGAATGGATCGGAAACGATAGCATCTAATTGTGGATTTTCTTTAAGGAAACTGATAGCTGTCAAACTACTTTCAGCAGAATGAAAGGTGAAAAAATCGCTGTTCACTGTCAGAAATTCAAGACAATCAGGATTTGCACCAATATATAAAAGATTCTGCTTAGCCATCGTTTGAAAAGATTATCTCCGCGTCAGCAATATCTCAATCCTGATTGACAATTCTTCAGGATTGAATGGTTTCACCATATAATCGTTGGCTCCAAGTTTCAGGCATTTTACTTTTTCCTGACTGCTTTCAATCCCCGAAAGCATGATCAATGGAATATCTTTAAAATAACCACTCGAGCGAATATTCTTGATGAAATCGTATCCATTCATATTGGGCATCTGAATATCGGCAACAATCAGATCGGGCATATTGCCTTTTTCGAGCCAGTCAACTCCCTCCATTCCGTCACTTTTGGTAATGACTTCGTAGGTCTTACTCAAAAAGTTTTCTAATAGCATCCTGATACTCAGCTCGTCATCAATAACCAAAATTTTTTTCTTCATATTTTTTTCTCCTAAATGTCTTTCTGTCATCCGTTTGCAACTCCCCGTTCTTATCGGGATTTTCTAAAACAAATCGGCGACCATTCAGCAAATGTAGTCATTTTACCAAAAACAATGCAATTTTTTTTCCTTACACGAATTTTGCTTTGTTTCTGTCTGTGTTTTGGATTTTAATTGTAGTCTGGTAAGAAGAAAAAATGTTAAATTTTTGAAAAAATAAGATGTTTTTCTTTAAATCTGAACAAATTCAACTCAACTTAAACCAGTTTACTGCAATTAGTCCAGTTCAAACCGTATTTTTCCCATTTTGAATTTTCGACTGACATTTTTCTCAAATGAATAAAACTTTTTCATTAGAGGTTTGTTTTCTGTTTTTATTTTTTAAAAACAGGAAGCTGGTTTCCAAATATTGGAAAATTATTCCAATTTTAAAACAGATGATCTAAATTGGGTTAGCCGGATTCTTGCGCTTACTATCATAAGTTGTACTTTTGCCGGGTTTTCACAAAATTAAGTAATGAATGACCTCACTGAAGGCAAGGAACGAAGCCAGTTGTTGCGGTTTACCATTCCAATGCTGATTGGAAATATCTTTCAACAACTTTACAATGTGGTTGATAGTATTGTCATTGGTCGTTTTCTGGGAAATGAAGCCTTGGCTGCTGTTGGAGCCAGTTTCCCGCTGATTTTTACGCTTATTTCTTTTATCATTGGTATTTCAACCGGGTCAACGGTGATTATTTCCCAATATTTTGGGTCGAGGCAACCTGAACAGGTAAAAAAAGCCATTGACACCTTATATATAGTATTATTCGTAGCTTCCCTCTTTTTGACTATCGTTGGTAATCTGGCCAGTTCGTTGATTTTCAGAATGATTGATCTCCCGGAGGAAGTTATCCCACAGGCTATGAGTTATTTTAACATCTACGCTTTGGGTTTCATCTTTTACTTTGGATTTCAAGGTACAACCTCCATCCTCAGGGGAATTGGTGATTCTAAAACTCCTCTTTATTTTTTGATTACCGCCACTTTGGTCAATGTTGTGCTCGATTTGATTTTTGTAGTCGTTTTTCATTGGGGGATCGAAGGCGTGGCGGTGGCTACGGTGATTGCTCAGGCCGGCGCTTTCCTGACGATGATTTGGTATCTTAACAATAAAAATGAGTTGCTGATTTTCAGGCCTTTGAAAATGGTTTTCGATCGGAAAATTTTTATCCGGAGCCTTCAAATCGGTTTGCCTACCGGAATGCAGCAAACTTTTGTAGCTGTAGGAATGTTGGCTCTCTACAAAGTGGTCAATGCTTTTGGTACAACAGTGATTGCCGCCTATGCCGTGGCGATGCGTATTGATTCATTTGCAAGCCTTCCGGCTATGAACTTTTCGGCCGCTCTGTCCTCATTTGTTGGTCAAAATATTGGTGCAGGAAAAATCGAAAGAGTATCTCGCGGAGTCAAAGCTACACTACAAATGACAGCCTTGGTTTCTATAGCGGTATCGGCCATTGCTTTTTTGTTTCCCGAAAACATTTTGCATGCTTTTACCGAGGATCGGGCTGTGGTAGAGGCCGGAAAGACCTATCTTTATGTTGTAAGCGGATTTTACATTATTTTTTCGACCATGTTCGTTTTCAATGGAATGTTGCGAGGAGCCGGAGATACACTTGTGCCTATGTTTGTTACGCTATTTTCGCTCTGGATTATCCGTATCCCGGTTTCATGGTGGTTGTCATCGTTCATGGGACCGGCAGGAATCTGGTGGGGAATACCCATTGCCTGGTCGTTTGGCGCATTTTTTTCCTATATTTATTACAAAACCGGCCGATGGAAAAAAATGCGGGTGATTTGATCTGTTGAATCTTATTTGCTCACTTTAATATTTAATTATGAGAAGATTAACTTTTTTATTTTTAGGAATTATGACCTTATTTAGCCTGAATGCTCAACAATTGCATTACCCCGAGACACGGATGTCTGATCAAAAAGATATTTATTTTGGCCATGAAATAGCCGATCCTTATCGTTGGCTCGAAGATGATAATTCACCCGAAACGGCAGCCTGGGTTGAGGCACAAAACGCCCTTAGCAGCAGCTATTTGTCTAAAATACCTTACCGGGAAGCTTTGCGACAAAGGTTGGAAAAAATCTGGAACTATCCTAAGATGGGAATTCCTTTTAAAAAGGGAGGCCGGTATTTCTTCTATAAAAACGATGGCTTACAAAACCAAAGTGTGCTGTATGTGCAAAACAGCCTTGGTGAAGATGCACGGATACTCCTTGACCCCAACACTTTTTCAGCCGATGGCACAGTGGCACTGGCTGACATTAGCCCTTCACCAAACGGAAAATACCTTGCCTATACAATCAGCAGGGGAGGCAGCGACTGGAATGAGATTGCCGTGATGAATCTCGAAACAGGCCAAATGCTGCCTGATACGATAGTTTGGGTGAAGTTTTCGGGAATCAGTTGGTATAAAAACGGATTTTATTACAGCTGTTATGATGCTCCGGCAAAAGGGCAGGCCCTTTCCGGTTCGAATGAATACCACAAAGTAAAATACCACGAACTGGGAACTCCACAGGAAAACGATCTGTTGGTATATCAGGATAGTGAACATCCGCTAAGGAATTTTTCAGCCTATGTGACAGATGATGAGGCTTTTATGTTGTTGAGCGAGACTGAATCAACCAGCGGAAACTCTTTGTTTGTGAAGGATTTGAATCAGATGAACTCGGATTTTGTGCAAATAGCGCCGGGATTTGCTTTTGATTATGATGTGGTGGACAATGTGAATGGGAAATTGCTGATGGTGACCACCGATGGTGCGCCCATGAAGCAAGTGGTTTGGGTTGACCCACGGCATCCGGAGAAAGAAAATTGGAAGGTTGTCATTCCTGAAACCGAACATGTTCTGGAGTCGGTGAGCCTCGCTGGAGATTATATTGTGGCCAAATATCTTGAAGATGCCAACAACAAAGTTTATTTTTTCGATCTTGATGGGAAAAAAATCCGTCAACTTGAATTGCCGGCTCTCGGAACAGTGGCCGGTTTTAGCGGAGATAAGAACGACCCGATGGCTTTTTATGCATTTACCTCCTTTACCTTTCCTTCAACAATATATCAGTTAGATGTGAATACGGGAGTTTCAATTCTTTTTGCGCAGAGCAACGTTGATTTTGATCCTAAATCTTATGTTACCAAACAGGTCTTTTTTTCAAGTAAAGATGGCACGAAGGTACCTATGTTTATTGTTCATAAAATCGGCTTAAACATGGATGGTAATAATCCGTTGTTATTATATGGATATGGCGGATTTGATATTTCCGTAACTCCCTCATTCAGTGTAGCTCGCCTACCATTTTTGGAGCAGGGAGGAATCTATGTGTCAGTGAATCTTCGTGGCGGAGGCGAATATGGGAAAGCCTGGCATAAAGCCGGCCAGCAGATGAACAAACAAAATGTATTTGACGATTTTATCGAAGCCGCAGAATATTTAATCTCGAAAAAATATACGAACCCCCAAAAACTGGCCATCATGGGCGGATCGAACGGCGGATTGCTTGTTGGCGCTGTGATGACCCAAAGACCTGAGTTGTTTAAAGTGGCGATCCCCATCGTAGGCGTTTTGGATATGCTCAGATATCAGTATTTTACCATCGGCTGGGCGTGGGCTGCCGATTATGGCCGCAGCGACGACAACGAAGAGATGTTTAAATATCTGTTGGCTTATTCGCCACTTCATAATGTGAAAAAAGGTGTGCAATATCCTGCAACTTTAGCCATTACTGCCGATCATGACGACAGAGTGGTTCCGGCTCATACGTTTAAATTTATTTCTGAATTGCAGCGAAACCAAAAAGGCTCAAATCCGATATTGGTCAGGGTTGAAACACAGGCCGGTCATGGTGCCGGAAAACCTACTTCAAAAGCTATTGAAGAGAATACCGATGTTTATAGTTTTATCATGTATAATTTGGGGATGAAACCTGCTTTCTAAAAAAAGCTGAATTCCCTTAGTTATTGCGGCTTTTGATGAATCATGCGGACGATGAAACTGTAAGATTCATCAAAAGTCGGAATTTACTTTCGCTTATTTGTTCGAAATTGATCGGCTGCCTCCACAAAAGCAATGGCAATCTGTTTTGATAATGGTTGGCCATTATATTCCCATTCCGGGTGCCATTGAACGGCAAAAAGAAAGGAGGGTTTTGTTTCGTCGGCCCAACCGATCGCTTCAACAAGACTGTCATCACTCCGGGCAATTGATTGAAGGCTATGCGCCAAATGTTCAATCCCCTGATGATGGTTGCTCGCAACGGTGTAGATAGAATCATGAAATGAGATTGTCAGAAAATGATCTTTTGAAAAATGAACCTCATGATAGGCCCAGTCTTCCACACCAACACGATGCAGCTTGCCGGTTTGTTTATCCTGCGGAAGATCAATGGTTAAGCTTCCACCTTCGGCAACATTGATAAACTGCAATCCCCGGCAAATTCCTAAAATTGGCATACCCAGTTCTTTTGCCAGATGGTAAGCAGCCATCTCTAAGGTGTCGCGCCGTCCGTCAATGGCTCCACAGCGCAGGGTATCACTTTCCTTACCATAATAGGCCGGATGAATATCGGCACCTCCGCTCAATAAAAGGGCATCGCAATGACGAAGAGTGTCATTAATCTGATCGTCACTCAAGGGATAGAGGTTGATAATCTGTAAATGACGCCCTGTGGCGGCATTCAGCCACTCACCGTACCGATTTGCTGCAGTACGCTCTTTACTTATTGCAATGAATAGTGGTTCGGTTTCGCTTTTTTGTTGACACGAAAAGCAAATGAATAGGCTCAAGAATAAGATTATCAATTTTTTAAGAAAAATCAGAGGTTTCATTTTCGATCAAGTTTAAAATGTTTGGCGATATATAATCAGAATCTGCCTTCAATGTCTTCATTTATTTTGATAATGAGTAACTGAATTTAGTATTGCCGTTATTAGGCTGCATGTTGTTATTCCTATGTTAAACGAAAACAGTAGAATTATCCATTTGAGAATCATATCATTGTTTAACACTTATTCAAGCATTATTTTCGCTCAATATCGCGGTTCATTTCGAGAATGTCCACCTCTTCAGAAGCATTTCCGATAAGGTATTTGCAGAAATAGTCGCCCATGAGCCAGAAATAATATTCGGTCATGTCGCCATAGCCATGACGTTGCCCGGGGAACATGAAAAAGTCGAAACGTTTGTTGGCGCGTATCAGTGCATCGGCCACCCGAATCGTGTTGGCAGGATGCACATTGTTGTCTATTTCGCCGGTAGTGAGCAAAAGGTGCCCCTTCAGGTTTTTGGCCAATTCTGAATTGGTTGCAATTTTGTATTCAAAGCTTGCATTTCCTGCCGTATCCACTACTTCTTTTACTCCATGATGTTGTTCACTCCACCATCGGTTGTAGATGTTATTTTCGTGATTTCCGGCATTGGAAACAGCCACTTTGAAGAAGTCGGGATAGACAAACATGGCCGCTGTTGACATAAACCCACCGCCGGAGTGTCCGGTGATGCCCACTTTGTTGATATCAATGAATCGATGGCGGGCGCTCAGTTGTTCGATTGCCGTTTTTTTATCGGCCAGTCCGTAATTGCGCAAATTTCCATAGCCGTAGTTGTGATACCATTTTGAACGGCCAGGGTGCCCGCCCCGGTTGCCAACAGTGATGACGACAAATCCAAACTGTGCCAAGCGATCCACACGATCCATCCGCGTGGAAAACGACAGGTTGACGGCTTCGGTCTGAGGGCCTGGATAGACATAAGCAATGATAGGGTAGAGTCGCGTAGAATCAAAATCGAACGGCTTGTACATCACCCCGTAAATATCGGTGATGCCATCGGCGGCTTTTACGACGAAAGGCTCCGGGAAACGGTAACCGTTCGCAAAAAGTGAGCTTAGATCGGTTTCTTCGAGTTGCATCAATAAATTCCCATTATAATCTCTTAGTTCGGATTTGGGAGCGGTGTTGACACGGGAAAAATTGTCCACAAAGAAGCGACGGCTATCGCTTAGAGAGCTGCTATGGTTAAAGTTGCCCGGATTGAGCAGGGTAAGTCCGGTACCGTCGAAACGGATTCTGTAAAGGTGTTCATAATAGGGGTTTTCGTTTGCTTCGAGACCATTTGCAGTGAAATAAATCATGCGTTTTTCTTCGTCAATCCCTTTCAGACTTTCACAATGAAATGGGCCGGAAGTAATCTGGTTTTTGAGCTTTCCGTCACCATCATAAAGATAAAAATGCCCCCAACCGTCGCTTTCCGACCAGTGTATCAGCTCTTTACCGTTATTAACCAAACCCAACGGACGCGATTCGGCGTAAGTGTTCAGTCTTTCTTCAATCAATGTTGTTACTTTTCCGGTATATGGGTCAACACGGCAGATGTCAATGCGTTTTTGGTCGCGCGACTGGCGGGTAATGTAAAATTGATCGGGGCTGTCGGAGAGCCATTGCGAAGCAACATAATCTTCATCGCGATCTGATTGTTTTCGGGGCTTGCGCAGTGCATAGATCGTCTGGTCAGGAAATGCTTTTGCGTCCACCTTTATAATAGTGTCTTTCGAAACGGTATCCTGACGGAGATGAACCACCAAAAGCTCATGGATGGGCGCTTCTTTTTCGCCTGGCATGTGATATTTATAGGTTTCGAGTGTCGGGCGCGGATTCGACAGCGATTTGATGACCCAAAGATCTTTCACTTTTCGATTGTCGCTACGGTTTATGACAAACATACGCGAGTCAGGCGACCATATAATCCAAGCGGCTTTGCGGTCATCTTTGTTCTTTTCTTCTTCCACATTGTCGCCTTCGCGATCGCCTCCATAGCTATAATCTTTTTCGCCATCAAAGCTGATTTGCCTTTCAACGATCGTACTGTCTTTTTCGTTTTTCAATGCCTTTTCATAATTGGCTTTATCCATGCAGAAAAGATTATCTTTTCTGACAAATATGACCGTTTGTCCATCAGGCGAAATGCTGGCCCACTTTGGACGCTCTTTTGGCTTTTTGTAATCGTCGAGCATCACCAATTTGCCATTGTCTAAGTGATATTCAAAGAACCATGTTTTTTTGTCGGGCTTATCCTTTTTTTGGGTATCTTTTTTGCCTTCTTTCTGCGTCATATCGCTTTCTTCGTCGTCTTTTTTGTCTTCATCTACCAAAGTGCTTTGAAGCTCGAAACGGATACTTTTTTCCCCTTCAAGGAATTTGATGTTTTTCAATGGGAGATGTTGAGCTTCAAACGGGTCACCGGTCATGCGTGAGAGATCGGCAGCCATTTTAACCGGATCGAAAAGTAATTTCTTACTTCTTTTGGCCGGATCTACCAAATAATAGGCTTTACCTTGGTTGCTTTCGTAAACATACCAAAAACGATCGCCATTTTTCAGCCAATGTGCATCCACCTCGGTGCTGAAGACCATGGTCTGCAACCTTGATGGCGAATACTGCGAGGGTAGTTGGTAGTTTGCCCGATTTATGGGCGTGTTTTGTGCGGCAGCCGACAGAACTACAAAAAACAAAGCTGTCAGCAGAAATATCAGGTTCTTCTTCATATGGCTTTAAAATAAAAGGTGAATATAGGTTTGTTCAAAAATCAAAGTTCTAAGTCAATGTACCACAGTTGCATTTTTTGCTCACTGTTTTTGGTAAAAAAGAAAAGCTTTTGGTTGTTGCCGGCAAAAAATGGTTCAAAAACGGGATCATTACTTTTAATTAAAACTTCAGCAAGCTGTCCATCATTCTTGAATTTTAGCAGTGAATATCCCGTTGCCGACTGGCCAACGCATACCAAGCGGCTGGAAGAATTTCCCCAGACGGCTTGACTTAATCGGACTGTATCGGAATGAATATCAATGATATGCTTACCGCTCCAATCAAAAATCCGAATATCCGAGGCAAAAACCGGCTTATTGAGGTGTGTCACACTGATTAGACCTGAGGAGCCCGACCAGTTCAAATTTCGGTAAATATTGCCTCCTTCAAAGTGCTCGTTCAGGTTGTCATATTTGAAATCGAATGTCATCAGCTTATATCGGCTTTCCGACCGATGCCTGCCAATCAACGCTAATAAATTGCCGGATTGGTTGAATCTTATTTCGCGCAAAACCAGCCCGCGTTTTGCCAATAGTTTCATTTTGTGTTTTTTATCAGTCAAAGTTTCATCCGTACGGATTTGCCCGTTTTTGTCGAGTATGTAAAGCCTTCCTGTTTGAGGGTCAGCAGTCAGGCTGCTCGTCTTAAAATCAATGGAGGAAAGCGCTTCGATGGTTCCCGTTTTGAAGTCAAAACTCATAATCCTTGATTTCTCCTCGTCACTTAATATGAATGCAACCGATTCGCTTTCAGGTCTTTCACTAAGACAACATAACTGATCGTCAGAAACGAAAACGAGCTTCAGATTGTAATCGCTTACAATTTGTGCCTCAATCCATAATGGAAAGAGAATGAAAATGACAAATAAACAATGATAAGGCTTCAACATAAAAGAGATTCTGAAAGTTGGAATTCATTCCTCAAAACCGTTTTACCATTCCGTTAACAAATCGTTTTATGTATTCACTATTGATAATCAGCGATTTCATTGAAAAATAGGAATGAAATTCAGGCTAAAATATGAAAAATAAAGCTGAATCAAGAGGGTTTTGAGGCTAAGTATCCGATAAGACAGTTTACGGCATGGGAAAGATGGTTAAGGAAGGATTTTTTGTGCGAAAGACAAAAACAATGTGAAGAATTGGACAAAAGTCATTACTTTTGGGGGATAAATTTAAACCCAAATTTTCACAATGAGTGTTCTTGTAAATAAAGATTCAAAGGTTGTCGTGCAAGGCTTTACCGGAAGCGAGGGTTCGTTTCATGCCGGTCAGATGATTGAATATGGGACTAATGTTGTTGGCGGAGTGACCCCCGGAAAAGGCGGCAGCGAGCACCTTGGAAAGCCGGTTTTCAATACCGTGAAAGAAGCTGTTGTCAATGCCGGCGCTGATGTGAGTGTCATTTTTGTGCCTCCTGCCTTTGCTGCCGATGCCATCATGGAAGCTGCCGATGCAGGCATCAAGGTGATCGTGTGTATCACTGAAGGCATTCCAACGGCTGATATGGTGAAGGTGAAAGAATACCTCAAATGTAAAAATTCGCGACTCGTTGGCCCGAATTGTCCTGGAGTAATCACTCCCGGAGAAGCCAAAGTGGGCATCATGCCAGGCTTTATTCACAGAAAAGGTAAAGTGGGTATTGTATCCCGTTCGGGGACTCTCACCTATGAAGCTGTTGATCAGCTTACCAAAGCAGGCCTGGGCCAATCCACTGCCATTGGAATTGGTGGCGACCCCATTATTGGCACTACTACCCGCGATGCTGTACAGCTTTTAATGGAAGATCCGGAAACTGAGGGCATTGTCATGATAGGTGAGATTGGCGGAAGCATGGAAGCTGATGCCGCATACTGGATCAAAGAGAACTCACGGAAACCGGTCGTTGGTTTTATTGCCGGTGCCACTGCTCCCAAAGGACGCACGATGGGACATGCCGGAGCCATTATCGGCGGCAAAGGTGATACTGCAGAAGCCAAAAAAGCCATTATGCGCGAATGTGGAATACATGTAGTTGATTCTCCGGCTGATATCGGAAAGAAAATGCTGTCGCTTCTTTCATAAGAAACGAAGGAATGTAAAAAAGCCCCAAAGAGGGCTTTTTTTTACGGGATTTTTTTAAAATAATGTTGGAGCAATAAAAAACCTGTGTATATTTGCACACCCAAATCGAGGGACAAGGTTCTTCCCAAAAGCTGAAAGTTATTATAGAATAGCATCAGCCGGATTTGTTGAAAGTAATTGGGAGTTTAGCTCAGTTGGTTCAGAGCATCTGCCTTACAAGCAGAGGGTCGGGGGTTCAAATCCCTCAACTCCCACACAGAAAAAAGCACTTACTTCTTCAAGGTAGGTGCTTTTTTCTTGTCTGCCCAACAAATCCGACTCCAACCGCAAAGCAAAGTGCTGCCTTGCACTTTATATGCCCGAAACTGGATGCAGAAAGAGGATGGACAATGGGATTTTCGATACAGAGAAAGGCTAAAAAACAAAAAACCCCTCGTGAGGAGGGGTTTTTGTGATTTGTCCGGGATTCGAACCCGGGACCCTTTGCTTAAAAGGCAAATGCTCTACCTGCTGAGCTAACAAATCATCCGTTTTGGAGGTGCAAAATTACATAAAATATTGAAATAACAAAGCCTTTAAGCAAAAATTATTTAGCGCAGTTGCCCTTTCCCCTCACGAATAATAAGTGGTTCAGACTCAGTGCAGTCAATAATAGTGCTGGGGATGTTGCCGCCACTCCCTGCATCTATCACAATGTCCACTTTCTCTCTGAATCGTTCATAAATCAGTTCAGGGTCGGTGGTGTATTCTAAAAAAATATCATCATCAAGGATACTGGTGGTCATCACCGGATGGCCAAGTTCGGTGACGATGGCCTGAATTACCGCTTCGTCGGGGATACGTATCCCGATCGTTTTTTTCTTGCTTTGAAAAAGTTTTGGGATATTGTTGTTGGCTTCTAAAATAAAGGTGAAGGGGCCCGGAAGGTTTCTTTTCATCATTTTGAAAACCTCGTTAGGAATAGGGCGGGTGAAATCGGCAACCATACTCAAATCATTGAAAATGAATGAGAAATGAGCTTTTTCCTTTTTTATCCCTTTGATTTGAGCAATTCGGTCAACTGCTTTCGAATGTTCGATACTGCATCCAAGTCCGTAAACGGTATCGGTAGGGAAGATAACGAGCCCGCCCGATCTGAGGCAATCCACAACAAGTTTGATGTTTCGCGGTGAAGGGTTTTCTGGATAGATTTTAAGCAGCATGGCTCTAGTTTTTTGCAAAGATACGCGTTTTGCCGTATGCTGTTCAGAAGCGAGGCAATTAAGGATTCATGTTGTGAACTAAGGCGTAAAAATCATTATCTAACGGAAGGTATCCCTGATCGTAAACAAAAAAATAAGTCCGGTTATCGCGGGTAGTATAAGTGCTGGTGAAATATTTGAACTGAAAACCCTCTTTCTCAAGGGTGCTTTTTTTAACTTTTGTTTTTCCGTCAGGGTTGAGTTTAGCGAGGATCATCCTGTTTTTACGGAGTTGATTGTTGATACTGCGTATCAGGGGAGCACTGTCAGACTGAGCTTTCTGATAGTGAGCCGAACGACACTGGTCGTTGCAAAACTTTTTATCGGCACGACCCATCAGGGGTTCACCGCATTCCAGACATACCTTCGTCATGACTTTTCATCACTTTGTGGAGAAGCAAAGATATGCGATTGTAAGATAAAACGAAAATCGCCTGGCAATAAAAAGTTAGATTTCAGTATAATCTAAACATTATTAAAACGTTAAAACACAATTAGTTACATCTTGTCAGGCATTTCAATACCCAAAAGATTTCCGGCTGATCGGATGGTGTTGGCCACAATCAAACTGATTTTAAGCCGCTCTAAACGTAAGGCTTCATTTTCTTCGCGTAGAATGGGTGCAGCCTGGTAAAACTGATTGAACTCTTTGGCTAAGTCATATAAATAGTTGGCTATCAGGGCAGGACTATAGGTTTCGGCGGCCATGCCCAGCACAACGGGATATTGGTGGATAAGCTTGATCAATTGTTTTTCTTTTTCACCGCCAGTGAAAGCGTGAACGTTCGTATCTGTGGCAATATGCGCTGCTTCGGCTTTGCGCAGCAGCGACCGGATGCGGGCATGTGTGTATTGGATAAACGGACCGGTATTTCCATTAAAATCAATGGATTCGGCGGGATTGAAGAGGATGGTTTTCTTGGGGTCAACCTTCAGGATGAAATATTTTAATGCACCAAGCCCAATCTGTCTGTATAAATTTTCAGCTTCGGCAGTTTCCAGCTCAGCCGATTTTCCAAGCTCTTCGGTCTTCTGTTTTGCAGTAGCAATCATATCGGCCATCAGGTCGTCGGCATCAACCACAGTGCCTTCACGCGATTTCATTTTTCCGTCTGGTAACTCGACCATACCGTAGGAAAGATGCACGATACCATCAGCCCATTTGCGTCCCATTTTCTTGAGGATGAGCTTCAAAACATCAAAATGATAATTCTGTTCGTTGCCAACCACGTAAATCATTTGATCAGCCTGATAATGTGCATGACGCTGTTCGGCTGTCCCCAGATCCTGGGTCATATAAACCGAGGTGCCATCGCTGCGAAGCAACAGTTTCTCGTCAAGGCCGTCCGAAGTCAGGTCACACCAGATGCTGTTGTCAGCTTTTCGATAAAGAATATTTTTATCGAGGGCTTCCATAACAAGGCTTTTCCCAAGAAGATAAGTATCTGATTCATAATAGAATTTATCGAAGTCAACTCCCAACATCCTGTAAGTTTCGTCGAAACCGGCATAGACCCAGGCGTTCATCGTCTGCCAAAGGCTTCGGATTTCAGGGTCGCCGGCTTCCCATTTTCTTAGCATCTCTTGTGCTTCCATCATAATAGGAGCCTGCTTCATGGCCTCATCTTGCGAAAGACCCTGTTCCTCAAGAACAGCCGTTTGTTTTTTTAACTCTTTATCAAAAGCAACATACATTGCGCCAACAAGTTTGTCACCTTTCATACCGGCCTCTTCAGGTGTTTGTTTTCCCCATTTTTGCCAGGCAATCATTGACTTGCAAATATGTATGCCTCTGTCGTTGACCAAGTTAACCTTGACAACTTCGGTTCCGTTGGCTTTGAGAATCTCAGAAACACTCCATCCCAAAAGATTGTTACGTATATGGCCCAGATGTAAGGGTTTGTTGGTATTGGGCGAAGAATACTCGACAACAACTTTCTTTCCGTTTTTTTTAGCTTTACCAAAATTTGTTTCGCCGGACACTTTGTTCAGAAAATCAATCCAGTATGAGTCGGAAATCACAAGGTTCAAAAAACCTTTTACCACATTATAGCTTTTAATCATCGGTTGATTTTCGATCATTTTTTGACCGATTTCATTGGCAATAACATCGGGCGATTTGCCGATGCTTTTTGTAAATGGAAATACCACAATGGTCATATCGCCTTCAAACTCAGCACGTGTCCTGGTGAAAGTAACAAAACGATCCTCGGCAAAACGACCATACAGGCTGTTATAGGCTCCCTGAAACGATTCGGATAATAGAGTTTCTAACATGAAAACTTAAATTTTTTTGGCTGCAAAGGTACAAAAGACCTCCAAATTTATTCCGGTTGCCATTTGCCTCAATCAAGCTCAAAGAAATAATTAAGGTGAGAAACGCTTCGAAATGCCTTAAAATCTAAAAGCGAATTTGGTGTACTTGAATCAAAGAGAATGTTTTTCTTTTTTGAATTATTATTAGCTGAAAGCAGCGAAAGAATTGGCAGAAGCTGATAATTATGGCTACTTTTGTGTTTATTTCAGGAATCTATATTTGTAAGGCTAAATTATTGATATAATGGAAGATAATATTTTAAGAGTTTCGGAAAGTGTGCTGTGGACCGGATGCATTGACCATGACCTTGTTACCTTTGATGTGGTGATGGAAACCAAATATGGAACCACTTACAACAGCTATTTCATTGATGCCGATAAAAAAGTGCTCATCGAAACGGTGAAAGAGAGCTTTTGGCCCGAATATGAAAGAAAGATTCGTAGTTTAGTTGACCCTGCTGATATTCAATATATTGTACTGAATCATACCGAACCTGATCATAGCGGTTGTGTGGGACATTTGCTTGAGATTGCACCCAATGCGGTGATTGTGGGAACAGGGAATGCAATTCGTTACCTGCATGATATGACTCCTGTTTCGTTTAAAAGTATTCAGGTCAAAGATGGTGATGAAATCAGTTTGGGCAATACAACCCTTCGTTTCATCAGCGCTCCTAATCTGCACTGGCCCGATACTATGTACACTTATCTAGTTGAGGAACGGGTTCTTTTCACCTGCGATTCGTTTGGCGCACATTATGCCGATGAGCGGATGTTCGATGATTTGGTTGATCATTGGGATGATTCCTTCAAATACTATTTCGATGTCATTCTGAAACCTTTCAGCAAATTTATGCTTCGTGCAATTGAGCGTATCCGGCCGCTTGATATACGCGTAATTGCTCCCGGCCATGGCCCTATTTTACGATCGTCGTGGAAAAAATATGTTGAGCTTTCGGAAAAATATTCTCTTGAAGCAATTGAACTCCCTCAGAAGCTCCGTGTTTATATGCCTTATGTTTCGGCCTATCACAATACTGGCGTTTTGGCCGAAGCTATTGCCCGGGGTCTGAAATCCAAACCTGGCATCGAAGTTGTTCTTGAAGATATCGAACATTCAAACCTGGGCGAAATTGATATGCAACTGGCTATGGCTTCGGGTATTATTGTCGGTTGCCCAACGATTAATCAAAATATTCTTTTACCGGTTTACAGACTTTTTGCCGTCATCAACCCCTTACGTGATCGCGGGAAGCTGGCCGGAGGTTTTGGTTCCTATGGCTGGAGCGGCGAAGGGATGAAAATGATTAGAACAAACCTCGAAAACCTGAAACTGCATTATACTGATGATGTCTTTGTGAAGTTTGCCCCTCACGACATTGACCTTGAAAAAGCATTTGCTTATGGTGAACGTTTTGCCGAGGAGCTTATACGTAAAGCAGCTGAGAATTAAAAGCCAATGAAAACCATTGCTAACCTTTTCTTCCGTCTTTGCCTCGTTTGTTTGACTGCAAGCCTTGTATTTTCATGCAGTGCAGGAAGAAAATTCGCACGTCAATACGCTGCAAGCGCCGACAGCCTTTCGGTGATGGTGCTTTTTCCGCCAAATGTTTTCGTGGTCAACAAAAAGCAGGATTTTACTCAGGAAAGTTTCTATTTTGCCGAGGCCATGAACGATACCTCGTTATTTCACAATTCAGTTCTACTGCCGCTGCTCAGCGATGAGCAATTAATAGCACCATTCCGGACAGCCTACCTGACTGAGCTCAGCAATTATGGTTTTAGGGTTTACGATGCTGATAAAATGGAGATGTTTTCGTCATTGACTTCTCCGTCCTTACAGGTCAATGTAGCGCAGATAGAGGTACAGGAATACGAAACAGAATACGAAGATGCTATTTCGGTTGGCAGCGATGTTTACACAAAGCAGATATATCTTACAGGATTCAATTTGGGCGCCTGGTTTGAGTTGAGCCCCATCAATCAGACCAATGCACAGCATTTTCCGGTTTTGTTTGCCACCAACGATATCACTGATCGCTGGAACGGCTATTTCACCCAACGTTTTTTAACGGGTGAGATTCAATATAAACTCATCATAGATTCGTTGAAGGTTGCTGATGTTCAACAATTTGTGGCTTATCTTGGGCGACTTTATGCAGCATATACTTTCGATTATCTGATGAATGCACGGATAAACCAGCAACTTCCCGAGGAGGAACGTGGAATTCATTATTACCGCTACGATCCTTATGAGAAGCGGGTTTTCACAATCGAAACCGATCGTTTTACCGAACTCTGATTCAGCTATTTATCGTCTTTAAGAAGCTCAGGGCGGCGGGCAGCTGTGCGCTCAATAGCCTGATGAAGTTTCCATTCTTCAATCTTCTTATCATCTCCGCACAGAAGAATTTCAGGCACTTCCCAGCCTTTATAGACTCTGGGGCGGGTATAAACAGGAGGCGAAACAAGGCCGTCCTGAAATGAATCAGAAAGTGCAGAAGTTTCATCGCTTAACACACCTGGAATCAATCGGATAATACTGTCGGTGAGTACGGCCGCAGCCAATTCACCACCAGAGAGAACATAATCACCAATGGAAATTTCCATTGTCACCAGATGTTGTCGGATGCGTTCGTCAATGCCCTTGTAGTGACCGCACAACAAAATCAGGTTTTGGCTGAGTGAGAGACGATTACTAACAGATTGATTCAGCAAAATACCATCGGGCGAGAGATAGATCACCTGGTCGTAAGTGCGTTTTTCTTTCAGGGCGCTGATGCAACGATCTACCGGCTCGATCATCATCACCATGCCGGCGCCACCCGAAAAAGCGTAATCATCAACCCGCTGATGTTTATCGGTAGCATAGTCGCGCAACTGGTGCAGATGAATCTCGGCAAGATTTTTATTGACAGCCCTTTTGATGATTGACTCCGAAAAGGGTCCCTGAAACATTTCGGGGAAAAGCGTGATGATATCAATCCGCATCATTCGTTTATCCACATGGTTTTAAGATTCATAAATTCTTTGATGCCGGCATGGGCAAGCTCTTTGCCAAAACCCGAATTTTTAATGCCTCCGAAAGGGATACGCGGGTCGCTCTTTACAAGACTGTTAACAAATACAGCACCGGTTTCGATGAGTGGAGCCAGCCGTTTTGCCCGCTGGATGTCGGCTGTCCAAATGCTGCAACCCAACCCAAAGCGACTATCATTGGCCATGGCAATCGCCTGTTCTTCGTTTGAAAAGGGAATGACAACCATCACCGGACCAAAAGTCTCGTCGTCATAAACGGGCATGCCTTTGCCAACATTGGTGAGTAGTGTTGGTAGGAAAATATTGGGTTGTTCTGGGTGCCGCCCCCCGCCACACTTGATTTTTGCGCCCATTTCAACCGATTTAGAAACTTGATTTTCAAGATTATCTACAAGATCAGGACGGGCCAATGGACCGAGTTTGGTTTCAGGGTTCATCGGATCACCGGCATGAAGTTGCTGCAAAGCCTGAATCTGAAATTCGATGAATTGTTCGTAAAGACTTTCATGAACAATAAACCGCTTTGCTGCGATACATACCTGGCCAGAATTTAACATCCTGCTGTTCAGCCCGGTAGTACATGAATTCATGAAATCGGCATCTTCAAAAAGAATGAAAGCATCCGAACCACCCAACTCGAGTACAACCTTTTTCAGATATTTTCCGGACATGGCAGCTACAGCTCGCCCGGCATTTTCACTGCCCGTAAGGGTTACACCTTTTATAATTGGATTTCTGATTACCTCTTCCGAACGTTTGGCGCTGATGCGTAAAACGCTGAAAACATTTTGAGGAAACCCTGCATTTAAAAACAAATCTTCAATAGCTTTTGCACATCCGTTTACGTTGGGAGCATGTTTCAAAACCACCGTGTTCCCTGCAACAAGGGTAGGTATTGAAAAACGTAACACTTGCCAGAATGGAAAATTCCATGGCATAATGGCAAATAAAACCCCCAAAGGCTCATAGATCAGCTCCACCGATTTAGCTTCTGTATCAATCTGTTCCGTTGGGAGCAAAGCAGAATCCGGCAAACTGTAATGACGACAAAGCCAGGCACATTTCTCTATCTCGGCTAATGATTCGCTGATGGGCTTCCCCATTTCGGATGTGATCAGGGTTGCAAGTTGCTGTTTTTGGTTCTCAAGTTGTTTGGCAAGATTCATTGAAAGTTCCCTTCGGTTTGCCATTGGCAAAGCTGACCAAAGGGTAAATCGCTCGTTGCTTTTGGCAAGTATCTGTGCAACCTCATCGCTGCCATGCTGAGGATAGGTGGCGAGAAGTTGCATCGTGTATGGGTTAACACTCTGTAATGGCTCAAGTTGAAGATGATCTTCCATGAAAAAAGATACTATTTCAGATAATCTGTATTTTTATCGCCAAAAATAAGTTTTATCCTTCAACAGGCAATCATGAAAGTCGTTCGATCAGGTTTAGTCTCCATTGTATTTGTTTTCCTACTGTTTACTGCTTTAGGCCAACAGCCATACTTTTTGTCAAAAGAACTGAAAAAGGCTATTGCCCATCAAACCCGGACTACCAGCGGTCAGCCGGGTACAGCTTACTGGCAAAACCGAGCCGATTACACCATGAACGTCAAAGTGGCGGATAACCTTCGTTCGCTCAATGGAGAAGCCACAATTTTGTATTTCAACAATAGCCCCGACACGCTTCACCTTTTGGTATTCAATATTTACCAGGATATTTATCGCAAAGGGAACAGTCGCGATTGGGATATTGGAACTGCTGATCTTCACGATGGAACACAAATCAACAGCTTGATTATTGATGGGAACAAGATTAATGTGAATGACAAGAAAAAGCTCTGGCGACAAGGGACAAAGCTCAGTGTCAAACCTGAAAATGCGCTTCTTCCAGGTTCGCAGACGAAAATTTCTATTCAATGGAGTGTGGCATTGCCTACCGAACGAACCGTTCGAATGGGAGTGTATGGCGATTCGACAGCTTTTGTGGCATATTGGTATCCACAAATCGCAGTGTATGACGATATTGATGGATGGGACATGATTTCTTATGGAGGGAGTGTTGAGTTTTATAATGAATTTGGCAATTACGATGTGACGATTCAAGCCCCTGAAAAATTTGTTGTTTGGGCCACTGGCTTGTTGCAAAATGCAACTGAGCTATTTCATCCTATGGTTAATCAGCGGATTGAAAAAGCCCGACAATCGGACGAAATTGTTCATGTCGTGGATGAAAACTTACTGCGTAACGGGATGGTTTTTGCAAAAAAGGGAAGAGGGCAATGGCATTTCATGGCAACGAATGTTCCTGATTTCAGCTTTGCCCTTGGGAAAGGTTTTTGCTGGGATGCCACTTCTATGTTGATAGACTCCACACAAAACGCTCGTACAATCATAAATTCAGTTTATCCATACACAGCTAAGGGTTTTGAAAAAGTTGCAACTTTCAGTCGACAATCTATTTATTACCAGTCGTTTGTAATGCCAAAATATAAATTTCCTTATCCTTCGATGACCACCTTTTGCAACGGACGACCCAACGGGGGAATGGAAACTCCAATGATGGCCAATAACGGCAATTTGAAAGGCGATGCCGCACTTTTTGGAGTTACTTTCCATGAAATCTCACACTCCTATATGCCGTTTTTCATGGGTACAAACGAAAAGAAATACGCCTGGATGGACGAAGGATGGGCTGCTTTGTGGCCTTGGAAGATGACCGACAGCCTTTACCCGGATCACTATTACCTTAAAAATACCATAAAAAATTTCGAAAATGCTGCGGGGAAAGAGGTTGACATCCCACCGATGATTCCGAGCCAGTTTCTGGCTGCCAATTATCCCAGCTTACGCTTAGCAAGTTACCTGAGGCCTGCCATGGCCTACTATTTTTTGGAAGAAACACTTGGTAATGAGGTGTTTTTAAAAGCATTACACCGCTATATGCAGACATGGAATGGCAAACATCCTTTGCCTTTGGATTTTATTCGTACTTTTGAAACCGTTTGCGATCGAAGCCTTGACTGGTTTTTTCAACCCTGGTTCTTTGAGAATGCTTATCCTGATCTGGCGCTGAAAAAAATCACCCAAAGCGGAGAAGTAGTGATCGAAAATAGGGGAGGCTTACCTTTGCCGGTGTATCTTGAAGTCACTTATTCAGATCGTTCAACCGAAACCCTGCGTTTTGCACCTGACATCTGGAGTGAGAGGCAGGCTGCGGTGGTGATAGAGCTGGCAAAAGATAAAAAAATTGCAGGACTTCGCCTTGGAAACGACCTGATACCGGATACGAATCATAAAGACAATGAATTATTGATCATAGACTAATCTCATCTTATGAAAATCTTTAATATCCTAATAGTCTGTTTTATAACAATCCAGCTCTCGGCTCAGATTGCTCCTGATATTTTCTATGTGCAGTTTACTGATAAAGCCAATTCACCATATAGTTTGAACAATCCGGAGGCATTTCTCAGTCAAAGAGCTATTGAGAGGCGACAAAAGCAACAGATTCAGTATGAAGAGAACGACCTTCCGGTGAATCCGGCCTATTTGCAAGGCGTGGCACAAACCGGGGCTACACTGCTTTTTCCAACCAAATGGCTCAATGGGGTGACGGTGAACCTAACTGACCCATCCATATTGAATCAAATTAATTCACTGCCTTATGTAGTATCAGTCAGGCAATTAAGCAATCATTCCCAAGGGAAAATTTATAAGGTAAAAGATTATTTTGCCAACGAATATATCCAACGCGAACTTCCACAGTTAAAGCTCAACCCCAGAAGCGGAAGTTATGACTATGGTAACGGATATATCCAAATTAACCAAATTAACGGAATTCCGTTGCACGAGGCCGGATTTCGCGGTCAAGGTATGGTCATCGCTGTCATTGATGCCGGTTTTGTGGATGCCGATACCCATATTGCTTTCGACAGCCTGAGAAATGAAGGCAGATTGCTTGGCGTAAAAGATTTTGTGCATCCAGGCGGAAATGTTTACACCGAAAGCTCGCACGGAACCAGTGTGCTGAGTACAATGGCAGCCAATGTGTCCGGACAACTCATCGGAACGGCTCCCAAAGCTTCCTATTACCTTTTGCGCTCTGAATATGTGTATTATGAGCAGCTTGTTGAAGAGTTTAACTGGGCTTCGGCTGCGGAGTATGCTGATAGTTTGGGCGTTGATGTGATCAATTCTTCATTGGGGTATATTGACTTCGATTACCCGCAATGGACTCATTCTTATGAAGATATGGACGGACAAACTTGCCCGGCAACCAAAGCAGCCAATGTTGCTGCATCGAAGGGGATATTAGTGGTGAACAGTGCCGGCAATTCGGGCTCGAGCAACACCTTTCCCTATATGGGTGCTCCGGCCGATGGCGAGGGCGTCTTTTCAATTGGGGCAGTGACCTCAAGTGGCACAAGAGCCTCATTCAGCTCTATCGGGCCAACTTCGGATGGACGAATTAAACCTGATGTGATGGCCATGGGGCAGCAAACAGCGCTGGCCAACGGAAACAATAATTTTACCTATGGCAGTGGAACCTCATTTTCCTCCCCTGTCATAGCAGGAATGTCGGCCTGCCTTTGGCAATCAAGGCCAACTTTTACCAGTTTTGAGATTCGGGAGGCCATCAGGATGAGTGCCGACAAAGCAGCTAATCCTGACAATTTTTATGGTTACGGTATTCCCGACTATACTTTTGCTGGCTCACTTCTCGCTTCGATTGATATCGGGCAGCAGCAGGAGAAACTTTTAGTGAGAATCACACCAAACCCGTTTGTTCAGGTTGATAAGGTTGAACTGCTTACCTTCGAAAAGATAAATGTGAGCATCCTCGATGTAAAAGGAAGCAAAGTACGAAGCCTTTCAGGACTTTTGCCAAGCCATCCTGACCTTCTGAGGCAAACATTGAACAACCTGAAAGCTGGCTTTTATGTGCTTGAATTGCGCACAGAAAGCGCAAAACAAGTCCTTAAAATCGTTAAAACGTTGCAATAATCCGTAGCGTTAGCTCATAAAACCATTCCGGATGGCATAACGGATGAGCCCAGCTATGTTGTTTACTTCCAATTTTTTCATAATATTGGTGCGGTGAGTATCAACGGTGCGGTGACTAATGAAAAGTTTGTCGCCGATTTCTTTGTTTGAAAGCCCCGAAGCAATCAGCCGTAATATTTCCACTTCCCTGTCTGTTAAGATTGTGCCTAAAAATGGACTATTGCCCTCCTCATGATTGAGTTTTTGATCTTTCGCCGGATGATAAATCAGGTCACTGCTGATATAACTCCCACCATTTACCACGGTTTCAACGGCCGTGAAAAGCTCGCCTTTATCGGAGTTTTTAAAAAGAAAACCTTTCGCCCCCATATCTATCATTTTTTTTACCAAGGCACCTTCCTCGTGCATAGTCAATACAATCACTTTCACATTGGGATAGAGTCTTTTGATTTCCTGCATAGCCACCAAGCCATTCATCACCGGCATATCAATATCCATCAACACAAGGTCGGGTTCAACTAACGAAAGAAGGTGAAGCAATTCCTGGCCGTTGGCTGCAGTAGAAATAATCTGGCTGAAATGATCAGTTTCTAAGATGGATTTTAGCCCATCCACAACCATCTTGTGGTCATCGGCAATGATGATTTTAATCATGGCACGGATTGATTAATGGGGATACGAATGGTAGCAAGGGTGCCGCTATTTGGACTGGGTTCAAGGTTAAACTCACCATGAATGGTTTCGACCCGGCTCGAGATGTTGAGCAGCCCGATTCCTGCTTTTTTATCGGACGATAATGCAAAACCTTTACCGTTGTCCTCGACTAAAAGAATAAGCATTTGAGCATTACGCAAGAGCTGAACACTCACCTGAGTAGCTTCACTATGTTTGATAATGTTATTGATGAGTTCTTGTACGATGCGGAAGAGCCCGATTTCGATTTTCTCGTCTAAGCGGCTTTCAAGTCCAAAATGCTCAAAATTGTAAGAAAATTGAGTATGCCGAAATGTCTTTTCCAACATGTCGGCAATTGCAGGCACAAGACCATCTTCCTGTAGCATTCGTGGCATCATCTGATGTGAAATATTGCGTACTTCCTGAATCGTTGAATTTAGAGTTTGAGCAAGATCTTCTAACTTGGTGCTGAGGGAGGGCTGATTGCTGCATGTAACCATTATTGACGAAAGGCCTAACTTAACCGCAGTTAAATTTTGCCCAACACTGTCATGAAGGTCTGAAGCTATGCGTTTTCGCTCATCTTCCTGAGCTTCTACCACAGCTTTGAGATAAACTTCCTTTTGAGCAAGCATATTGGAATTGAATTTTTGCTGCTGTTTGGCCTGATGCCGTTTGTAAAGAAAAATAATCACCAATGAACCAATGACAATCGTGCTGATTAAAGCCATTATTTCCGACTTATGCTGCTGAATTTCAAATTCTTTGATCAGCTTTTCTTGTTTTAGTAGCTGTATCTCATTGTCTTTTTGTTTTGCCTCAAAGCGTGCTTCTGCCTCGGCCATCTGGCGTTGTTTGTTCTCATTCGACAATGAGTCCCGATAAACAATGGCTGTACGGAAGTTTTTCAATGCCTGTTTGTAATCATGTTTGGCTTCATATAGCTGTGAAAGACTGTTATAGATCTCGAAAAGTTGCTGGTTGGCATATAAGTCTTTCGCCAACGAAAGTGCCCGATCATAATAAACTAAAGCGCTATCAAACTCGGAAGTACCAACCATTGTTCCGGCAATGTTCACGAGTGAGTAAACTTTTCCAAAATGATCACCCGATCGTTCATCAATAGCCAGTGTTTGTCTGAAATAGTCACGAGCCATGATGGGATCGCCTTTGGTGGCATAGATGTCGCCAAGATTGTTCAGAACCACCGCCTGGGCATCATCCATTTGAAAACGAACAGCCTCCTTGTAAGCACGATTATAATAGTCAATAGCGGCATTATAATCGTGTTTAGCTTCGTATATTGTACCTATATTGTTTAATGTCATAATAATACCACGCTTCAGTTCAAGTTCTACTGACAATGAATTAGCCATCCTGTATGATTCCAATGCCTTATCATATTCTTTTAAGTTCTTGTAAACTATACCAATATCATTATAGTTGGATGCTTGCGCCCTTTTATCGTTAATTTGTTTATTGATATACAACGACTTAAGGTGAAGTTCGAGTGCAGTGGCAAAATCACCAGAGTTTTTTGCCAATACACCTGCCAAACTGTAGGATTGTGATTTAAGGCCTTTGTCTTGGATCCGGCTTGCAATGTCAATCGCCTGATCAATTGCAGATTGACAAAGAATGGGTTGAGAACGATAGTTCTTATGAACAAAGTCATTGATATACTTCACCTTCGAAGAATCGGGGAGGGATTCATAGGATGCCATCAGGCTATCTGGAAGAAACTGACAAGGGGACTTCAAAGCGAAGAAAAGGGCCGAGACCAGCAAAAGGTATCTCAACGTTTTCATCATCATACTTTTCATAGCTCAAAAATACGAATATATTTATGAGTAATGAACAGTAGGAACGAAAATATGCGAATCCGAAAGCTTTAAATCGGATAACATATGTACATTTACATAATTTACATAAATATATCTTTTTTAAATGAAATATATAATTTATTGATATATAGCTGAATAAACATATGTAATTTTTTCAAGTTGCAAACATAATAAGAAAGTAAAAGTTTACTAATAATATATGTAATAAAAATTAAATAATATACATGTTAAATATCATAAATTCAGATAATTATATAGTTTAAATGAAGCATTAATTTAATGATAAATGAATTTTCTGACATTTTTTATGTTTTTAAAATAACTAAGTAAATATCTTGATTATCAAGTAAAAATGAAATTTATATAAATAATACATTTAATTAAATTTAAAATCTTTAATAATATACAAACGTAACTTTTTAAAAGTTTAGTTAAATTCATTTGTAGATATATAGATGTAACTTTTAGTTATATTTTTGTATCAGAAAAAAATTCAAGTTTTTTGGCCATGAGAGAACGAATACAGCAAATTATGAAGATGAAATCGGTAAACGCAGCAGAGTTTGCCGACATGATGCAGATTAAGCGGCCGGGTTTATCTCATATTCTTACTGGACGGAACAACCCGAGCCTTGATTTTGTGATTAAACTGAAAGATACTTTTCCTGAAATTAACCTCGAATGGCTTTTGTATGGCCGAGGCCCGGTGACACAGGTCGGTGATCAAAAGCCTTCACGCGTTTTGGTTCAATCTGCCCAGCCCGATTTGTTTTCAATGAATGAATTTTCAAAGGTTACTGAAGTAACCGCTAACGAACTAGAAATGGATGTAAAACAAATGAACGAAAAGCCTGAAATCAAAGATTCGAGCTTATCTGGAGCTGCTGTATCTTCTTCTAACGATGGGGAAATCGGAGGCAAATCTGTTAAAAAAGAAAATCCTGCCCGATTCGGACAGGATGAAAGACATTTTCCCTTATTCAAAAATGCCGTAAAAGTGATTATGCTTTATGAAGATGGCACTTTTGAAGCTTTTGATCGTTCGGTTTAAAACTGATCCATGGTATTAAAGAAGAAAGAAGCCTCAATCAAGGCATTCTCGTCACTGTCGGAGCCATGCACAGCATTGGCTTCGATGGAGGTTCCATAGAGTTTTCGGATAGAACCTTCGCGGGCATCGGCAGGGTTTGTTGCCCCTATAAAATCGCGGTAAGCCATCACGGCATTTTCTTTTTCCAATACGGCAGCAACAATAGGTCCCGAACTCATTGAGGCAACTAAACTGCCAAAAAATGGTCTATCTTTATGCACAGCATAAAATGCTTCAGCTTGTTCTTTGCTTAGGCGGGACATGCGGATTGCCTTGAATTTAAAGCCACCTTCGGCAATTTTGGCCATAATAGCTCCGATATGCCCGTTGGCTACGGCGCCGGGCTTAATCATTGTAAATGTGATATTTCCGTTCATTTGAGGTGAGATTGTATTTATGAGGCCGCAAAAGTAGCTTTTTTTTGCTTGCCACCACAAAAACCGAGAGAAGTGCGTTTCCCCTTTTTCACCATTTTATCTACCGTTCCATTGGAATGATGTACTTTTGCGGAAAATTTCCTGAATGGAGAAAAAGTTGTCCTTGACAGACCTGGGTCAATTTTTGAGCACAGTTCGTAAGTTGGCTATGGTGGTTCATGTGAATCCCGATGGGGATGCCATTGGCTCCGCATTGGCCTTATCACTTGCTCTAAGCCAACAAGGACATCAATGCAAGGTGCTCATTCCTAATATGTATCCATCATTTTTGAGCTGGATGCCTGGCCTCGATCAGGCAATTGTATTCGAGCAAAATGCACAGGCAGCCCGCCTGGCCCTGCAGGAAGCAGAATGGGTATTTTGCCTCGATTTCAACCATTTCAAACGCGCCGGCGTCATGGCTGACGATCTTCGCAATCTTCAGGTTCCCGTTGCATTGATAGATCATCATACCGAACCCGATTTAGATTCATTCGATTTCGCATTATCTGAACTTGAGGTGTCAAGTACTGCTGAACTGATTTTTAAACTCTTGCACAAGTTGGGTTACGACGATACCGTCAACAAAGAGGTTGCATCATGCCTTTACGTAGGCATTATGACCGATACTGGCTCATTCAGCTATGCCTTGAAAAACCCGGAAACTTTTTCCATTGTGGCCGAACTGGTGAGAATTGGGATTGATGCCGAAAGGATTCACCGATTTGTTTATGATACTTTCACAGAAAACAGGCTTCGACTGCTTGGCCATTCCATCAACAATAAAATGATGGTGATGGATGCCTATCGTACTGCTATCATATCGTTGAGTTTCAAAGATCTAAATCAATTCAAGTATCAGATTGGCGATACGGAAGGCCTTGTAAACTATCCGCTTTCGATGGAGAAGATTAACTTTTCAATCCTGATTACTGAACGAAAAGATCAGATAAGACTTTCATTTCGGTCGAAAGGCAGTTTTTCTGTGAACGATTTTGCCAGGGCTCATTTCGACGGAGGTGGACATCATAATGCTGCGGGAGGGACGGCACAATTAAGTCTGAACGAAACCGTTAAAAAAGTACTTGAGCTTATCCCTCAATATGCTGATCAATTGAATTACACCTATTCATGAGCCATCATAAACTGCTTTTATTTGCAATAATTGGAACAATATTCATGCTTTCGTGCCAACAACACGAAACAAAACATATTGATACTGAGTTTGGTAATTCAGATCAGGCTTTTGTGAAATCGAACCGGTATCTTGTCAGAAGTGAAGCCGAAGATATAGCCGATTTTGTTGCACGTTACAAATGGCCGGTCGAAACAAGCGGAACGGGGCTTCGGTATTGGATTGAGAAAGAAGGAAGCGGACCAAAGGCAAAATACGGGGATCGAGTTGTGCTGAGTTATGAACTCAAATTATTGACAGGAGAAATCATTCGTAGCTCTAAGTCGGCTGGAAATCTTGAGTTTACGGTTGGAAAGGGAGGTGTTGAAGCCGGATTGGAAGAGGGAATTCTGCTTTTAAATAAAGGTAGCAGAGCTAAATTTATATTACCTTCGCACCTTGCTTTTGGCTTACTGGGCGATGGTGATCAAATTCCCAGTCGTTCAAGCTTGGTTTACGAAGTGGAAGTGATTGATATTCAGAGAAAATAGATAGTTTTTTATTTAATTTTATTGAAACAAAGATGAAATCAGGACGAATGTTTTTTTTGCTGATCCTGTTGTCAGCAATTGGTTTGCCAGCTTGCAGCCAAAAAAGTTATAATACCGCCGAAAGCGGACTCAAATACCGCTTTATCAAAGGCGAAGGAAAAGGTGAAAAGCCCCAGACCTCTGATATTGTGAGTGTTAAAATGGATTATTATATTAACGATTCGCTTCTTTTCAGCAGCCAAAATCTTGATAAACCCATGGAATTTGGGTTGATGCCTTCTGCATTTAAAGGCGATTTTTTCGAAGGTATCGGGATGATGAGTAAAGGCGACTCGGCAAGTTTTCTTTGTCAGGCCGATTCAGTCTTCCTCCGTATTTTCAGGGTGAAACGTTTGCCCGAATTTGTGAAGCCCAATGCCGTGATGCGTTTCGAAATTTCCTTGGACAGTTTTATGACCCAAGAAGCCTTCAATGAAAGAAAACTTGCCGAGGCAAAAGCTTTAGCCGATGCTGCACATCAGGCAATTTTGGATTACGTCAAAGAAAAAGGCATTACCGAAGCTCCTCGTGAAAGCGGACTTTATTATATCGAAACAGTGAAAGGCACCGGCAAACAGCCCAAAGAAGGTCAGAAAGTGAAAGTGCATTACCGCGGCACTTTGCTCAATGGTACTGAATTCGACGCCTCATATAACCGCAATCAGCCGTTCGAGTTTGTGTTGGGGATGGGGCAGGTTATTAAAGGCTGGGACGAAGGTATTGCACTGATGCGCGAAGGCGGCAAAGCAACCCTTATCCTTCCTTACGAACTTGCCTATGGCGAAAGAGCTGCAGGACAAATTCCACCATTTAGCCCTTTGGTGTTCGAGGTAGAGTTTATTGAAATCGTAAAATAACCATTCCATTTTAATGAGAACAAAATATCGGATGAGAACCATCACCATAGTTTTATCCCTGTTGATTCTGGTTGCAGGTTGTAACAAAAATCCCTATCCCGGTTTCGAAAAAACAGAAAATGGCGTTTACATCAAATACCATCACAAAGGTGGAGGAAGTGAATCGCCCGGAGTTGATGATCTGGTCACCATTGACCTCATCTACCGTACTCCCGATACGGTCCTTTTTGAAAGCAACAAACAGCCCGAAGAGCTCACCATCCCTCTGACTAAACCTATTTTTGAAGGAGATTTGTTTTCGGCGCTTTCTATCCTTCATGTCGGCGACTCGGTAACGATTGTGTTTCCGGCCGATTCATTTTTCCTTGTCATGGCCGAACTGCCTGAAATGCCCGATTTTGTGAAGGCTGGAACACCTATGTATTTCGACATCAAACTGAAACGATTTGAAGATCAAAAATTAGTCAGAGACGAGTTGTTCAAAAAATTCAAAGAAGAAGAACCACTGCTCATATCACAATACCTAGCCGAAAGTAAGATCAAGACAGAACCCTTGACTAGCGGACTTTATTATATTGAAAAAGTGAAAGGAAAGGGCTCGAAAGCCAAACCCGGCGAAATGATGAAGATGTTCATCAGGATGTCGCTTATAGATGGACGTACTTTGTATTCCAATTTTGATGCAGCGCCTTTGGATATTGAATTCGGAAAGGAAATTGACACTAAAGGTTTTGAGGAAGCACTGGCCTATCTGTCAAAAGGAACAGAAGCTGTTTTGATTGTACCCTCTCATCTGGCCTACGACAGTCTTGGCGCCGGCGATGCCATTCCGCCATATACGCCATTGCTTTATGAAGTGAAGCTTGTAGATATCGTCTCGAAAGCTCAATATGAGAAAGAGAGAAAGCAAAACTTAGAAAATGAAAAAGAAGCATTGCGTCAGGCAATGGAGCTGGAAAACCAAAATCTTCAAAGTTATTTGAAGAAAGAGAAAATCACTGTCAACCCAACAGAATCTGGTTTGTATTATATTGAGAAGGTGAAGGGTAGCGGTAAATCGCCTGTTGCCGGCAACAAAGTCAAAGTAAATTATACCCTCTACAATCTTAAGGGAGAAAAACTACAAAGCAGCTTCGACATGGATCAGCCTTTTACGTTTGTACTCGGACAAAGTCAGGTCATTCAGGGTTGGGAGGAAGGTCTTCTGTTGATGAAAGAAGGTGGCAAAGGCAGATTTATCATTCCTTCGAAGCTCGGTTATGGCGAAAGCGCACGGTCGGCCGATCTGCCTGCATTTTCAACTTTGGTGTTTGATATCGAACTGTTGGAAGTGATGCCAAATTAAAAATACTGAATATGCCAAAAAAGCCCTGTAATCTTCAAGTTTACAGGGCTTTTTTTTGGAAAAATTCCGAAACGCTTATTTTTCCCAATGGATCGTTTTTTTGAGCAAATCGCGGGAGTTTCCACCGATCATGATATCGAAATCGCCGGCTTCCCAGTCGTATTTCAGTTCGGCGTTATAAAACTTCAGGTCTTCGGGGGTAATGGTGAATTGGATATTTTTTGTTTCACCGGATTTCACCAATACTTTCTGGATTCCCTTCAATTCGGCAACAGGGCGGGTGATACTCCCAACCCAATCGCGAATATAAAGCTGTACTACTTCCTGAGCATCATGTTTCCCATTGTTGGTCAACGAGACTGAGGCTATCAGTTGATCATTCCCTTTGAGTTGAGTTTTGCTCAGGTTAAAATCGCTGTATTCAAACCGTCCGTAGCTCAAGCCAAAACCGAAGGGAAAGAGAGGTTCATTCGGGACATCTAAGTAGTTGCTGCGAAATTTCTGAAACCATGCTCCCTGGAGAGGTCTTCCGGTGTTTTTGTGATTATAATAAATAGGTATTTGACCCACATTGACGGGGAATGTAGCCGGAAGTTTTCCGGAAGGGCTTGTCTTCCCGAAAACAACATCGGCAATGGCATTACCGGCCTGTGTTCCAGCAAACCAAACATTCAGGATAGCTGGAATGTTGTCGTTTTCCCAACTCAGTGTCATCGGGCGTCCGGCAAAAAGCACCATCACAACAGGTTTACCTGTTTTGAGTAATGCTGCAAGGAGAGTTCTTTGGTTTTCGGGCAGTCCGATATCGGTTCTGCTGGAACTTTCGCCACTCATTTCGGCAGCTTCGCCCATGACGGCCACTATGATATCGGCTTTTTTCGCTGTGGCAACGGCTTCATTGAGCAGTTGTTCCGATGGTTTCCCCTGATCGAACGAGGGCCGGCCAAATGGCGCAACGCGTGCATCCATTGTCGCATCGTCCACAATATTGCATCCTTTGGCATAAAACAGCTCCCCTTTGCCCTTCATAGCTTCGGTAAACCCTTGAAGTACAGTAACCGACTGGGTGTAGTCCGCTGCTACGCTCCAGGTGCCGGGCATATTCTGAATATTATCGGCTAAAGGCCCGATGAGCGCTATTTTACCTTTTGCTTCGATAGGCAACAGATCCTGATCGTTTTTCAACAACACAAAAGTTTGTGTGGCTGTTTCACGGGCAATGCGATTGTTTTCTACAGTAAATATCTCATTTTCTGCGCGCTCTTCATTGCAATAGCGATATGGATCGTCAAATAGCCCCAATTTGTATTTGGCTTCGAGGATGCGTCGGCATGCCTGGTTGATGTCGTTCTCGCTCACTTTACCTTCGTCTAACGATTTTTTAAGACTGGTTAAAAAGCCTTCGCCCACCATATCCATATCGGTACCGGCTTTGAGGGCCAGAGCCGAAACTTGCTGAAGATCGCCCATGCCATGATCTATCATTTCATTGATAGCAGTATAGTCGGTTACTACGAAGCCATTGAAACCCCATTGGTCGCGTAACAGATTGGTGAGTAGCCACTTGTTGCCTGTGGCAGGCATTCCGTCAATCTCGTTGAAAGAAGTCATCACGCTCCCCACACCGGCATCCACCGCAGCTTTATAGGGAGGCAGATATTCATTGTACATACGTACCTTGCTCATATCCACCGTGTTATAGTCGCGGCCGGCTTCCGAAGCTCCGTAAAGTGCAAAATGTTTGACACATGCCATCATGGTGTTCTCGTCAGAAAGCCGCTCGCCCTGATAGCCTTTGACATAAGCTTCCGCCAATTTAGAGCCAAGGTACGGGTCCTCGCCGGCGCTTTCGGCAATTCGTCCCCAGCGGGGGTCACGCGAAATATCAACCATTGGTGAGAAATTCCAGCAGATGCCATCTGCAGTGGCTTCTGTTGCGGCAACCCGGGCCATCCTTTCAACCAACGATGGATCGAAACTCGCGGCCATGGCCAAAGGAATAGGGAAGGTGGTTTGGTAGCCGTGGATGACGTCCATACCAAAAATCAAAGGGATTTTCAATCGGCTTTCTTCGACAGCAATTCGCTGAACTTCACGTATTTTCTTTACCGATTTCAGATTAAACAAACCGCCGACCTGGCCATTTTTAATTTTCGTTCCTACATTGGAGCTCGAGGCCTGGCCTGTGACGATATCGCCAAAAGCAGGGAGATTGAGCTGTCCGATTTTTTCTTCGAGCGTCATCTTTTTCATGAGGTCATCAATGAAACGATGCATCTTCTGGTCAGAATCCCCTGATTTCTGTGGACTGAACGAAAGCCCAAACAATGCTATTGTTGCAAGAATAAAGAAGTAAATCGTTTTTTTCATGATATGATTTATGGGATTAAATATTTTTTAAGTTCTTGAGTCCAACGCACGTAGCCTTTTGCATTCATATGCAGCCCATCGTCGAGGAATAAATTTGAATCGGGGAGGCCTTTTTCATTGAGCATCAATGGCCAGATATCTACAAACTGGCTGTTTGGTTGCTGTTCTAGGAATTGCCGGATTTTTTCGTTGGCTTCTTTGAATCGCGCAAGATGGACCAGGCGATTGTTACTGGGTTTAAGTGAGATAAACAGAATTGGTACATTTTCCTGGTGCGAACGAATGATCCGAAAAAGCGTTTTAAAATTGGCGAAGAGTGAATCAGTCGTGAGGGTCGGGTCGTTGGCAAGGTCGTTTTCGCCACAGTAAATTACGATTTGCTTCCAGGTATAAGGTAAGATGATCTGTGGGGCATAATACACCAAATCGTCAATGGTTGAACCTCCAAAGCCCCGCTGCGAAAGAGGCAGACCAGGAAAGTAATCTTCAATACCGTCCCACATCCGGATTGAGGAGCTTCCGGTGAAAAGGGTAGTTTCAGCACCTGGCGGATGCAAACTGTCCGCAACCACAAAAGCGCGGATATCATTATCATAAATTCGCTGGGACTGAACATTCAGGCCGGAAATGCCCAATACAAAACATAGTAAGTATTTGAGCAAAAGATGTTTGTGTACTGCTTTCATCAGTTTACTTTTTGAATGGGTAATCGCTGGCTAACGCCATTTTCATTGATTGCTTCAATTGTAAAAAAATAGGCTTCGTCTTTGTCGAGTGTTTTGAGCCAATATTCGTTGGCGCCATAAACCATCACGCAATTATAAAGTTTGTCAGGTGCAAGACCCATGTATAGGTTATAGGCATAAGCCCCATCCACAGGTTTCCATTTAACCCAGGCCGAGCGTTTGTCTTTTTCAGTGCGTAAAACAATCAATTCGCCAACTTGCTCCGGCACTGAGCCTTTTCCTTTGCCAAAAACACGCAATCCGCTCAAGGCAAATTTTCCTGTCGGCATTTGATGATTGACTACCTTCAAATACCTTGTTTCTAATGGCTTATTGAGCTCAATATAGTCATGGGGCACATCTTTGGTGTTTTGACGTTTATCCACCACCAATCGCCAGGACTTTTTATCGTTCGAAGCAAATATCTGGTACTGATGTGCTTTTCCGATGGTTTTGCCAAGAAATTCGGCATCCTGATCGGCAAAGTTAAGCTGGATAGCCCGAACTGTGGATATTTCACCCAAATCGGTCATGATCCATTCGCCTTTGTCACCGCTTTTGGCCGACCAATAAGTACGGATATTTTCGTCCACAGCATTGTTGGCCGAATGGCCACCAAGGCTAGAAGATACTTCGACAGCTTTGTTGTAATTGAGCAACATCCAGCCGGTGAAATAATCCTGTTTATTTGCCGCTGGTAAATAATGTGGATAATCGCCAAAAGCAGTATTGCAATACATGACGCCGTCGTCGTCGAAACCGGCCGGCCAGATGCCTATACGTCGTTCAAAATTATTTTTTACGGAAATGGCAATGGTTGATGTATGCCAATAGTTACCGAAATTGTCGGTAAAAGTGGCGCCATGTCCGGCTCCGCGGGAAAAACCGCCCGGTTTATAACTGAATGGCATGGACTGAGGTTGGAATGGCCCCAGAGGATGGTCGCCAACTACAACACCATCGGAATATCCGCTGAATTCGGTGCCGGGCGCACCATATTGAAGATAATAACGACCATTGTGTTTGGTCATCCATGCGCCTTCGATGAATGGGTCGAGAAAAGTATCGTCATAATGTTCGCCAAAACGTTGCCAACCATATTTATAAGGTTCGAGCAAATAGAGTTCTTTACGTGTTCCAATGGGTTGCATGGTCTTCCGGTTCAGCTCAATGCCATATAAGGGATAACGGTTGCTGCTTCCGTTATACATATAAAAGCGGCCATCATCATCGGTAAAAAAGGCCGGATCCCACCCGCCGATTTCCAAAGAGTCAACTAAAGGTTGCCATTGATTTTCTTTTGGATTAGTGCTCATCCAGAGGGTAAATTGCCTTGTATAAGTGGATCCAAACACCAGCATGGTATCGCCGATGATTCCAACGCCGGGTGCACAAAGCTCATCGTTGCTATCATTCCATGGCCTCAGGAAGCGTCGGCTGATAAAATTCCAATTACTCAGGTCGTTGCTCCACCAATAACCCCATTGATTGGTCGAAAACAGGTAGTACTCCCCTTTGTAATTGACAATTACAGGGTCGGCAGTTGCACGATGTTTGCCCCATTGGGCAAAATTTGGGATTGGTGTATAGCCATAATCAATATTGACTGGGTTGCAATAGGTGAAAGGTTGTGCATCCAAAAAGCTTGAAAAACTGCAAAGGCTCAGGATATAAATGGCTGATATAAAGAAGGTTTTATACATATTGACGATTATTTGGTTGAAAAGCTAAAGCCTAATTTCTGGAGGCCTGTTTGTACTTCACCGGCACTCATAAACAAATTCCAGAGTAAACCTGTCCGGTAGTTTTCGATCATAATGACGATTGGCCCCTGATCAATGGCCAGATATGAATCGGCCCACCATGCGCTATGAACATCGAAGGCATCATAAAACCCATAAGGGCCCCAAAGCCGATCGCCGAGGGTGTAGTAGAAGAAACGGATGGCCTCAAACGACTGCTCCGGGGTGTATGGAATTGAAGCGACGGCGGCCGTTGGGGTGATGACACCGCGATCGTTGGGAGGCTCACTCACACCATATCCGCCCGGAATGTCGGAAGCAGTGAGCCCCCAACAGTGTGTACTGTAGTTAGGATAAGCACGTGGATTGGCCACACAATGCGAATAGTTGATCAGGGCATGATAAGTGTTTTGTTCCCAGTAATTGGCATATTGATCGGAAAGATTGCGTGGGTCGAGACCCAAAAAAGAGTAATGGGCAAAAAATAAAGGACCACCATAGTCGAAACCCAAAGGTAGGGTGTAGCCGTAGAAGGTTTTGCCATTGCGGATACCGCCATTCTGGGCAAAACCCTGATGATACACTTCGGGAGGGATACTGTGTGTTGGAGAAGAAGCGGCCATTACATAAGTGATCAGGGCTTCGTTGTAGCCGATTATTTGATGATTCATTTGCCAGCCGAAATTGGGCGACCAATGCCAGTATAAGACGTTGGCATTGTTTTTACGATACCAGTCCCATTCTATTTCATTGAACAAGTTGGTGATACGTTCAATAAGGGCAAATTCCTGAGTGTCGGTAGGGTTCAGATACTGTCGCACAGTCAGTAAACCTTGGGCCACGAACGAAGTCTCTACTAAATCACCTCCGTCGTCTTTCGGACTGAAAGGCACGGTGCGCCCGGTATTTCCGTTGAGCCAGTGCGGCCATGCGCCATGAAAACGGTCGCAGGTTTCGAGGAAATGGATCATTTTCTCAAGTCGTGCAAGCCCTTCCTGTCGTGTGATGAATCCTCTCTCTATTCCCACGATCAAGGCCATGAGGCCAAATCCTGAGCCACCTGAAGTAACAATATCGCCCGAGCTGTTGCGTTCGCGAGCCATGCCGCTTGCCGGATGTGCAAAATCGTAGAAATAGCGGAAAGTTTGATGTTGTATCAGACTAAGAAGCTCATCATCACTGATCAATGGAAATTTTGGGTTAGGGTCTTCTCGTGTAATAAACGAATTGCTGAAACCACCGAAACTATCTCCGGACAAGGAACGCAATGATGAGGAAGCCACAAAAACATAACGCTCGTAACCAGCAAGGGTTTGTTTCGGTCGCAACACGACTGTTTTGTATTCATCCAAAAAAGTAAAACTGAAAACTGCCTGACCATTTAACAGGAATTTGGAACGTATTCCATTGGTGTCCAGGTCATCCGAAAATGTAAGCTCAATTTCAAGGCTATCTCTGCGGATGTTGTAGAAGTTTTCAGATGGGAGAAAATTACGGCCGTCAAGTTTAGCGCTAAGCAACGTGAAATTCCCGTCAACGGTTTGAAAACGATAGACTGCACCGCTGAAGGTTTCGCCTGAACGACCTTTTAGATCGGCCTCGAGCGATAGGGTATAGGTTTGCAATTTTGCCAAAGGTGCATGACGAAGTAAAAGCGTCTTGCCATCGTTTTCAAAAGAAAGTCTCTGACTACTCAACACTTGCCCAGAGCTATTTTTCAAGAGTACATTCTGTTTGGCCGAAACGCTGTCAATGGCATGTGAAAAAACGATTCTCACCTCTTTGGTGAGTGACACATTCTGAACCTGGGCAGCCACATTCAATTGGATGTCGCCGATACTACATTCCATAACAGTCAGTTGCCCGGGTTGGGGTTGGTCATCAGGCTTACATCCTGTAACAGACAATAGGCTGGTAATGAGGATAAAATGGATTGTTTGAAGATTTAGAATGGCTCCCATAGATTTTTTCATGCTTTTGATTCTTTCATGTTTTTCAAACAGGTTTTGCCGTAGAGAAGATGCTACCGGCAGCTATTTTTAGTTTGAAAAAAAAAGAGGGAGGGTTTATCCTCCCTCTATTATGATAACGTTGAAATGGCCTATTTCGTGCCCATCAGGCTGAGAACCTCTGCAGCTGTGATCGGTCTGCTAAAGAAATGCATCTCGTCGTAGAGGCTCAGGTCAGAAAAATGTTCCCAATAGGTGAAATTGGGTGCGCCGGAACCGATCGTCATTCCCGGGCAGCCGGTCCAGTCAATCGGATTGGCAACTGGGACATCTTTTACAACTTCGCCGTTGACAAACACCGTAACCGAGCTAGTGGAGATTGAGATGGCCACATGGATCCATTGTCCTTCGGGAGCAAAAACTGCAAATGGATTGATCCACACTTCGTCGCTTCCAATGCCGATGTTAAGCCCGATTTTTTGTTCGGTTGCATTTCCCTCACGGAAGAGCCGGAAGCCTACTTTGCGGTTGTCGCCAGTTGGACTGATGGCAATCATACCACCGCGTTCGGGGACCGGGTTGGGTTTATACCAGAAAGCAACGCTAAACTCTGGTGTAGCTATCCGCGATGAAGGCATGCTGATATAAGAATCGGCAGCGCCGGCATAAGCTGCTCCCACTTTTCCTTCTGCAAAACCTGTCTGGCCTGTCATCTCTAAGCTTTCGCCGCTGATACCGTCTAACAGTGTTTCTTCGAAAGGCAGATAAAGCGTTTCGCCAGCTAGCGGGTTGTACACGGGCATGGTCACCTTTTTGAAATTCACCGTTTTCTCAACTGTATTGTTTACAAGGTCAGTTACCAAAACATTCAGGCTATGTTCGCCATCGGTGAGGTTGGTGTAGGTGTATTCAATCATCGCACGGCGATAATCTTTGAATTGGGTGTAGGTAATCAGTTCGGCACCATCAAGTCGCAAGGTTACCGATTTGAGCTCAACATCGTCTTCGGCCACCAACTTGATGACGATGGTAGCAACCTCCTGATCGGAACGGACGATTTTTCCTTCAACCGGGTAAACAATTTCCAGAGTGGGTTCGGCCGCATCGGGTTTTGGTTTTACCTCGGTAATGGGATCAATGCCTTTGTTACACGAATAGCCAACAAAGAGCAAAAGGGCAAAAGCTGCGAATATTTTGAATCGTTTCATGATGTTGTGATTTTGCGTTTCAATCATTAATGTCCGAGGATTGGCAAGAGGTCAACCTGATTTTGCGGATAGGGCAGGAAGGCTTTGTCATCGGAATAGGTACGACCGTCATAGCTGAGCTCGTTTGATTTTCCAAGTCGTACCATATCGTAGAACCGGCTTCCCCATTCGGTAGCTAGTTCGGCAAATTTTTCGTCCATCACATTTTGCAGGTTAACGCTTGAAAGAGGGCTCAGTCCGGCGCGTTCTCTCACTAAATTAACGGCTGCGCTTGCAGAGCCGGCTGTTTCGGGTGCACCCTGAACGACAGCTTCGGCATACATCAACAAGATCTCCGCATAACGGATAACAGTGAAGTTCTTGTTTGTTCCGTAGTCAGTACGCCCGGGTGTAAGCTGGTTCGAAGGCAGGTAATGTTTGCCACTGGCGAACATTGCGCGTGCATAGTCGTTGAAACGGTCGCCTGAACGTGTGGTGTTGGAAATCCACGCCGGAAGGTCGGCATAATGGGGATCGCTTTTGAGCTCGTTGATACCACGATCAGTGAAGATCACGGTGGTTTCGAGGCGGATCGTTTCGCCACGGTCGAGCATGAATTTGATGTATTTCAGGCTTGGCTCAAAAAATCCCCATCCATCGCCGGCACCGGCAACTGCGGGTGTCCAGCCTTGCGGGCCGAAAAAGGCAAAAAGATAAGCGTAATTGTCGCCTGTACCTTGCCCAAGATCAGAATACTGGAGTTCCCAAATGTTCTCGTTATTCAGCTTTCCTTTGATTTTGAAAAGTTCATAGAAATCAGGCTCGAGGGTAAATTTTCCGGAGTTGATTATTTCGCCGGTAGCATTGGCAACTTCAGTATATTTTTTTAGCTCAAGATTAGCCAAAGCCTTCATTGCCAATGCAGTAAATTTGGTGATACCGCCTGGAAGATCGGTCCTTTCGTTGGGTCTGACAGCAGGTAAAAGTGGAATGGCTTCATCCATCCAGTCCGAAATCATCTGCATTACTTCGTCTTTGCTGCTTAGTTTCGCTGCAAAAAGATCGGAAGGCGAAGAGGTGGGAGGTACCGGAAGTGCGCCCCAAACGCGACTAAGCTGAAAGAGCCAGAACGATTTGAGTACTTTAATTTCGGCAATATATTGGTCGCCAAGAGCTTTGTTAGCGCCATGTTCTTGGTAAAGCGCCACCTGCTCCATTGCCGAATTGGCAGAGAGCATGTTTTGATAGAAGTTCTGCCAGAGCGAGTTGTACATCCAATAGTCTTTGTTGTAATGGAATTTATCGGTTTCGGCAAAATCCTGTTGATCACCCAGTCCGCCTGCGTTCACATCATCACCTCGAACGGAGATTAACGGAAAACACTCCCATTCAATGCTGTTAAACTCCTGATAGGTGCCGACAAGCGGGAGAATCATATTGCTGCTGACGGTGTAATCAGTTTGCCCGGTGGGATTAGTGTTTTCTTTCGGCTCGTCGAGATATTTACTGCAACTGCTCAAAACCAACACTCCAACGAAGAAAAGGGCTGTTTTACGGAGAAAAATATTTCGTTTCATGTCAATAGCTGTTTTGGATTAGAATTTCACATTAAGGCCAAGGGTATAAATTGCTGCAACGGGATAGGTCTGAGTATCAATTCCGTTGGCAACTTCGGGTGTAAAACCGTTGTATTTAAACATCGTGAGCGGGCGTTCGGCGGTGAAAAATACACGTGTTATCGGGAAAGATCCATTGAACCAGGTTTTGTTATTGATTGTATAGCCAAGCTGGATATTCTGGAAACGGAAAAACGAGCCATCCTCCACAAAATAATCACTCATTTTTTGATTCCATCCTTTGCGTAGTCCAGCCGAACTTGGGTATTTGTTAGAGGTACCATCCCCATGCCAGCGGTTCACAGCAAGTTCGGCATCGAGGTTTCCATCGGGTATCCAGATGATTTCGCCGCGTTTGCGGTTCAACACCTTATTGCCAGCTTGCCCGTAAAAGCTGAGCGTGAAATCGAGGTTTTTCCAGTTGAGGTTGATGTTGCCGCCATACATGATGTTGGGGAAATACGAACCTAAGATCACACGGTCGTCGTCGTCAATTTTGCCATCTTTGTTTTGGTCAACATACTTGAAATCGCCCGGAACAAGACCATTGGCCACAGCAATGGGATCGGCATCAATTTCGGCCTGATTCTGATAAACCCCGGCCACCTTACGCCCGTAGAAGGCCATCAGCGGCTCGTTGAGGTAGGTGCGTTGACGGAATTCGGCGCTACCGCCGTCAATATAGGTTTGTCCGTAAAGGTCAACAGCCTGATTTTTAAGGGTCGAGAAATTGGCGCTGACTGAATAGTTAAAATCTTTGCTGATGTTGTTAGTCCAGGTAGCTTCGAGTTCAATACCACTGTTGCGAATCACACCGACAGGTTTAAGTACGCTATTACCTACTCCTGGATTAATGACCGGAATGGCAGCATTCTTAGTATCACGACGGTAATAATCTATGTCAAGAGCCAGATGGTCGTTCAGCAAACGCGAGGTGAAACCGATATTGGTTTCTTCGACAAGCTCCCATTTGAGCCAACTGAATGAATTGCTGACAACGGTGCCCGAATAGACGATGCCGCCAAGGGTAGTAGTAACCACACGTGTGGTGTATGCGCCGTCGGAAGCCGGAACGGACTCATTGCCAAGTTGACCCCAACTGGCACGAAGTTTAAGAAACTGGATATAGCGATTTCCCTTCAGGAAGGGCTCTTCCGAAATGACCCAGCCCAAACCAAAAGCAGGAAATTTACCCCATTTTTGTTGGTATTTATTGCTGCCGTCGGCACGGAAAGTGGCATAAAACAAATAGCGATCGCTGAAATTGTAGGCTAAACGACCAAAATAAGACATGCCATATTGCCGCAGACCATTATCCCAAACGGCTTCAGCAGGAATGTTGAGCGATTGGTCGAGATACCAAGCCTGTTCCATATTGGTCGGAAAATTTTTGCCTTGAGCCGAAACCACTAACATATCTTCGTCCTTGAACGACGAACCGGCCATCAAAGTAAAATGATGCCGTTGAATGTCTTTATTAAAGGTTAACACATTATCCCAGATGCTCGTGTTGAACAGTGAGAGAGTGCGGGTAATGGTGGCATCAGGATTCTGGAAACTGTTGCCGATAAACCACGGAAGATTGACTACGCGCTGGTCAACGGATGAATAATAATAATTATAGGTGCTTTTGAAAGATAACATTTTAGGCAGGAGCGTAAAATCGGCAAAAAAGGCCGTTGTCATCTTTTTTATTTTCATCCGGTCAATGTTGAAGTCTAAGGTTGGGAAGGGGTTCTGTCCGCTGCGATAACCCAAATCCTGTGCATTGGCATAGTTTAACGGATGGGCATTGGTAAGGTTTTCGTCGTAAACCGGCATGATAGGTACAGCAAAGTAGGCTTGATTCCATGCCGAATTTTGTGGGTTGAACTTGTTGGCATTACTCGAGATGATGTTGCCTCCAACCGTAAGCCAGTCATTCACCTTGACATCAATCTTGGAACGGAGATTGACCCTTTCATATTCGTTTTTCATTTTCAGGATACCGTCCTGATAAAAATAATTTGCTCCCAATGAATAGCGTGCTTTGTCAGTGCCACCGCTGATATCAAGGTTATGATTGCTTTGTGGAGCTATTTGCAGGATCTCTTTATACCAATCGGTGTTCACATCCGGTACATTGGGGTTGATTCGGCTACGGCCATAACGCTGCATAGCGTTGAGGATAAACGACTGATCAGCAGGCGAACCCGACTCTATGGCCATCATGGTAAACTGTTGTGCATTGGCCATTTTCACAATATTTTGTGCATTCTGAAACCCGTAATAGCCATCATAGGTGACTTCGGTTTTTTTGTTGTGACTACCCGATTTAGTGCTGATGAGAATGACCCCATTGGCTGCCCTTACACCATAGATGGCGGCTGCCGAGGCATCTTTCAACACCGAGACCGACTCTATATCGCCGGGATTAAGGAAGTCAATATTGTCGTAAAACATGCCGTCAACGACATAAAGCGGAGCATCGCTCCCCCTGCCGGGAAACGACCCGATACCGCGAAGCCGCACCGTTGGGCTGTCGCCAGGGCCGCCGCCGCCCACCACTTGCAGACCGGCAACCTTGCCCTGAAGTCCCTGCATGGGCTGCGATGAAGGTGTTTTAGCCAATTCATCCGATTTGATGGTAGTGATGCTCGAAGTAAGGTCTTTCACCTTCACAGTACCATAACCCACAACTACCACTTCCTGAAGGCTGGCTTTGGCAGTCGCAAGACTGATTTTTAGGTGAAGTGATTGACCAACAATTACTTCTGCCGTCTCGTACCCAACATAACTCACCACAACCGTATTTTCGCCCGGGGAAAGCGTCAAAGCAAAATTGCCATCTAAATCGGTGGAAGTGCCTTTGTTCGTTCCTTTGATCATCACCGTGGCACCGGGTAATGATTCACCCGTCGAACTGTCGGTTACAGTGCCGGAGACATTCCTTGTTTGAGCTTGCAGCAGACTCGGCGCGGCAAACATCAGAACGAACAGAAGAATCCAAAGCCGGCGCGAAACCGTGCATAAGAGTAAATAATTCTTCATAGTTTTCTCATTGTTTTGAAGGTTGAAATTAAATGTAAACTTGGAATAATATATTTAACAGATTGAGTATTTATAAAAAATGATTTTATCAAACCCGGAGTATTGATCCATTTCTGGCTTCAATTTTTGCTAAGGCTTAATTTGTAGGCGTAAAAATAATATTTGTTTGAGCGAAATTGAATTTATCTCCAAGAAAAAAGTTTAAAATTTCTTTGTTTTGATGAAAGCTCGGCTTGAATTTCCTAAAATGATCTTGAACTTCTTCAAAGTTCGCGTAGGTTATGAGCAGTTTATCAAAAGTATGGCCTTCAAGAACCTATTCGTTGAAAAAGATGTTCGTGGAAACAAAAAATCATCTTTCTGCTGTTTTTCTTGAAACAGTTTTTCGAAGCAGTTCTTTTACAATTCGAATATCATCTTTTCGAAGGACAAAATCACCGATTCGGGCGGCTGTAATTTTCCTGAAGGCAATCCATTGGTAGGCCACAGCAGCCATATAAGCCATAGAGGCCGAGGCCGCAGCACCCAACATCCCAAATGGTTTAACCAAAAAGATAACCGATGGAAGCGAAACGCAAAACCCGGTAATTGAGGCATAAAGGTTATGTTTCGGACGCCCTGTACCCGAGAAAAAATGGCTGAAAATGGCATTGGCCGCTAATGCCACAACGCCCGGACTGAGCACGAAAATCACCGTGTTGACACCTCCAAAATCTTTTCCCAATATCGCACTAAACCAGGCAGAGGGAATTAGGCAAAGTACTATGACCGCAAAAAGCGTGATCATCACTGCCAATTTCATCAATCTGATGGTAATTTCTTTGGCATAATCCGCATTGTTTGAGTTGCTTATGGCTGAGAGCTGAACCAACGAGATGCTTTGTCCAATCAGCCTCAATCCCTCGGTAAGCTGAGTGGCCGAATGATAAACTCCAAGATTGGCCAGGCCTGAAAGCGATCGGATGAAATAAAAACCTAATCGCTTGTTCAATAAATGGGTGATACTCGAAAGCTGGGTCATCAAACCAAAATCCAACATCTCGCGCAGGGTTGGCGCTCTGAGTTCCGTTGTCCTGGGAAGCTGTATCAGAAAAAGAAAGCCAAATGAAACACTCACGGCGTACGAGATTGTTTGTGACCACACAAATGCCCAGGCGGTGCGTACTCCAGCACCCCAGATCAATAATGCCATGAGCGGAATCACTAACAAGAACTGAAGGGTAAACAAAATGTTGAATTTCTTTATTTGCTCTCTTCCAAGCAAAATATTTTGATTAATGCCATGTAATCCACTAAGTATCACCAAGATCAGAATAATGAGTCCATAGCCTTCGGGTACAAGGATATGTAACAGTTTAGGCCAAGATCTCAATAGGAGCAGGGCGACGCCGGTTATGGAAACAATGAAGATAAGCCAAACGATGGCCAAAGTCATCAATTTTTTAAGTTGTCGCCGCGAACTGTAAAAGACCAATGCATTGCCGGCCATATCGGCAACCAACAAAATGAGCGAAACATCGAGCATCACCAATCCGGCCACCCCCCATTCACGACTGCCTAAGAAATTGGTAGCAATCCACAGGATGACCAATCCCGAGAAGGCGTTTAAAATACGCGTGAAAGAGGTAGAAACAATTTTCCGGATCATTTTCCTTTCCTGAATTTGAGTTCCGCCTGATGTAGAAAACCGGATACAGTGAAACCAAAACGTTTCCCGTCAATCAGGATGCCGTCGGAGCACTTGTTATAGGTGTGAAGCCCATGCTTGTATGGCCAAAGGGGCGAAGGGGAGAGCCTTCCGACAATTTTTTCTTCAAAATGGCTGGGGCTGAGCGACACGATCTCACAAAGGTTAACGGCACGCCCGTAATGTAGTGAGCAGTCCTGAACCGGTCTGATCAGCTTTCCGCCTTCACGAAAAGGCATTCCGGCATTGCGCGCTGAGGCGATGTCAGTCTTCACCGGATTGTTTTGATGCGGGATATAAGGCCCCAGAAGATGATCGGAGTAAAAAGCGTAAAGATGAACGCTTGGGAACGATTTTTCCGTAAAAAGCAACCACCATCGCCCCTCATGCCGAAAAACAACAGGATCAACAGCAGCATAACCAGTCAGCAACTCACCTACGAAATGGGCTTTAACCTCCTTTGTATCAATTCTATACAGTTTAACTGTACGGCTTTGATAACATTCAGGAATCAAATAGTGATTGCCCTCATGCTCCAAAACATATGGGAAACTCAGATGTTCGTTTTCCTCCAGAACTACCCTTGGTGTCTGATAATTTTCCGAAGCCTTGAGTGCAACGATGCGCCCCTTGCCTTTGGAGTAATTGAACTCTTCGGCCAAAATATGCTTATCGTCCGATGTTTCAAGAAAAAATGGATCAGCCAGATAGGAGTTTTTGCTCTGACGGGCAATCCGGTTAAAAAGGTCAGGATTTTTCATTGCGCTTTCCCAGGAACCACCGACTAGAGCAATATGCCAGTCTTCGTGCCGGAAAAGGAATCGAAAATGAAATTCTATTCTCCTGTAAATCAACAAGAAGAAAAAGTAGATCATCTGAAAATTGCCGGGTGGTTTAAAGATGGGCGCCCGGGTCTCGGAAAGGGGAGGAGTAAAATGTTCGACATCAAGGTTGCGACAAACCTGAGCCGGCATGAGCGCACTTTCGGTGTAAATCTGGTCGAGATGTGCCTGATATGAATGATATATGACGGGATAATAATTTTTCTTCAGGAGATAGCCTTTGTCCAATCCGGCGCTCAGCTTTTGCAAAATAACTCCGTTTTTTGGCACTTTATGGTAAAACTCCCAGAAACCCGGCGGGCCGCCCCTTATCTCTTGTTCATCATCGTGATGAAATGACCAAATGCCAAATCTTGCCATATTTAAAGCCTTGCCTCTGAGGATGTTAAAACCAAAACGAAGAATAAAATCCAAGTTCTCATTTTCTAAATTCCGAATCATTTCCTCTGGAAGTTCGGTGGTATGCCCCTTCACAAAAGGGTTGCAATCCATCAGCTTGGCTCCGGAAAGTAGCTCGGCGATGTCTTTGGTTTTTTTTGAGGATGGCCTGAAAATGAATCTGTTCCATAACCGGAAAATCAGGCGGTTATAGGGATAATTTTGAATTTTGGAGATGAAGGAAGGCTTTTCATGGGACTCCTTTTTTATAATGAAGATTTCCAGACGATGGCCTTCTTCAAGCAGCAGCTTTATGGTTTCATATTGCCATGATTCCAGAAAAAGACTATTGGCCAGCACTCCAAAACGAAAACTTGTTTCCGCTTTTGCCGTCCTCGTTCGTAAATCAAATTTTTGCTTCATGCGCTTTTGCTACCTTTGTAAGGACAAATTGTCTGCTGCGGCCAATCAGCAAATATCTGCTTTTTTCCGCATGTTTTGTTCATACAACATCAATTTACTGCCATGCCAGGTCTTGCCATCTGCTGCAATTTTTCTGTACTGGAGATTCAGTCAGCGCTTCATCAACCACTGAGGACTGATTACCCGGTTGTACGGCAAGAATTTAACGTCGGCCAAGGGCTTTTTGTTGCAGCGTTCACTTATTCCGGCTATCCTTTTTTGCATTGGCAGCGTGGCGAATGGCTCATATTTGTCGAAGGAAAAACCTATCCTTTCGACCCAAATGCTTTGCGCGAAGATTGCTTTTCGTGGTTTACAGACGATGGGTTTCGCCTTGGGCATATCGGGAAATGGGTGGAAAAACAGGATGGTGAGTTCGTGGTTGTGTTGATAAACAGCATTTTACAGAAAGGATTGATTTTCAACGACCGTTTTGGCCGGCTTCCGCTTTATCTTCTTCAGGAACAAGGAAAATGGTGTATCACCCGTGAAATTGGTTTCGTCCGTCAACTGACACAACATCCCAAAGCCGACAAAGTGGCGATGGCCGAAAACCTTTTGTTTGGTTACCCACTTGGTAACAAAACCTTTGATAAGCGCGTCAAACGTATCCCGCCCTCAACACAAATTGCTTTTGACCTGTCTGAAGGGAAGTTTTCCAGCCGGCATACCCTTCCGCAATGGGAAGGTCGGCAAAAAGCCAATTATGAAAATAATAAACGCCTGCTACAAACACTTGGACAAGCCATCACCAATCGTCTTGAAGCCAATCCCAACTTGACTCTTTCGCTAAGCGGCGGACTTGACTCCCGGTTGATAGCGGCTATTCTTAAAAAGCAAAATACTGATATTCAGTGGCTGACCTATCATGATGCCGAAGGCTCGGCAGAAAAAGATGGGATATCAGCACGAAAAATTGCCAAACAGCTTCATCATAGCCAATTTGAGACAATCAAGCTTCCGCCTGTAATAGCCGAAAACGTAAGCCGACTTTTGCAACTCAAGCAAGGGATGAATGGTGCCGACATGGCTTTTCTGATCCCTTTTTTAGAGCTCTTTCATCAAAACCAATGGCAGATGATGACCGGCGATGGAGGCGACAAAACCCTTGAAAGTCTCCGGCCTCCGTTGCCTCTCATACATCAAAATCAGCTTTTACCGCTGCTTTTGTGGAAACATCGGGCTCCCTCCATTGCTTCTGTAGCTCAGATTTTAGATGTGGAGGTTAATTTCATTCAGGATTCGTTGCGCGAAAGCCTGAAACCTTATGAATCGAAAAAGCTTGAGAACCAGTACGAAATGTTTATGTATCATGAAAGAGCTATCCATTGGCTGTTCGAAGGTGAAGATCGCAACAGGTCATTTTGCTGGACAACATCTCCATTTTATCAGCCCGATTTCTGGGATTCAGCAATGGAAATCAGGATGCAGGACAAATCTTTTGGGAAATTGTTTGTAGAACTTTTCCGACAACTTCCCGGAAAGCTTGACACCCTTGAAAATCCAAACTGGCGATTAGCGCCGGCACAACGTTCACAACTTCAGTACTTGCAATTCAAACAGTCCATAAAAGCCGGCTTGAATCTTTTTCCGGTATTCCAATCCCGCATAGGAATTGCTTGGAGGAATCTTCCTCAATTCCCCAATTTTGAATGGTTTGCTCATTTCGTACCTTTTTTGTCAAATTCTCCAATATGGCAACGCTCAGAAAAAGAATTACTTACACCCGAAATTTGGCTAAGGCTCCTCAGTGCTACCTTGCCCGAGATGACAAGAAACGAAATGCCGGTGAAGGCTTATTCCTAAAAAATGTTAAACCGTTTTGATGAAATTCTGTAATTTTGAAGCTCTTTTTCTGCCGTTTCTCCTGCTTTCGACTTATATACTTGATTCTCAATAAAATGTTCAATTTCCTTTATTTATGAAAAAAATCTTTTTGGCTTTTGCCCTTCTTTCGATCGGGCTAAGCACATGGGCCGATGGATTGGTTCATACCTACCATTTTGCAGCCCCAACATTCTCTAAACATCAAGGTTACGATCTGATACACTTCGATCAGGCCATGCTGACCAGCAGAAGTGGCGAGCCTTTGATCCCTTACATCTCCATCAGCTTGTTGTTGCCACAGGGCGAAGAAGCCATTTCCATCACTATTGAGAAAGATGGAAAAACTGCGATTCCCGGACGTTTCGAGCTGTTTCCTACCCAGCCCTCTCGACCTCTGTCGGCAAAAGACGCTTCTGTTTTTCAGAAAAATGAAACCATCTATAAAAGTGCAAAGCCTTATCCCGGTGATGAAAAACCACATCTGAGCACGCATTTCATGAACGGGTTTGGTTTTGCTTTTGCATCTTTCAGCCCTGTTGAATATATTCCTGCCGAAGGCCAACTGTTTTATTACGAAAAAGTTACCGTTACCATAAAAACTAAACCTACTGACAGGGCAATCACACAAAACAAAATGCTGAAAACTTCGTCCGAAATCATGGCGAAGGTCGAACGCCTTGCGCAAAATCCTGATATCATCAAAACTTATCCCACAAAACAGCGTGGCGCTGATGATTTTGAGATTCTTGTGGTCACTCCACAGGCTTATGTTTCAGGGTTTGACCAACTTAAAGCCATGTATCTGGCCAAAGGCGACCGCATGCAAATCGTAACCACCGAAGCCATTAACAGCAGTGTTCAGGGGCAAGATTTGCAAGAAAAAATCCGCAATCTGATTATTCAGAAATACCAGGATAACCAGATTGAAACCGTCATTCTTGGAGGTGATGTGGAATTGGTTCCATACCGTGGATTTTACTGCTATGCACAATCAGGTAGCGGCTACTCAGACAACGGTATTCCAGCCGATCTTTACTACGCAGCGCTCGACGGAAACTGGAACAACAACGGAAATAACCTCTGGGGCGAGGTAGGTGAGGACGATCTTCTGCCTGAAATTGGCGTCGGGCGGTTACCTTTCAGCAACACCACCGAGCAAAACAACCTCATCAGCAAAAGCCTGAAATATCAGACCCAACCCGTGTTAGGGGAGTTTACAAAGCCATTGTTGGCCGGCGAAGACCTTTACGACAACCCCTTAACTCTTGGCAGCGATTACCTCGAATTGCTCATTGGCCTTCGAAACGATAACGGTTACACCACCAACGGAATCCCTCCTTCGTATAACATTCAGAAGATGTACGACGAAAACCAGTATTGGTCGGGAAGCAGCCTTATCAATGCCATCAACCAGGGGAAACAATATGTGCACCATGTAGGCCATGCCAACCAAACCTATGTAGCTAAACTCACCAATTCCGACATTACCAATGCCAATTTTGCACAGACCAACGGCGTTATTCACAACTATACCATTTTTCATACCCATGGCTGCGATTGCGGATCGTTTGACTACAACGATTGCATTTTGGAACGAATGGTGAACATTGAGAATTTTGCAGTAGCTGTCATCGGTAATTCGCGCTATGGCTGGTTCAACGAAGGGCAGAGCGAAGGCCCGTCGGCTCACTTGCACCGCGAGATGACCGATGCAATTTACCATGACAAGATTGCAAAGCTTGGGCTGGCCCTCAGTGAATCCAAAACCATGACAGCGCCATGGGTGAATGCCCCCGGCCAGTGGGAAGAAGGAGCATTGCGCTGGAATTTCTACGACCTGAACATTCTGGGCGACCCCGCCCTTTCAGTCTGGTCGGCCGAACCCCGCACCACTCAGGTAAATTACACTCCTGAATTGGTCATTGGCACATCGTCAACCACAGCCAACGTCACAGTTTCTGGTTTTGCTTTGCCCGGCGCCGTTTGCAGTATTCTTCGGGACGGACAGCTCATAGGCAGAGGAATTACCAATAATAGTGGAACGGCTGAAATTGTGTTCACTTCGCCTATCACTGAGATTGGGAGCGCACAACTCATTGTTTCGGGCTATAACTGCCTTACTCAGGCGCTTCCCATCACCTTCATCCCGGCCACCGGAGCTTACATCGTTTACAGCAGCTACGTGATCAACGACACCAATGGAGGGAACGGAAACGGCTTTCCCGATGTGGATGAAACCATCCGGTTAAACCTTGAATTGAAAAATGTTGGTTTAGAACCTGTTAGCTCAGTTTCCGTTGTTGCGATTAGCCCAAACCCCTATATAACCTTTGTGATCAATTCTTTCAATACCGGTACAATCGGTGCCGGCGAAACAGTTTTCCTCGAAAATGCCCTGACACTCCAGATCAACCATGGTATCCCAAACCAGGAAATGGTGATGATTCAACTTGACGCCAGCGATGGAAATTCAAGCTGGCAAAGCAGTTTTGGCTTCCCGGTCAATGCCCCACAATTTTTGATTGGCAATTTCAGTATCAATGATGCCGCAGGAAACAACAATGGCTTGTTGGATCCCGGCGAAACCATTGGTTTTATTGCAAGAGTTTCCAATATTGGGAGTTGTACGGGTTCGTTTGACCTGAAGGTGGAAAGCAACAGCCCGTGGCTGAATATTGAAAACCCGCTTTCCACGATAAACTCTATCGCGCAAGGGGAAATGATAGAGCACAGTTTCCTGATGACCGTCAACCCAACAACGCCGACAGGAACCGTAATTCCCTTACAGATCAAGGTGTTAGACGGAGATTACAGCGTTTCTGAAGACTACATACTGCCTGTGGGATTACGTATCGAAGGTTTTGAAAGTGGTAACTTTGGCGAATATGAATGGAATCACAGTGGCAATGCCAACTGGACCATCAGCATGGGAGGCGCTTTCGAAGGCAACTTTTGCGCAAAATCCGGCACCATTGGCAACAACCAGCAGTCGAACCTCTGGATCAGCCTGATCGTAATGGGTAACGACAATGTGAAGTTTGCCCGAAAAGTTTCGTCGGAAGCTAACTATGATTTTCTGAAATTCTCCATTGACAATAATGTAGTGGGGAGCTGGTCGGGCGAGATTGGCTGGGAAGAAATGAGCTATCCCATCACCGAAGGCAGCCATGTGCTCAAATGGTCGTATCAGAAAGACGTGATGGTAGCCCAGGGCAGCGACTGTGCCTGGATTGACAAAGTAACTTTCCCCGGAACAACAACGGTGATTGACCTTGGGGAGAAATTCAGGTCAATGGCAACCAGCATCGCACCCAACCCAAACAAAGGCCGTTTCTTCCTTGTCACCAACACTTCATTGCCTTTGCAGGTGAAAGTGATCAACAGCAGCGGACAAATTGTGGCTGCATTTGAAAATGTCATCAATTCACAATCGCTCGATGCAACAAATCTGGGTAAAGGAATATACGTTGTAGAAGTGAGCGATGGTCAAAAAACATATCGCAACAAGATGATTATCAACTAATCAGCTCATTCAATGCCAAGATAAAAATTTTTGATCATTGTATTGTAAGCCGGAGTGAAGGCAAAGTTTTTGTCGCGCAGGACAAGATTTTCGCACTCCGGCTCCTTTATGGCTAGAAAAGTAGTTTCGATCATCACCCTGTTAGCCTCCCGACCTTCAACAGGAATAATCTTGCAGATACGGGCTGGCCAAAGCTGATGGAAAAGACAGTTGTGGATAAAATTTTCCTGATTCTCAGCAGGAATAACTACTGAAAAACGTCCTTCAGGCGCCAGCAGGCGGGCTGCGTGTTCAATCAGATTTTCTTGAGGCAGACTGTCGGTATGCCGGGCTAAGTTGCGACGCTTGCACGACGCTTTAAAGCTGTCAATAAAAAAAGGCGGATTGCTGATAATCAGTTGATAACGAAGGGTTGGAGGGGAAGGAATAAAATCTGCAACATTGCTGTTCCATACCATCAGTCGGCTGCTCCAGGCCGAATTGCCAAAATTAAAAGCAGCCTGAAAGGCAGAACCACGGTCAATATCAATGGCATGAATTTGAAGTGAAGCGGAGCGTTGCGCCAACATGAGCGCCAGTATGCCCGAACCTGTACCAATATCGAGTGCAAAACCTTGCATGGGAAGCCTTGTCCAGGCACCCAGAAGAACCGCATCAGTGCCCACCTTCATCGTCGAACCCTGATGCAACATACTAAATTGCCGAAAATGAAAAGGGCGGCTATCCATAAACACCGTCCCTAACTGTTCAGGTAAAGATCAATCAAACCTTCGGGGGCAGTGATGAAAATCGTTTTCGACCGACGGTCAACTTTCTGAATCAGCTCATCGCGAATGGGAATCAGTACCTCACGGCCATTGCTGAAGATCTGAAAAAGAGCCTGCCCGGGATATTCCAACACTTTTTCAATTGAACCAAGCTCGCCGTTAACAGCGTCAACTACTTTGAATCCGGCCACCTCATGAAAGTAGAACTTGTTGCCTGTCAATTTGGGCAAAAGCTCTAAAGGGAGATAAATATCCAAACCAGCCAAACCGGCGGCAGCCTCAACGGTGTCAATATCTTGAAGCTTCACATAGGCTTTATCCGTATGGATGCTCATTTTACTAATGAAAAACGGAACCAGCCCGTTGCGGATTTCAAGGAAAAAATGAGAAAGATGGCGGTAGTTCTGCGGACTGTCGGCATCAATGCGTATGCTGATTTCGCCTTTGATACCGTGGGTTTTGATCACCTTCCCAAAATAAAAACAATCTTCTTTTTTTTGCATGATCTTCGATGCTTGGTTTGCAAAATTAGTCCAATGAAGTGAATAGGATCTGTCTTTCGGTTTCTTAAAAAGAAAGCCGGCCTTTATCGGGGCCGGCTTCAATGCGTTGTTGAGCTAAACTAAGCTTCGGAGCTTTCTCCTTCAGCAGCAGTTTCTTCGCTTTCTGCCTTGAGAGCAGCAGCCATCTTCTTGGCAACTTCGGCAGCTTTCGCTTCTTTGGCTTTGATTTCAATTTCCAAAGCCTTTTTCTTTTCGGTGCGGGCTGCATCCCTGAGGCCGCTCCGTTTGGCTTCGATTCGGGCAAGTTTTTCGGTCATCCATTTCTGGAATTTTTCCTCAGCTTGTTCGGCTGTCAGAGCGTTTTTAGCCACACCTTTTAAAAGGTGAAGTTTGTACAAAACACCTTTATACGAAAGAATAGCCCTGACTGTGTCAGTTGGCTGGGCTCCGTTCTGAAGCCAGGTAAGCGCCCGCTCCTGATCAATATTAATCTCGGCAGGATTTGCAATTGGGTTGTAAGTGCCAATCTTCTCAATAAATTTTCCGTCACGTGGTGCACGACCATCCGCAATTACAATATGATAAAAAGGTTTGCCCTTCTTACCATGACGTTGTAATCTCATTTTTACTGGCATAATAACTTAGTTTTAAAACTTTTTAATAAGAGGGTTAAAATGAGCGGCAAATTTCCGACTTTTTTTTGAACTGACAATGCCTCTTACGGTTTTTTGAGAATCTCGTTAAGCCTTTTGACTTCAATAACGACTGACTATCATAATGAAATTCGTTATATCATTAATTTACAGCTATTTATATTTCATTAGGTTTTCTCAAAGTTGAATGGTGCTCTTTCTCAAACTGAAGAATTTCCTGCGCAGCAATTTCATTTTCGAGGCAATAATTCACCAAATCAGCCTGAGCTCTCTCCGAATCTGCCTGCGATTGTATGCAATGAGCCTGCCAGATATCCGGCATTTTGTGGCGTAATTCGTAATCCGACAAAAGAAACCGGGCAGTACTTTGAGCTTGCTGACAAGCCGCGAGTAAAGAAACAAGTTTACTGTCGTGCTGCCCAATTTGTTCTAAACTGGTTTTCTGATCCAACTGATCACAAACAATGCCAAAATGCCGGCAAACAGCCTGAATGATACCCGTAAAAACGAATTCAGTCATATTGTTATCCTTTGAACTTCAGTTAAAAAAAATATAACGTATTTAGAACCAATCAGATTAAATGCAAAACCATTTTTTTATTTTTATTGATTCTAATTAAAAACAATTGCTTACTTTTACACGTTGAAATGCTGAAGCAAAGTTTTCAGCAAAATTAGAGAAAAGGATGCAGAATGTCATTCCGGCTCCGGGTGGAAAAATTTGGTTCGTCCGGTAAAGGAATAAAATGGAACAGTATGAGTGAAGCAAAAAAGGACACTTTTGAAACCGTTAAAACGATATTCACCGATTATCTTGAACAAAGAGGACATCGCAAAACCCCGGAAAGGTATGCCATCCTGAAAGAAATTTACGCCACCGATGGCCATTTCGACATCGAAACGCTCTACCTGCGGATGAAAAACAACAAATACAGGGTGAGCCGCGCCACTTTATACAACACCATTGAGTTGCTTCTTGACTGTTCGTTGGTCACCAAACACCAGTTTGGCAACAATTGCGCCCAATTTGAGCGCTCGCTCAGTTTTAAGCAGCACGACCATTTTGTCAGTGTTGAAGATGGCTCTGTACTTGAATTTTGCGACCCACGGGTGCAGGAAATTCAAAAGGCCGTTGAAGATATCCTTGGCGTTGAGATTACGCATCATTCCCTCATCTTTTACGGGCGCGTAAAAAAACAGGAAAGCGCCTGATCGTTATCCTGCCAATAACTGTTGGAAATAAGCGGAAATTCCTGGAATTTCTCCTTTTTCGTTACGAATATTTACACTTTTTTTATTGAGTTAATCTATCACACTGATTAGAAGGCACACAGAGATTGTTCGGCTATTTATCGTTGCTTTTGGCGAGAATTCGTTTGTTTGAATTAACTTTGCCTGCCAAAGCGCCGCATGGGGAGTTTTGTGCAATAATGTCTTGTACGGTAAAATTCAAATATCATGAGCGTAGATGTTTTATTGGGCCTCCAGTGGGGCGACGAGGGCAAGGGAAAAATTGTGGATGTGTTAACGCCTTCTTACGATGTTGTCGCACGTTTTCAGGGGGGGCCCAATGCAGGGCACACCATTGAGTTCGACGGAAAAAAATTTGTCTTACACACCATTCCATCCGGAATTTTCAATCCCAACACAATCAACATCATTGGTAACGGTGTGATTATTGATCCGGTCATTCTTCATCGCGAGCTTCATCGTTTGTCAGAGGGCAGTGCACAAAGCGGCAAAAACCTTTATATCAGCCGGAAAGCCCACCTTATCCTGCCTACTCACCGCTTGCTCGATGCCGCCAGCGAACATGCCAAAGGCGCTTCAAAGATTGGCTCAACCCTCAAAGGAATCGGGCCGACCTATACCGATAAAACCGGACGCAACGGACTCAGAGTTGGCGACATTGCTGCGCCCAATTTCAAAAAAAGGTATAGTGAACTTCGCAACCGACATCTGCAACTGATTCAGCTTTTTCAGTTCGATCCTTCCGGACATCTCATTGACGGTTTGTCGTTTGAAGCTTATGAGACCCAGTGGCTCGAAAAAGCCGAATGGCTCAATACCATGCAGCTTGTTGACAGCGAGTATTTTATAAACGATCTGATTCGTCAGGGCAAACGAATTTTGGCTGAAGGTGCTCAGGGTTCTTTGCTCGACATTGACTTTGGGAGTTATCCTTTTGTCACCTCTTCAAATACCACCATTGCCGGCGTTTGTTCGGGGCTTGGCATTGCACCAAGACAAATCGGAAAGGTAATTGGCATTTTCAAAGCTTATTGCACGCGTGTGGGCAGTGGACCATTTGCCACCGAGCTTTTCGATGAAACCGGCGAAATGCTTCGTAAAAACGGAAACGAATTTGGTTCAACCACCGGAAGGCCACGTCGTTGCGGTTGGCTCGATATCCCTGCACTCAACTATTCCATTATGATCAATGGCGTGTCCGAATTAGTGATGATGAAAGCCGATGTGATAGACGAGCTCGACATGATTCAGGTGGCCACTGCTTACCGGGCGGGTCAGGAAATTATTCAACAAATTCCATTTGACCCCAACGCTCAGGAACTAATTCCGGTATATGAAACCTTGCCCGGTTGGAAAACTGATGTCCGTAAAGCAGCTCAACAAGGTAAACTTCCTGCCGAATTTGAGGCTTTTGTGCATTTTGTCGAAAAAAAAACCGGAGTGCCCATTCGTTTGGTGAGCACAGGGCCCGATAGAAGTCAAATCTGGAAGCGCTAAGTTTATCCATTTAAAATAGTGGTTCTCAGCTTATATGATTTAGAATTAAACTGCTTTCCAGTCAAATATTACAAATGATGCTACCCTGGCGATTTCATCGTATTATTTTTCAGTATGTGTGATTCCGACTGAAAAAAAGACTATTTTTGCACCCTCAAAAGTTCAGCAGGCTTGGTTTTTTTGTTCGTCACGATCGAATTAAAGCCTAAGCTTTTCATGAAAAACACAATTCAACCCGGAGAGATGGCAGAGTGGTTGAATGCGGCGGTCTCGAAAACCGTTGTTCTACTATCGTGGAACCGGGGGTTCGAATCCCCCTCTCTCCGCCAAACAAACAAGATTGAGGCTGACTGATAAGTCAGCCTCTTTTTTATATCCCGGCAAAAAGTCAGACGAAGTCTGAGCTGATTGGCGGGATATAAAAAAGCATCCGCTAGTTCGCCTTTGCGAGAGTTTTTTTGTCGTAAATATCAGACTAATATAACTGAGGCCAAAATCTACTTGTTTTATCCGTAATCCGGTCATATCTTTGATTCGGAAGAAGGATGAAGACTGACCAGACAACCTTTTATTTTTTTCATTGAGCAGATAGGTAAAGCTTTTACCCAAATAGAGTGTAACTTTTAATTAAAGAAATATGGCCTATAAAACTGTAAGACAGATTTTTGAACACAACAAAGAATGGATAGCCGAACGACTGAAAAGCGATCCCGATTATTTCAAGAAGTTATCGCAGCGTCAGGTGCCAAAATATCTATTCTTTGGATGTTCCGACAGCCGTATCTCAACTGAAGCCATTATGGCCTCTGAGCCGGGCGATGTTTTCACCCATCGCAATATTGCCAATGTGATTTCAGGCTTCGACCTGAATATCCTTTCTGTCATCAATTATGCTGTGAATCATCTTCGGGTGAAACGCATTGTGGTGTGCGGCCATTATGGATGCGGCGGAGTGAAAACGGCTATGAGCTCCACTGACGAGGGTTTGCTGAACCCGTGGTTACGTAATATACGCGATGTTTACAGACTACATATGGCTGAACTCAACAATATCGGGCAAACCGAGGCTCGTTACGACAGATTGGTAGAACTGAATGTGATTGAACAATGCATCAATTTGGTCAAGACCCGTGATGTGCAAAAAGCACTGCTCGAAAAACGAATTACCATCCACGGCTGGGTATTTGATATGAGAACAGGCCAATTGATTGATTTAAAATTTAATACAAAAAAAGCCATGAAAGAAATTATGGCTATCTATACTGTCTTTTAAACTTGTGTAGAAATTGAATTTTCACCTATAAATCATGCACTGAAAAGTTGTTTCATAGCAATTTAGATTTAACTCTCTTTTTATAAATCAAGCAGATATCGGGCTGCGAAAAAAGGTATTAATTTAGCACGTTTTTTCAAAAAAGAAGATGGATCAACCTTATACTTTTTCTGAAGTGTAAGTAATTATATATCAATCAAATAATATTTCTATATGTCAATTTTCACCGAACTAAACCCCAATCCGTTAGTCAAATACCTGAACAAGACTGCCTCTGAATTTACCAAGGCCGACATCATCAAATACATCACCGATCATCGCATTGAGATGATCAATTTTCGTTATACAGGCGGCGACGGACGGCTCAAGACACTCAATTTTGTGATCAGTTCGCGCGACCATTTGAACACCATCCTCACCACAGGCGAGCGCATTGATGGCTCAAGCCTTTTTCCCTTTATTGAGGCCGGATCAAGCGACCTTTACGTAGTGCCGCGTTACCGTACGGCATTTGTCAATCCTTTTTCTGAAGTTCCGGCCATTGACATATTATGCTCTTATTACACCAAAGACGGTACACCCCTCGAAAGCTCACCCGAGTATATTCTTCGTAAGGCGCATCAGGCGTTGAAAGAAAAAACAGGTTATTCGTTTCACGTGATGGGCGAGTTAGAGTATTATGTGATTTACGATGAACAACCACTTTTTAAGGCCACCGATCAAAAAGGCTATCATGAGTCGTATCCCTTTGCCAAAGGTGAGCTGCTTCGTGCCGAGGCTATGAATGCGATGGCAAAAGCGGGTTGTCTGATCAAGTACGGCCATTCGGAAGTGGGCAATTTCACTCAGGAAGGTAAACTTTTCGAGCAGAACGAAATTGAGTTTATGCCTACCACTTTGGAAGATGCCGCCGATCAGCTCGTGATTGCCAAATGGATACTCCGCTCATTGGCCTATCGGCATGGCGTAACAGTGACTTTTGCACCGAAAATTACAGTTGGTAAGGCCGGCAGCGGATTGCATATTCACACCAAGCTGATGAAAGACGGCAAAAATGCAATGGTCGAAAATGGCAGGCTCAGCGATACAGCTCGCAAAGCCATTGCAGGCTATCTTGAACTTGCACCATCGCTCACGGCTTTTGGCAACACCAATCCAACTTCGTATTTCAGATTGGTTCCACACCAGGAAGCGCCTACCAATATTTGTTGGGGCGACCGCAACCGAAGCGTTTTGGTCAGAGTACCTCTAGGCTGGACAGGTGGAGGCAACTCCATGATTTATCATGCCAACCCCTTGGAAAAACCTGATAAACAAGACCTTTCTCAGCTTCAGACCGTGGAATTTCGTTGCCCCGACGGCTCTGCCGATGTGTATCTTTTGTTGGCCGGTCTCACTGTGGCTGCCTGTCATGGGATCGAAATGGAAAATGCCCTTGAAAAAGCCGAAAAAACTTATGTGGATGTGAACATCTTTGATGAACAACATAAAGAACGCCTCAACAGTTTAGACACCTTGCCGTTTTCTTGTTGGAATTCGGCAAAGATGATCGAAAAGCAGGCTGATATTTACCTGAAATACAACGTTTTTCCTCAAAGCGTTTTGGATGGTGTAGCACGCAAACTCCGAGCCTACAACGATGAGCATCTTCGCGAGGAGATTCAAAACGACAAAGATAAAATCATGCAGTTGGTAGAAAAATATTTCCACTGTGGATAACAAGGTGTATTTGGTTTTCTAATAATTTCCAAATGCAATCTTTAATAAGTGAAAACTGATTGGTTAGTTTCATGGGAAAATATTGAACCTTAATAAAATAGTAAAGAATGAACATTCTTCGGGGAAAAATCGTCATCATCACGGGAGCGTCATCGGGCATTGGCCGTTCAACGGCATTGGCAGCAGCCCGGCGAGGCGCCAAAATGGTTCTGGGCGCCCGTAACATTGAAAAGCTGAATGTGGTGGCCGATGAATGCCGTCAGTTAAATACAGAGGTTATTGCTGTGGAAGTGGACGTAAGTAATGAACAAAGCTGCCGTAACCTGATTCGGGAAGCGATCAATCATTTCGGACGTATTGATGTGTTGATTAACAATGCAGGGATCTCGATGCGTGCGCTTTTTTTGGAGACTGATCTATCGGTACTTCACAAGCTTATGGACACCAACTTCTGGGGAACAGTTTACTGCACCAAATATGCGCTTCCCTATTTGCTCGAAAGCAAAGGCAGCTTAGTAGGCATTTCTTCCATTGCAGGCAACAAGGGCCTTCCGGCGCGAACCGGTTATTCGGCCTCAAAATTCGCTATGCAGGGTTTTTTGGAAGTCATTCGCATTGAGCATCTTCACGAAGGTTTGCATGTGTTGATTGCCTGCCCGGGTTTCACTGCGTCAAACATCCGCACGACTGCCCTTGCAGCCGATGGGAGCCAACAGGGCGAGTCACCGCGAGACGAAGAAAAGATGATGGGAAGTGATGAAGTAGCCGAGCATCTGCTGAAAGCCATCGAAAAACGGAAACGCTCGCTTGTGCTTACCCTTCAAGGAAAACTTACGATCGGGCTCAATAAATTTTTCCCTTCCTGGGTAGATCGTCTTGTGTTTAACCACATGGCCAAGGAACCGAATTCACCGTTTGGAAAAAAATGAATTCTGTTCATAACTGAAAGACAGCAAGTTCACAAGCTCATTCAACAGTATTTCAAGAAATTATGTTGAATTATTCGACAAAGCCTGTTGGGATACCTGCCAGCTCAAAAGTTCAAGCCTCGAAGCCATATCATAATCCTCCACAACCACATGCTTTGGTAATTGAAGTCGTGCAGAGGTGAAGTTCAGAATGGCACGTATTCCGGACTCCACTACAATTCGGGCAATATCATTGGCATAATCGTGCGAAACAGCCAGCACACAAAGGCTGATACCCAGTTGTTTGACTTTTGACGGGAGTTCGGTTAGCGGGAAGCTGGGAATGGTCACACTTTGCGCTGTAGGAGTGTCAAAATAGAAATGAGCTACCACACTCAGTCCCGACATACTTCTTTCCAATTGTTCGATAACGAGATGTTCGAGTGAAAAACCACCCACAAAACACACTTTGGGTTTACCGGCTTCATCTAGAATTTGGTTAATGCTGGCAATCAACGAGTTCACCTCATAGCCTTGTTTCACATCACCCGTAGCTCCGGCCAACATCAGGTCGCGACGCACTGTTGCCGGCTTTGTGTGAACAGCCCGGGCTAAATGGTGAGAAAAAACATAAGGGTTCACCGTATATTCATAACCTATCAGCACTTTCCGATACTGGATGAGCCTGTCGATGGTTTGTGGACTCAATCTGGTTTCAATCATAGATGACGCAAAAGAGGATATAAAACTTCAATTCGGATAATATAACCGGAAAAAGTAAAAGCCGGCATCTGCGGATTTTCGAAAATGCCTGATAGTCCAAGTTGCAGCCGGGCGTTAAGGTTAGCCTGAAGGCCGTGCCAAAACGATCTTCCGGCTCTGACACCAATTAATAACCCGGCATCGTGGGTACGCATCACATCTTTTGACCTTCCGGTGTAAACCAAACGCGACAGCCCCGGTTCAAAGCCACTGGAAACAAAGGGGAGAGCCTGCTTGGGGTGAAGAAAAACTTCTTCGAACCCCTGACGACGACCCACGGTCAGCAACGACATGAAAAGACCGGCTTCGGCGCCGTAGTCAAACCATTTTGCCGGCTTGCTAAAAGCAATCACCAACGGAAGTTGCAGATAATCAGATGTATATTCAATATTACTTTTGTAATAACATTTCCAGCAAACATAGGCAGAAGTGTCGGTGAGCCGAAAACCGTTATAAGCCGTCTCCAGGCCAAAAAAACGTCGCTCATAAAGCAACTCGGCCCGAAACCGTACGTTTTCTGACAAAACAACATCAGCAATGAACCCTCCCTGAAAGCCGTTTTTATTATCAATGACATAATTCTGCCCGGCCAGTTCAATATGGCCTGAAACCAATCCGCCGGCCAAGCCTACCGACCAGCCCGACGCAACATATTTTGCCTCAGGGTTTGTAACTTGAGCCTGGAATGATAAAGCAAGCAACAAAAAGTAAGCTGTCAGGCAAAAACGCTGCATTTCAGAACGATTGAACAATCCAAAATACTCCCACAACGAGCGATACAAAGGCGCCCGTAACGCGGATTGAACGGAAAAGCCTTGGGGATTGTGCCTCTTCACTCTTGTATGCCACAAAACCCAGAATAAAACTGAAAGCAACCATTGCAACAATGGTTCCCATGGCGAATCCACTCAAATAAAACACAGAGTCAGCTATCGTTGGAAAGGCTAAGGTAGGCAACATGCCAATCAAATGTGAAACCCCTGCCAAACCGTGGATGGTTCCAATAAAAAGAGCAGAGAAAAAAGATTGCTTCGCCGGCATCAGATGGTCATGGTGATGAACATTCACCATAGGATGGTCATGATGGTGAATATGTGTGTAGGATTGCCCATTTGCATCGGTGTGAGAATGCGGATGAGAATGAACAGGATGCGTAGGGCCAAAAACGCGCCATAAAGCCCAAAGGCCAATAGCAATGAGAATGATACCTACCAATACTTCGCTGTATTCTGAAATGAGGTCAACCGGGATTAAATGCCGGAATAGCAAAAAAAGCAAACCAATAAGCAACATGCCGAAAACATGCCCAAAACCCCATCCAAGACCTACAATCCAGGCTTTCAGCCGGTTATCAATGGCTAAAGGTGTAACGGCAGCCAAATGATCAGGCCCTGAAACCACATGCAGCAAACTGGCAATTAATCCCACCCAGAAAGGAGCGCCGGCAGGAACATGTGAATGACCGGCATGCAGTATAATCCAATCAAAAAAGGTTGTCATAAGCGCTTTTTTTGCAAAGTTATTTTATTTAATGGGATTAAAAGTGAAAAATAAAATATGAAAATGAAAGGCATTATTCTTCCTTTCAGGTTGAAAAACTTAATAACGCAACACCTATAAATATCATAATATCAGAGGTATAAATGTAATATCTTAGGATATTTGTTCAGCTTTGATTCAAAGATTTTTCCTGATAATAGTTTCCGCAGCTCAAGATTTGATTAGTTTTGACGTGTGGGAATGGTCACCATGTCCTCTCAAATGATACAATTAAATTCCATCTTTTCTGATGTCGCGCTATTTTCTTCATCTGGCTTATCGTGGGACAAATTACAACGGTTGGCAGTCGCAGCAGAATGCCCCTTCCATTCAAGATGTTGTTGAGCGTTGCTTGGGTTTTCGGTTGGGTCACGAGCTTCGTATCACCGGTTGTGGGCGAACCGACACAGGCGTTCATGCCCGTAATTATTATGCCCATTTCGACAGTCAGCGCCCTGCGGAAATGATTTTGTCGGCTGATTTTATTCATAAGATGAACACATGTCTCCCTTCTGATATTGTAATCTATCAAATCCTGCCGGTTTCCGATGATGCCCACGCCCGTTTCGATGCAGTTTCACGAACCTATCATTATTATTTTCATACCTCTAAAAACCCTTTTCTCGAGCTGAGCAGCTTTTATATTTATGGCCTTAAAGATATTGAATTGATAAATCGTTGTGCAGGCTTATTACCGGATTATGAAGATTTTACGAGTTTCTCAAAACTTCATTCGCAAACCAAAACCAATATTTGTCGCGTTACAGATGCCTATATCACCAGAATTGGTCAGGGTTATGCTTTTGTGATTACTGCCGACCGATTTTTACGAAATATGGTGAGAGCCATTGCCGGAACCCTTTTTGAAGTGGGCAAAGCTAAGCTCGACGAAGCCGGTTTTAGAAGAGTGATTGAAGGAAAAAACAGGGCATTAGCCGGTTTTTCTGTTCCTGCACACGCCCTGTTTCTCGAAGATGTTCGCTATCCTTATATACCGTTACCGACGCAAACCTCAACGTTTTAAGGTTTAAACCTGTCATATAGCATCTTGTAACGCTGGGCTGTTTCCGCTATTTTCTGCTCGGTTAATCCTTCGCGGTAAATCCTCACAAAATGCCTTAAAACACCGTTTTCCATAAAATAGGCCTGGGCAGCATCGAAATACAGCAAATTCACATCATATTTTACTTCCCGGGTGAGTCTGACAAAGTTTTCCCAAGGTAAAGTGTCGGGCAGTTCAAAATAGCCATGATGATCCTGTTGTTTGTCAATGTAAAAGCCTGCAGGAGTATGGTCTAGATAAAAAAACTTCTCCAGTCGAATAATCCCATTGACACCAATTAAAGAACGGGTTTTCTTTCTGAATTTCAACCCCTTATCTTTAAGCGCTTTCTGGAGTTCGGCAATTTGGTCGTATTGTTGCAAATCGCGAACACGTATGGTAAAAGAGCGTGCGTTGTCGGGAAAGACAATCTCGCCAAATACAGCATCAAAAGAAAACCCCAGCTCAGTCTTTGCTGCTGTAATGGCATGAGTCACCGGCCAATAGGTATTGCATTCATCAAGCATGAGATAGAGGTAAAGCGGTTTAGCCATAGCCTCGTCGTTGTAATAACCCAGGAACGGCGATACCGCTTCAAGAACGCAAGTGTCGGGGATAAGAAGTTGATTTTCAATGCATGTGAGCGGTTCTTCTTTAAGAAGACCGCCAAAACGTTCAATATCGTAGGTTTTCATTTCGGTAAAATTTGGTTGTGTCGAAGATACGACAATTTTAGAGCAATAACAATAAATCAATGATTTTTTTGTTACTCCAAATTCGTTTTGAATTTTAAACAAAGTGAGCCTTAACGGGCTTGTTTCCTAAGTTCAAATTCAGTGAAATCGAAATCAGGATTTTCTATAAAGATTTCCATTCGGTCCACTTTTCCATCGCGGTTGGTGAAAAAGGTGACTATACCGGCCGGAAGTGAGGGAGATGCCGGAAATTCCACCCTGAAACTGTCGTATTGCCAATGGCTGAGTTTTCCCTGAAAATCTGGAGTGTGCATCATGCTCAGATACAGGTCTTTTCCATCGGTTTTCACCTCCACGGAATCGTAAAGCGGGCAGGCATACATCCCGACAAAATCGGTTAAAGGATGTGAAGGGCGGCTGTTTTTGTTTCGTTCGGCTGCTTTCTTTGCTTCAGTTTCTTTTTGCCACAACTCATTCTTTTTCATCCGCTCCAAGGTTATTTTGCTCCAGTCTTGTTCCGTCGGATTTTCTAACAACACATCGAGCATCTTATACATCAGGGCAAAATACAGGTTAGAGTTGCTATTGGTCAGCACCACAAATCCGAGTTTTTTTTCAGGGATTAAGGTTGTTTGCGAAACCATCCCATCGTAACCGCCATTGTGTTGTACAATTTTGTAACCCAGATAATCCATCATTCCCCATCCGAACCCATAGGCTTTGAAATGGGTGGATGGGAAGAGTTTTTTGGCCGATGGGGCAACTGCATTGGGCGTTTGAGCGCTTTGAAGCTCATAAACCCTTTCGGGGTTGATCAATTTTTTGTTTTGAAATGTTCCTTCATTCAGATTCATTATCAACCAATTGGCCATTTCGTTTGCGGACGAGATCAATGAACCGGCTGGTGCAATATTATCCCAGCTAAGCCAAGGGATGCTACGTGTTTTTCCATCAACGGTAGTGTGAGGTTGTGCCACATTGTCACGAAGGGCAAGTTCGGAAACATGCAGCACCGAACGTTTCATTCCAAGTGGTTGGAGGATGCGTTGCTCCACAAACTCATCCCAGCTTTGGCCTGTCACAACCGGAATAATTTCGCCGGCTGTGAGATAAAGAATATTGGAGTAGCCGAATTCTTCCCTGAAACCATGATGTGGCTTGAGGAAAGCCGCTTTTTCAATCACTTGACGACGATTGTAATTGCTGCCATACCAGATAAGATCTCCTGAAAAAGTAGCCAGTCCGGAGCGGTGCGAGAGCAGGTCGGCAATGGTGATGTTGCTACTCACATAAGGGTCGTAAAGCCTGAACCAGGGCAGATATTTCTGCACTTTGTCAGTCCATTGCAGCTTTCCTTCGTCAACAAGCATGGCTAAGGCGGTGGCCGTATAAGCTTTGGTATTACTTGCCACAGCAAACAAGGTGTTGGCATTCACCGGTTGGCGGGTTGTGACATCGGTTACACCATAACCTTTGGCAAAAATGATGCTATCGTTCTGGACAATGGCTATGGCCAAACCGGGGACTTCCCATTCGGCCAAGGCAGAAGAAAAATAATGGTCTAAAAGTTCAAGATTTTGTGGCGTAGGTTGGGATTTTAATGAAATGCCCATCAGGAGCCATAAAAAAACAAAAAGATATTTTTTCATTGTTGTAATTGTTGTTCATGGTGGATCATGCGGTCAAGCTCAAGAAGAATTTCTCCGGCTTTTCCCTGGAGATAAAAATCGGTTAATGCATTGGTGTAATTCGATGGTTCAGGATTGATTTCCACGATAGCAGCGCCATTACGTTTTGCGATATAAGGCAATTGGTTGGCCGGACTTACCTCGCCCGAAGTTCCGATGATCAGCAAAAGTTGGGTATCCGCCATCGCTTCCATTGATCTGACATAAGCTTCGCGGGGGATGCCTTCGCCAAAAAACACAAAATCGGGTTTTAAAACGCTTCTACAGTTTGGGCATGTGGGAGGGAGTTTCAGCAGATAGCCCGGAGTGTCCTCAGTGAAAAAGTCGCACTCCAAACACACCAAACGTTGAGAAGTGCCATGAAATTCTACCACATTTTTTGAACCTGCAAGATGATGAAGATGATCAATATTTTGGGTAATCACCACCGTAAGAAGCTGCTCTTTTTCCCAACGAGCGAGGATACGATGGGCAGCATTAGGCTGCTTGTCGTCGAAAAAATCATAAAACAGTGTTTTGATCAATGGCCAGCAATGATGAGGGTTTTGCATGAAAAAATCGAGTTCCAGAATTTTTGGATCGTATTGGTTCCATATTCCGCCGTTGCCTCTAAAGGGCGGAATCCCACTCTCAACCGAGATGCCTGCACCGGTAAATGCCACGGTTTTTTTGCTTTTCAGCAAAAGTGTGGCTACGGTTTTAAAGTCGTGATTAACTTCCATTGAAGGAATATTAATAAGGTGTTTTTTGTTCTAATCTGATCCATTGTTCAAACACTTCCTTAGCTTCTGAGGCATCAAGCTGGGTGGTAGGCAGGTCGCGGCGGCTGATTTCGAGCGGAATTTGCTGATAAAGATAAGAGTCGTCGAAGCCGGCGGCGGCAGCATCGGCTCGTCCTGCTGCAAAATAAAGATGACTGGGGCGTGCCCAGTAAATAGCTCCCAGACACATTGGGCAAGGTTCGCAGGATGAATAGATCACACAACCATCGAGCTGAAAGGAGTTAAGGTTTTTACAGGCATCACGAATGGCCATCACCTCGGCATGGGCTGTTGGATCGTTAAGAGAAGTAACGCTGTTCGCGCCACGGCCCACAATGACGCCATCTTTTACGACTACTGCCCCAAAAGGGCCGCCTTTGAGGCTTTTCATATTGTCAGCAGAAAGCTTCACAGCTTCGCGCATAAATTTTTCGTGTTCGTTTGAATTTTCCATAACCATAACTTTTCTACAAATATACCAACTCTTGCTTCCAATTTTGTGGCTTATTACCCTTTTTCACTCCATTTTTTAAAACCTTCAGGAATTCATCCCGACCCATGAGAAATCCGCCGAGGCTTCGCATATGAGGCGTGTCCTGTTGTGAATCAATAAGGATGAAGTTGTTCTTATCCAAAAAAGCGGCAAAAGTGAGAAAAGCAGCTTTGGAAGCATTGGATTGTTGGCTAAACATGGATTCCCCAAAAAATATTTTCCCCAAAGCCACGCCGTAAAGCCCGCCGGCTAAACGGCCATTTTTGTCCCAAGCTTCGACAGAATGGGCAAAACCAAGATGATGTAGTTTCTCATAAGCTTCGATCATCTCGGGTAAAATCCATGAGCCGTCCTGATCGGGTCGCTTGATCGAGGAACAAGCCCGGATCACCTTGTCAAAGGCATAGTCAACCGTGATTTTATAGGGTTTGCCCCTGAATAATCTTCGCATGCTTTTCGAGTAATGGACTTCGGATGGCCGTATGACTAAGCGTGGATCGGGCGACCACCAAAGAAACTCGTTTTCTTCGTTATACCAGGGGAAGATACCGTTCTTGTATGCTTCGATCAGACGCTCGGGTCGCAAATCGCCTCCAACGGCGAGCAAACCATCAGGCCCGGCGAGTGAGGCCGGCGGAAAGGTGATGTCCTGCTCGTCCAATAAGAAAATCATCTTTCAACCTTTGCTTTGAACCCTTATTCCTTGTAAATCCAGACTTCGGGGTAGGCATCTTTGTATCTTTCCCGGGCAGCTTTGGCTTCCGAGAGTTTGCCATACTGGTCAATGGCCACTCTGAAATTACCCTGGGATTTGAGAATACTGACTTTGCTCAGGCCATTGTTCCGATAGCGCTTTGCGGCTTCTTCGGCATCGTTTTTATTGGGGAAACTGCCATAAATGAGGTAATACCTCGCTTGTTTTTCTTTGGCAACAGCTTCTGTATCCTCTGTGCCTGTCGTTTTTATGGTGCAGGGCACGGGTCGCGGACTGTTGTCAGGGCGTTGTCCGAACCAAAGCGAGACATAGTTTTCACTGATTCCCACTCCAAAAGCCAGCCAGTTCTTATCGCTCTGCAAACCCTTTGTCAGAATCATTTCAGACGCTTCAGGAGTGGTCTTGATCAGGTTGAAAACACTATCTGCATCCACTAAGTCTTCTTCACTTAAAACAAGTTCATACCCTCTGAAATTGTATGAAGTCAGCTCTTTGGGCTTGTCCCACATACAATTGTTTTTCAAAACATAGTTGTTGTAGCAGCAAGGCGACCATTTTCCTTTGTCCGACCAACTGTGTGCATTGCAAATGCTGGTATCCTGCCGGTTTTGCTGCAGGTCGTAAGCATGAAGTTTAGCCACATAGGTCAGTGCACGCGAGAGGGGAATCTCAGGCATACGGTTCTGTTTTCTGAATCCGTTGATTAATGAAGCCAGTTTAACTTCCTGACTGTCCAAGCAATAATCGTCAACCGAAGCAATTTGCGAAATGGCCTGAAAAGCAGGGAGCATAAAAAACAGGAGAAAAAATAGACGCATGGGGGCAGGGTTTTTGCAAAAATACGTTTTCACCACGAGAAGTTTGCAATGTCATCGTCTCTTTCTTGCTGATAGCTATGCTTTAGTATCTGCATTACATGATGGTTGGTTGAGTAGGCTGCTTTATCAACAATATTTGAAATAGGCAGGACGCCCGGTGATGTTCCACACAAAAAGGCTGCTTCCATTTTTTGAAGTTCATTCAATCTTAAAAACTCTTTGTGCACTTCAATTCCAAGCCGTTTGCTGATTTCTAACACTTTTTGGCGGGTTACACCCCGAAGCACTGCTTCATCAGGAGCCGTAAATAGCTTATTGCCTTTCACGAAAAAAACATTCGAACGACTGCCTTCCGTAATTTGATCGTTATCAAGAAGCAGAAGTTCATAAACCTGAAGCCGTTGTAAGGTTTCGGCCACAAGTTGTTTGTAATTGCTGCGGAACATTTTAATTTGAGGATCAATGCGTTTTAAGTCAATCAAGGCAACGACCACGCCCTGCTGAAGCATGGTTTCGTCCGGATAGAAGGCAGGAATAAACCACATCGCCATTTTGTATTTTGCGAAATTTCTGCCTTTGCTCACCATGACTTTGACATTGCCGGCATCTACCCGATTTGCCTCAACAAGGATATGAAACTGTGTTTTCAACAAAGCGGATTGGGGTAGGGGAAAGCCGGCCAAAGCGCAGCTTTTTTCTAAACGGCCAAAATGTTCGGCATAAAAAAGCGGCTTACCGTCAATCAGACGAATCACTTCATAGACATATTCGTATCCTTCAAAATTTCCGGGAATAAAATCGCAGGCGCTGATAAGCTGCTCATCAGCAATCCAATGCGTGTGAATGCATTGCTCCATCGGCTAACGGCTGGCCATATAATCGTTGATCACCTGTGTAGCTTTTTCGGCAAAGGCATTTTCCACAAAAATCAAAGCCGAATCCTCTGGCGAGCCGGAGCCCCATCCGGCAATCACACTTTCTTCCAGCGTGTCGCGAAGAATGGAAGAGATGTTGTTCTCGGCAAGAATTTCCTTAATGAAGTTGGCTTCGACAATCGAACCTGTATAAACCTGTACTAAATCCTGACTCATAATTCGGCCCTCCGTTATTTTGCGAATGTTATTAAGCAAATATAATATAGCGCCTGAGAAAAAGCAACGTTTTTAAAGAAGTTTAATTTTTATGACTGGTTTTTATTCAGCTTGATAATAGCAAAAACCATCACCGCTGCTGCAAGCCATTGAATGACACTCAGCCTCGTTCCGTTGATCAGAAAGTCGAACAGCACAGCCGAAATGGGGAAAAGCAGTTCGCTGATGGTCGCTACGATGGCCTTTACTTTACGCAGCCCGTAATAATAAAGGAAAATTGCGCCCGAACCTGTAGTGATACCGATCAGGAAAATAAAAAACCATTCACGCTGACTCGTTTGAAAAAAATCGCCCAAATTGCCGAATAAAAGCATGACAACCAACATGATGAGCGAAGTGAAACCATAGCGGTAAAAAGTAGAAGTTACAAAATGATAGTTTGTGACCACCTTTTTTGAAAAAACGGTACTGCTCCCAAACGAAAAAGCAGCCACTATGGCCAATAGAGCCGCTAAAGCTGTATTGCTGCCGGTTTGAAAATCGGGGAGCGAAAACTCGAACGTCAGGAAATAACCTCCGATAATGGCCATGGAGGCATAAAGCAGAAAGTTTTTGCGCAAGGGCTCACGCAACAGCAAATGGGCTAAGGTAATGGCAAAAACCGGTTGCAGTTTTTGAAGCAATACCACAATGGACAAGTTGTTGAAATTGAGTAAAAACAAGGCTTTCACAATGGCCAAAGTGCCAATGGCGCCGCCAAAAAGACTTACCAATAGGAAAAATACCAAATCCTGTGTGGTCATCAGGCGCAGAAAACGATATTCGCGCCAAAGAAAAAGATTCATAATCAGGAATGGGACTAAATGCAAAACAAACACCACATACAAGGGATCAAGCCGGAAAAGCTGAGGAGTAAGCACCACTCCGTCGAAGCCCCACAAAATGGCTGAGAACCCTACGGCTATGGAGCCTTTGATTAAACTTTTATTCCCTGCTACCTTTGCATTCATCCCTATTGGTTTAGGCGGCAAAGGTAAAAAAAGATGAGTTTGGACGATGCCTAAACTTCGCACAGACCACTTTGAAATGCAACACTTTTGCTGAATTGGCAAAAAACGCAAACAAAACCGTTCTTCCACTTATATTTGCAGTAAAACTCACACCACAAATTGTTATGGCTCCCGCACGCTTCGACATCCAAAAGAAAAAACACTTGTTCAACGACACCTTGTTTACCAATTTGATGCGAAAGCGCATCTATCATGTCCTGCTCATTTCGTCGGTTTATGACGCCTTCATGCTCGAGGAGGACGGCCGTATTGACGAGCAGGTGTTCAATGAATATGTTGCGCTTAATCTTCGTTATCCACCCATTTTTATTCTTGCCAGTACCAACGATGAAGTTCAGAAAGCATTGAGCGAAGAAGCCATTGACTTAATCATCATCATGTTAAGCTCGCAGGAAAAACACACTTTTGAGCTTGCACAGTCTTTAAAGGATCAAAAACCCAACATTCCCATTGTGGTGCTTACACCTTTGTCGCGTGACTTAAGCATCCGGCTCGATAGCAAAGACCTCCGCTCGGTGGATTATGTGTTTAACTGGTTAGGAAATGCCGATATCCTTTTGGCTATCATCAAACTAATTGAAGACCGGATGAATGCTGAACATGATATCTTAGACGTGGGCGTGCAGTGCATCCTTTTAGTGGAGGATTCCGTGAGGTTCTATAGCAGTTATTTGCCAAACATTTATAAAATCATTTTCACCCAGTCGAAATCCTTCATGACCGAAGGGCTCAACGAGCATCAGAAAACATTACGCATGCGCGGACGACCGAAGATTTTGCTCGCTACCAATTATGAAGAAGCCATTGGGCTTTACGAAAAATATAAAGATTACCTTCTGGGTATAATCTCGGATATTTCTTATGAACGCGGCGGACAGACTGATCCCGAAGCCGGCATTAAGCTGAGCCGTGAAGTAAAAAAACAAAATAAATATCTGCCAATCCTTCTGCAATCATCTGAGGAATCAAATGCAGAGCTGGCAAAGAAAGCCAAAGTAGGATTCATCAACAAAAATTCTAAAACCCTTTCCATCGAGCTTCGTAAATTTATTCGCGAGTATTTTGCCTTTGGTGATTTTGTTTTTCGCGACCCCAAGTCGGGTATGGAGGTACTCAGGGTTTCGGATTTACGGGCCATGCAGGAGAAAATATTTCAGGTGCCTAACGAATCGCTGCAATACCATATCGAGCGGAATCATCTTTCTAAATGGTTGAAGGCAAGGGCGTTGTTCCCGATTGCGGATCTGTTTAAAATGTTTACCCCCGAGGATTTTCTGGATTCCGACGATGTCAAGCGTTTCGTGTTTGATGCCATCGGCACTTTCCGATTGAATAAAGCCCGTGGGGTGATTGCCGAATTTAACCGCGATAACTTCGATGAATATCTGTCGTTTACCCGTATCGGACAGGGTTCCATTGGCGGGAAAGCCCGCGGGCTGGCTTTTTTGGATTCGCTCATCAAACGCAACAGGCTGTATGACAGCTACGAAGGGATTACTATAGGGATTCCGCGAACCGTTGTCCTTTGCACCGATATTTTCGATGAGTTTATGGAAGAGAATAATCTCTATCAGGTAGCGCTGTCCGACGACTTATCTGACGAAGAAATTCTTCGCCATTTTGTTGAAGCCCAGCTGCCTATGCGTATTGATGATGACCTTGCCACCCTCATCTCGGTAATCCGTAATCCTTTGGCCGTACGCTCGTCAAGCTTGCTCGAAGATTCACATTATCAGCCATTTGCCGGAATTTACAGTACTTATATGGTGCCGGTTGTTGAAAACGATGAACGCACTATGCTCAAACTGTTGGCAATAGCCATTAAAAGTGTGTATGCGAGTGTGTTTTACAAGGACAGCAAGGCCTATATGACGGCTACAAAGAACGTCATTGACGAAGAAAAAATGGGGATTGTGCTTCAGGAAGTTTGCGGAAAGTCGTATGACACACGCTATTACCCAACTTTGAGTGGAGTGGCACGCTCCATCAATTTTTACCCTATTGGCTCCGAAAGCCCCGAAGACGGCATTGCCAATATCGCACTCGGGTTGGGAAAACACATTGTGGATGGAGGCCAGACACTGCGTTTTTCGCCGCGTTTTCCACAAAAGGTTTTACAGATTTCGCAACCCGACCTCGCCCTTCGGGAGACTCAGAAAGTATTCTATGCACTCGATCTGAATCCCGACAGCTTTCAGGTGACTCCCGATGAAGCAGCAAACCTGCTCAAACTCCCTGTGCGAGAGGCGGACAAAGATGGTGTTCTTCGCTTAGTCTGTTCAACCTACGATTACGAAAGCAATATGCTTCGCGATGGTTCTCATGACGATGGAACCAAATTGGTGACCTTTGCTAACATATTGAAATATAATACTTTTCCTCTGGCACAAATTATCAGCATCATTCTTGAAAAAGGTCAAAAAGAACTGGGAAAGCCGGTGGAAATTGAATTTGCCGTCGAACTGAACCGAAGTGGCGACGATCATAAAATCTTCTATCTCCTGCAAATCAGGCCAATAGTAAGCATCAACGATACAGTTGTGCCTGATCTTGGGCAATATTCCGATAACCAGTTGTTGATTAGGGCTGACAACGCTCTGGGGAACGGTGTAGTGAACCATATTTACGATTTTGTATATGTTAAACCGAAATCTTTTGATGCTGCCCGAACCCGTGATATTGCTTCGAAAATAGGGGAACTGAACGATGAGTTTCTGAGGCAGGGCAAAAATTACGTTTTGGTGGGCCCCGGACGTTGGGGTTCGAGCGACCCCTGGCTTGGCATCCCCGTGAAATGGCCGCAAATCTCGGCTGCACGGGTGATCATCGAATCAGGACTGGAAAATTATCGCATTGACCCGAGCCAGGGGACTCACTTCTTTCAGAATCTGACCTCTTTCGGAGTGGGCTATTTCACGATAAATCCGTATATCCATCAGGGGTTTTACGACATTGGCTATCTTGACGGATGCGAAGCAGTTTACGAAGACCAATACATCCGTCATGTGCACTTTGAGAAAGAAATCACCATTGCCATTGACGGAAAACTAAACCGAGGCATCATCCTAAAGGATGGCTATACGCTCTAAATAGGTTTAACAATCAGAGTGTCAAGTCTCTATATTATACAGATTTTTTTAACGAAACACTTGTCAGGCAAAGAAAAAGCCCTACCTTTGTTAAGAATTTAACAACTGATGAATATGACACGTCACGTAATGCTTATTCTTGTTGGCTCGCGGAAAGAAGCGGCCGAAAAAGTCCAGAAAATCCTCACCGGATGGGGTTGTTTTGTAAAGACAAGACTTGGAATCCATGATGATGTTTTAGACCATTGCTCACAATCGGGATTGATTTTCCTCGAACTTCAGGGCGATTTGGATCACATGAAAGAAATTGAGCACAAACTCAACCTCATTCAATCCGTTGATGCCAAACTCATTACCCTGAGTACCGAAAAGGCTTAGTCATAAGAGCATTTATTCGATTTTGCCGAGGAGATTTGTTTTTTAAGACTTTCGGCAGTGGAATGGCGAAGAAAAAGCTAATTTTGCTTTTTCTTCGCTTTTTTATTAATTTATGCGCCAAATCATCAGTTCCGATTTTCGCCTGGGTATCCTTGGAGGCGGACAGCTTGGCAAAATGTTGTGCCAGGCGGCCAGTGCGTGGGATATCACCACCTGTGTGCTCGACCCCGATCCCGAAGCATCGGCCTCAGGGGTGGCATCGCGCTTTACGAGAGGAAGTTTCCGCGATTATGAAACCGTGATGGCTTTTGCAAAAGATGTGGATTTGCTGACCGTTGAAATCGAAGGAGTGAACATTGAAGCCATTGAGGAATTAGAAAAATCGGGCTTGCCCGTCTTTCCGCAATACAATTGCCTGCGCATCATTCGCGATAAAGGACTGCAAAAGATGCTTTATCGCGATCACGGTCTTCCAACGGCTGATTTCAAGCTTTTTGAAAATGATGACCAGATACGCAATGCGCTGAATGAAGGTGTGTTACGGATGCCTTTTGTCCAAAAGACAAGGCTATCGGGCTATGATGGTCAGGGGGTTTTAGTGGTTCGCACAAATAATGATCTTCCAAAACTGTTTGCCGCACCCAGTCTTGTTGAAGATTTTGTGGAAGATGCCCTCGAAATAGCGGTCATCGTGTCGCGCAACATTCACGGTGAAGTTTCGTGTTATCCGGCAGTAGAGATGGTTTTCAACCCAAAAGCCAATTTGGTGGAATCCTTGCTTTCGCCTGCACGCATTGCAGATCATCTTGCAGATGAAGCCGCCCGCTTGGCCAAAGCCACAGCCGAAGCTTTGGGAATTGTGGGACTACTGGCCGTAGAGTTTTTTATTGACAAGAATGGTTGCTTGTTGATCAACGAATCGGCGCCAAGGCCTCACAACAGCGGTCACCACACCATCGAGAGTGCCATTACTTCGCAATATGAACAGCATTTGCGCGCAATTTTTGGATACCATCCCGGCTCAACCCAACTCACATCGCCTGCCGTGATGGTGAATATCCTGGGAAGCGAAGGTTCTATCGGTCCGGTAGTGTACAAAGGCCTTAACGAAGTGCTCGGAATGGAAGGGGTGAAACTCCATATTTACGGTAAAAGACAAACCCGCCCATACCGGAAGATGGGCCATGCCACCATTTTGGCTGCTACGGTTGAAGAGGCGCTTGAAAAAGCCGGTCGCGTACTGAAAACATTGAAAGCAGAAGCATAAAACATTTGAATATGAGCAATATAAAACCAATTGTCAGCATCATCATGGGTTCTGATTCCGATTTACCGGTGATGCGTGAAGCCGCAGAAAAACTCAATGAGTTTGGCATTGCTTGCGAGGTGAAGGTAGTCTCGGCACATCGGACTCCGGAATATATGGTCAGTTTTGCCAAAGATGCTGCCGCAAGGGGTATCCGGGTGATCATTGCCGGAGCCGGTGGGGCTGCGCACCTGCCGGGGATGGTGGCAAGTCTGACTCCACTGCCGGTCATTGGCGTACCCGTTAAATCGTCGAACTCTATCGCAGGCATTGACTCCCTGCTTTCCATCGTGCAAATGCCAAAAGGAATCCCAGTAGCCACGGTAGCCGTAAATGGCGCAGCCAATGCAGGAATACTTGCTGCACGGATCATTGGATCTTTCGATCAAGGGGTTCGCCAAAAAATGGTGGATTTTATGGAACGCCAGACCCGGGATGTACTTCTCAAAACAGACCAAGACCTGATGGTTTGAAATCAGAAAGAATAGAAGCATTCTTCCAAATTTGTTGAAGTTTGCCTTTCCGCAACAGAATTATTGTTCCAGTGCATTGAGTATTTTTGTCGGGAATAAGCCAGAAAAATCAGATCATCATGCCACGGCTTTTTATTAAAAATATGGTTTGCGACCGTTGCATTATGGCTGTAGCCCAGCTCCTCAGCCGGATTGGCATAACAGCAAGCAGCATCACACTCGGCGAGGTGGTGCTCGAACAAGAGCCAACTTCCGGTCAAATGGAGGATATTGCTCATGGACTCAAGGACTTAGGTTTTGAACTGATTGATGACAAAAAAAGCCGCATCATCGAAAAAATTAAAACCGTCATCATCGAGCATGTTCATTATCGTCAGAATGGTGCAAAATGGAATATCTCCGATATCATAAGCCACGAGCTACATCACGATTATGGTTATCTTTCCAATTTATTTTCCGAAGTGGAAGGTACCACCATCGAGAAATACTATATTGCCCAGAAAATTGAGAAGGTCAAAGAATTACTTGTTTATGACGAGTTGTCACTCAGCGAGATAGCCTTTCGTTTGAATTATTCAAGTGCAGCTTATCTGAGTAACCAGTTTAAAAAAATCACCGGGCTCACGCCGGGTCATTTCCGGAAAATAGGGCGGAGCAAACGCAAGCCTTTGGACAAGGTGTAAAAATTACAATTCATTTCCATAATTCCGTATCGCGTATTTGATTCAGAACAATCAATTTTGCAATGTTCATTTGAAATTTTGTCAGTTATGTCAACATTGCAAGCAATGCCCGTCATTCTTCCGCTTCAGGGAGTGGAAAGCGAGCATGGCGCACAGATTATCGAGAAAGCCTTACGTCAGATCAACGGAATTGTAAAAGCTAAAGTTGAGGTAAACAATCGCCGGGCTCTTGTAGAAATTGACGATACAGAAACATTAAATGAAGTTGTTAAAACGATCAGGGGTTTAGGCTATCAGGTTATTACACTAAAGAAAACTTTTCCGGTACTGGGTATGTCGTGCGCCTCCTGCGCAGCCAGCGCCGAGAGCATGACCAAACACAGCGAAGGAGTGGTGGAGGCTTCGGTGAATTTTGCAACCGGAAATCTCAGCGTGGAATATCTGCCTAATATGACCGATGCTGTCAAACTTCAGAAAGCTGTTCAATCGGTAGGTTTCGACCTCATGCTTGAAGATGGCGACAATCGTAAGGAATCGTTGGATGCCATTCACGCCCGCAAATTTGCCGAACTTCGTTTTAAAACCCGATGGGCGATCATCCTGTCGCTTCCCATTCTCATTTTAGGGATGTTTTTCATGGAAATGCCCTATGCCAACCTGATCATGTGGGCGCTTTCGACACCGGTTGTGTTTTGGCTCGGACGCGGATTTTTTGTAAATGCCTGGAAACAAGCACGGTATCGCTCGGCAAATATGGACACTTTGGTTGCCCTGAGTACCGGAATTGCATATCTTTTCAGTGTCTTCAATATGTTGTTTGCCGATTTCTGGCAGAAAAGAGGGCTCGAAGCGCATGTTTATTTTGAAGCTGCATCGGTCATCATTGCTTTTATCTTGCTGGGGCGTCTGCTCGAAGAAAAAGCCAAAGGCAACACTCAATCGGCCATCAAAAAGCTGATGGGATTACAGCCAAAAACAGTCATCGTGATACAGTCCGACGGGAACGAACAAGTGATTCCCATTGAGGATGTGAAAGTTGGCGATCAGATTGTTGTGAAACCAGGGGAAAAGATTGCCGTGGATGGACGAGTGATTTCCGGCAGCTCTTATGTTGATGAAAGCATGCTCAGTGGTGAGCCTTTGCCAATTATGAAACAGGAAAACGATCGTGTTTTTGCTGGAACCATTAACCAGAAAGGAAGTTTCCGTTTTCTGGCTGAAAAAGTTGGCCGCGAAACGATGCTCGCACATATCATCAAGGCAGTTGAGGAAGCACAAGGAAGCAAAGCTCCGGTGCAAAAATTGGTGGATCGCATCGCAGCCATTTTTGTACCTACAGTGATGACCATTGCTCTAGTTACCCTACTTGTTTGGACTTTTCTGGGAGGCGATGACGGCATTGTTCACGGGCTGCTCGCTGCCGTCACCATACTCGTGATTGCCTGTCCGTGTGCCCTTGGATTGGCTACGCCTACCGCTATTATGGTTGGGGTTGGAAAAGGAGCAGAAAACGGAATCCTGATCAAAGATGCCGAAAGTCTGGAATTGGCCGGAAAAACACAGGTTGTTGTTTTGGATAAAACGGGAACCATCACCGAGGGGCGGCCTGCAGTGACTGAAGCAGCCTGGATCACGGGTGAAACAAAAAATGTTAATGTTCTTATTGCCATCGAGAAACAGTCGGAACATCCATTGGCAGAAGCAGTTGTGAATTATTTTAACGAAACAAGTCCGGCAGAAATTTCCTCTTTTGAAAGCATTACCGGTAAAGGAGCCAGGGCTTCCTTTGAAGGCGAGACCTATTATGTGGGCAATGCAAGACTCATGGAAGAAAATGGCATCGAACTTCAGGATGCGCTTACTGATAAAGCTGCTGCATGGAGCAACGAAGCCAAAACTGTGATTTGGTTTGCAAACAGCAAGCAGGCCCTTTCGGTGATTGCCATAGGCGACAGCATTAAAGAGAGCTCGCCCTCTGCCGTTTCGCAATTGCAATCTATGGGAATCGAAGTGGTGATGCTCACCGGTGACAATGAAAACACAGCGCGCTCGATTGCTGCACAAACAGGTATCAAACAGTATAAATCCGAACTTTTGCCACAAGATAAGGCTATTTTTGTCAAGGAGTTGCAAAAAAGCGGCAAACTCGTAGCAATGGTTGGTGATGGCATCAACGACAGCACGGCTTTAGCCACAGCCGATGTAAGCATAGCGATGGGGCAAGGTAGCGACATTGCCATGGACGTGGCCAAAATGACCATCATCTCATCGGATTTGGAAAAAATCCCGAAGGCAGTGAAACTGTCCCGGCAAACGGTGGAAACAATCAGGCAAAATCTCTTTTGGGCCTTCATCTACAACCTCATCGGGATTCCGCTTGCCGCTGGCATCTTGTTTCCTTTCAACGGTTTTTTGCTCAATCCCATGATCGCAGGAGCCGCCATGGCCATGAGCAGTGTGAGTGTGGTAAGCAACAGCTTGCGCCTGAAATGGAAAAAATAATTAAATCTATTTAATTAAAAATCAATAATTTACCATTATGGAAACGAAAGAATATCGCTTTAAAACCAACATCAACTGCGGTGGTTGCATCGCCTCTGTTTCACCTTTTCTGAACGCTGAAACACGTATTGCCGAATGGAAAGTGGATACAACCGACAAAGACAAAGTTTTAACGGTAAAATCGGAAGGTTTGAGTGCTGAAGAAGTAGCCAATGTGGTTCGTTCAGCCGGATATAAGGCTGAGCCTATCGGCTAATCTCCTGCATAGATTCCGATCTCGCTCAGACAAGGTTCGGCTGCCGAAGGTAATATGCGAATACGAAATTGTGTCGTACTTACCAGTTCCGGAAGCTGAATAATACGTTGGGCGCCAATGCTGGTGGCTTGTGCAACAGGCCGCCAATCATTGTTTTCATATATATCGAATGCAACAGAATCAATCCGTTGGCCAAGTGGGATGTATTCGCGAAGGCGGATATAACGAAAAGTAACGGGTTGTTTCCATTGCAGCCGTAGCTCGGCCTGACAAACCCCGTCATCGGTGGCCCAATAGGTTGAAAGATCGTCGTCAGTGAGATTTTGCAACCCAAAAGCCGGTTGAGCCTGTCTGACATTGCTGACATTCATTTCGGCTTGTTTAGCTAAATTTATAGAGAAAGTTTCTTGAAGCCACCGGCCAAAGTTCTGTAAAACAGCAACATCGTTTTGATGAAGCAGCCCGTTTTTATCGGGCGAAAGGCCAAGGTCGAGGCTTTGGCCATGGCCAACTGAACTCAGGTAAATCGTTTTTAACATTTCGACGGTTTTCACCAACGAATCCTGTTCGGCATGATAAAACCATCCCGGTCTGAATGGCACGTCACATTCGCCCGGCATCCAATATTTTCCATCTCGGTGGCCTTCAACCCCCTCGAGATAGCGGGTATCGCCGGGCACCGGCCGTTCGCTATACAGGTTTCCTTGCGGGCTATAAGTGGCCCAGCAGGTTTCGCCAGCCAGACCGTTTTCATTGCCAATCCAACGGACATCAGGTCCGGCATCGCTGAAGATGCAGGCGTTGGGTTGCATACGACGTGTCATTGCCCATAAGCTATCCCAACCGTAGTAGATACTTCGATCAATCTGACGATGTTCTTTTGCACCTCCATAAAACCCATCGCCTCCATTGGCACCATCGTGCCACGACATGAACAACGTGCCATAGCCGGAATAGATTTCCCGAAGCTGTTCACGATAAATTTTCACATATTCCGGGCTTCCATAATATGGATTGTTGCGATCCCAAGGAGAAACATAAACACCAAATTTCATCCCAAGGCTGTCGCATGCTTTCCGAAACTCCATCACCATATCGCCTTGACCATTTTTCCACGGGCTGCGGCTGATATTGTAATCGGTTGTTGCCGATGGCCACAAACAAAAGCCGTCATGATGCTTGGCAACAAGAATAATTCCTTTCATACCGGCCTGCCGGGCTGCACCAACAATCTGGCCGGCGTCAAACTTAGTCGGGTTAAAAACGGCTGGGTCGGCATCACCATAGCCCCATTCTTTGCCTTCGAAAGTTGTGGGTGTATAATGAATAAGCCCATAAAACTCCGTTTCGTGCCAACGCAATTGCCTCTCACTTGGCAATGCACCAAAAGGTTTGGGTTCATGAATATGAACGGATGTACATCGAATCAATAATAGGGGAAAAATGAGGAAAAAAAGCAAGCGCTTCATGTGGTTCTGTAGGTTTTTAAGGGTCATCAAAGGTAGTCAAAAAGCAGTCAGAATCAAGAGGTCAATACGTTTGTTGATTAAAGTAGTCCGTTGTCTGAATTTTTATACTTCAGGAAGAGAAAGTAAAAACCGCTTTTCTATTTTTGCCAAAATTTTCAGATGACAAAGCGAACATACGAGTCCCAGACGGTTTATTTGATCCTTTATGCCTTGAGCATATCGCATCTGCTCAACGACACTTTGCAATCGCTCATCCCTTCGATCTATCCCATTGTCAAAGAAAACTATCAACTTACATTTTCACAGATCGGCCTGATCACGCTCACTTTCCAACTCACGGCTTCTTTGTTTCAGCCGCTTGTAGGTTTATATACCGACAAAAAGCCACAACCTTTTTCGCTTGCCATTGGAATGAGCTTCACACTTTTAGGCCTCATTGCTTTGTCTTTTGCGAATCATTTCTACCTTCTTCTCATTTCGGTTGCAATGATTGGCACAGGCTCTTCGATTTTTCATCCTGAAGCTTCGCGTATGGCACATGCGGCTTCCGGTGGCAGACGAGGCTTTGCGCAATCGGTTTTTCAGGTAGGGGGGAACGCCGGAAGCTCTTTTGGCCCTCTCCTTGCTGCCTGGATTGTTGTGCCTTACGGGCAGGGGAGTGTTTTATGGTTTACGGCCATTGCCTTTTTGGCCATCATGGTATTGAGTTTCGTAGGAAATTGGTATCAACAGAATGTTTTGCCGAGGCGAAAAACCAAAAAGCATTCGGCAAATTTGCCTGAATTGGCTTTGCCTCGCAAAAAAGTCATCATAGCAGTTACAATACTGCTTGTGCTGATTTTCTCAAAATATTTCTACATGGCAAGCCTGACGAGCTATTTCACTTTTTATCTGATGGACAAGTTTGATGTCTCGGTTCAAAGAGCGCAGATTTACTTGTTTGTGTTTTTATTTTCGGTGGCGGCTGGTACATTCTTTGGCGGCCCGGTAGGCGACAGGATTGGCCGTAAATATGTGATTTGGGTTTCAATATTGGGTACAGCGCCTTTTGCCTTGTTGTTGCCACATGCTAACCTTTTCTGGACCAGTGTTTTGATTATTCCCATTGGATTTATTCTGGCTTCGGCTTTTTCAGCAATCCTTGTCTATGCCCAGGAACTGATACCCGGAAAAGTTGGTTTAGTTTCGGGTTTGTTTTTTGGCTTTGCCTTTGGAATGGGGGGATTGGGTTCGGCACTCATTGGCAACCTGATTGACAAAACCAGCATCGAGTATGTTTATTCGCTCACCGCATTTCTGCCCCTCATTGGCTTCATCACAGCATTTTTACCCAATTTACATCATGCCAGTAAAGCTTAGGCAACTGACCGCACAGGCACAAATGCCACAAAATAAATTGCAACGAACAGGCTGATTGCCGAGGCAATCACAAGCGCGGTTGCCGATCCGAACCGAAACCATATAACACCTGTCAACGTGCTGGCTATCATGGTGCTAATGCTTTGAAATGCCGTAAAAGTTCCTATGGCAGTTGCAGTTTCTTCGCGTGTAACAATGTTGGTGATCCAGGCTTTCGAAATTCCATCGGTGGCAGCAGAAAAAAGCCCATAAGAAAAGAAAAATACATAAAATAGGATTTGATCCGAGGCAAAGGCAATACCACTATAGCTCAGAGAAAACAGTATCAGCCCAACGACAAAAATAGCTTTGAGGCCGGCACGGTCGGCCAGAATGCCCAAAGGGAATGAGCAAAGTGCAAAAATAAGGTTGTAAAAAATATAGAGGCTGATAACGCTCGCGTCGTTGAGTCCTGATTCTTTAGCCTTGAGCAGAAGAAAAGCATCGGAGCTATTGACGAGTGCGAAAACGAGTAAGCCAATAACCAACCGTTTATAGCTGGAGTGGCTTATTTTCCAATACTTTACAAACGAAAACAGTGAAACACCAACGGATGCTTGTTTCTGTTTTCCTTTTTTGTCTCGAAGCAACATCGAAGCCGCTATAGCTAGCAGCCCCGGAACAAAAGCGATGAAAAACAGGGTTCGGTAATCTGTTGGATACCATCGAAGATAAACTAATGCCAGCAAAGGGCCCAATACTGCCCCTAAAGTGTCCATCGAACGATGAAAACCAAACACTTTTCCCTTTGTTTTGGCTGTGGCCTCATCCGAAAGCAGCGCATCACGCGCAGCAATCCGTATTCCCTTCCCAAAACGATCTAAAGTGCGGGCAAAAAATACCCATAATGGCCACACAAAAACTGCCATCAAAGGTTTAGACAAAGTACTCAAGGCATAACCGGCTTGCACAAAAGGAACCCGCCGGCCGCGGCTGTCGGAGAGTTTGCCAAAATATCCCTTACTCAGACCGGCCACTGCCTCGGCCACTCCTTCCAAAATCCCAATCAGAACTACCGAAAAGCCAATATTTTTTAGGTAGATTGGCAAGACAGGATAAAGCATCTCGCTGGCCATATCAGCAAACAAACTGACTATAGATAAAATCCAAACGCTTTTGCTGATGTGTTTCATCGCAGGTATGTTGGCTAAAAAAACAAGCGGTTTGTCAGTTGTCCACAAGGGCTTTTCAGTCCTTAAATTCAGACAAATCCTGACAACCGCTTGTTGCAGTGTGAGTTACTGTAATTTTGCAATTAATTTCCGGGTCTTCCGGCTGCAATACGTTTGCTTTGTTCAATAGATTGGAGGGCAAGATATTTGTCGCCAAATTTGGCAAGATTGTCAATTTCCTTGTCATATTGGTCAAAATGGCGCTCCTCGTCGTCAACCAAGGCTTCAAAAATCTTTTTTGTTGCTGAGTCGGCATTCTGCGCGCATTCGTTTGCCCAGCGGTTGTAGTCGTTGGCGCTGTCGGTTTCCATTTGTGCAGCAAGCTCGAGCATCTCTTTCACATCGTGGATACGCTTCACTTCGTGTCCAACTTTCATATCAACCTCGCCTTTGAGGAAAAGAATGCGTTCGGCCAGAACTTCAACATGCCGCATCTCTTCGATTGCCGTCCGCTTGAATAAGCCCGAAAGCAGTTCATAGCCCTGATCATCGCAATGAAAATGAAAATACATATACTGATGAACGGCTGAAAGTTCATCGGCAATAGCTCTGTTGAGCAGTTCAATACTTTTTTCTTTCATAACTTTTTGTTTAATTATTTAATGTTAATAGACTGCATTCAAATAAGTTATAAGCTTACAAAATTTTACAAGCACCTGCTTTTTTGAAAAAAAGTCATCATCAAAACTGACCTCAGTGATTCAGCCAAAAGTACGAAATATTGTCGAAAAAAGGAGGAAAAATAGAAAATTTCGTGTTGAATCCGCTGCCATTTTATTGAGCCCAGATAATTTCTTTGACTTCCGGGTTGTTCTTCAACAATTGGATCAGCTCGTTGAGTCGTTCGTGTGCAGGGCTTTCGAGCTTTATTTGGAAAACGAGTTCGTCATCTGCCCGGTCAAGCGTAAATGAATGCATTTTCAGGGAAGGGTTGTTTAATATTTCCTGAAAAAACCCGTCATTGCTAAATTGGGGGGTGGTAGTGATTCTCAATATTTTATGTTTAAAACGTTGGGCATAAAATCGTTCCAAAGGCTGTAATGCCCAAAGGATGATGAGTGCAATGATCGTGGTGGAACATGCAGCAAAATAGAGTCCGCCTCCAGTAGCCAAACCAATGGCTGCAACTGTCCAAAGGCCTGCTGCTGTGGTGAGTCCCCTCACTGCGCCATCTTTCATAAACAAAATCGTTCCGGCTCCAATAAAACCGATACCACTTACCACCTGTGCAGCCACACGCGAAGGGTCGAGCACAACATGTTCAGTGCCGAGGATATCAGCAAAACCAAAGGATGAAACAATCATGGTCAGGCAGGCTCCTACACTCACCATCATATGCGTTCGAAGGCCGGCTGCCCAGTCTTTGCGTTCGCGCTCCAAACCAATCAGGCCGCCAAAAAAAGAGGCTAAAATCAAACGTATCAATATTTCGTGCGAGCCTAACATATTTTTTTGTATTGGCCTGTTAAACGTGATTTTCTCATTTTTGTTTCATTCAAAACCGTTTCAGGCCCAAATGATCAGAGTCAATGATTTTTTTCGGAGAAGACACCTTTTTCGCTTGAATTATTGTCTTACAAGAACTTGCCAATGTCGTGCCAAGATGAAAAAGTTCTGTTTGATTTTCTTTCTTGTTTCGGTAATTCACAATGGGTCTCAGGCACAGAAACTTCGTGCATTGTTTCTGGGCAATAGCTATACCGAGGCGCATAATTTGCCGAATATGATTCGCCAGATTGCCCTTTCGGCGGGCGATACGCTTGAATTTGAAAAAAACACGCCCGGGGGCTATACCCTCAAAGGTCATTCAACCAATCCTACCAGCCTGAACCTGATCCGCAAAGGCAATTGGGATTATGTTGTGCTTCAGGAACAAAGTCAGTTGCCCTCCTTCCCCGACAGCCAGGTGGCTGTGTTAGTTTATCCATACGCCCGCCTGCTCGACAGCTTGATCAAAGCGCACAACCCTTGTGCAACAACTTTATTTTTTATGACCTGGGGCCGGAAAAATGGTGATGCTGAGAATTGCCCGATATTTCCGCCTGTTTGCACTTACGAAGGAATGGACAGCCTGTTGGACCTGCGCTACCGTATTATGACTCAGGATAATGCTGCAGCGCTAAGTCCGGTAGGGAGGGTTTGGCGTTTTTTGAGAACCCAACATCCTACAATGGAGCTTTACGAATCTGACGGAAGTCATCCGGCCACAACGGGTTCATTTGCTGCTGCTTGCACTTTCTATTCGTTGATGTTCAAAAAAAATCCCGAATTGTTATCGTCAATTTTCACCCTTGAACCCGAAACTGCCGCCATTATCAAATCAGCTGCCAGAACGGTTGCCTTTGACAGTCTCTCGCAATGGACAGCGCATCTGGCTGTAACTAAAGCCGGTTTTGATTATATTTTAGAAGGTAATGATGTTGCTTTTACCAACCTTTCGAACAAAGCCCAACAATTTTTCTGGGATTTTGGCGACGGAACCACCAGCACCACCAAAGAACCAACGCATTTTTATAACATCTCAGGCACTTATGAAGTCAAACTTACGGCTACCGATACGCTTTGCCTTCAAACAGATTCGACTACCAGAACGTTAGTCATTTTACCTACCGGTCTCGATAGCTCGATCGCCGGTGATCTTGAAATCTCAGTTTCTCCTAATCCGGCATTTCATCAAATTTGGTTGAATCTGTCAACTGATATTTCCAATATTGAAATTGTCGGGATGGGAGGAAAATGCTTCATGAACTTTGAAATTGAACAGCCAGCCCAACAATCTATCGTTCTGGACATCCACAACATTCCTCCGGGTCTTTACCTGTTAAAAGCCCAAAATAAATCCAATAAACAGATAATGAGAAGGTTATTAAAACTGTAAAACAGTAATCCAGCTTATTTACGTCTTATTTCAACACCTGATATTTCATTCCGCGTTTGTCTAACTCAGCCAAAATGGTTGGCAACTGATGGGTATCCTGAAGGTTAAACGTGATGGTCACCTGAACGTAGCCCACCGGAACACTGGTCGTCGAACGCTCATGTTCGATATCGTGGATATTGGCTTTCATTTTTTCCAGGATGGAAATAATGGATTTGAGCATTCCAGCCTGATCGGGGATAAGCACCTGAATACGGGCGCGCAATCCTTCTTCCATCACGCCTTTATCCAATATTTGCTCCAGAATACTCATGTTCACATTGCCGCCACTCACGATGGCCACCACTTTACGGCCTTTGACATTAATTTTTTGATACAGTATGGCAGCCATGGCAGCAACGCCTGAAGGTTCGGTCAAAATTTTGGAGCGTTGCATCATCAGATAGGCAGTGTGTGCCATTTCAGCGTCGTTGACCACAACAAATTCGTCAACAAAGGTTTTGGCTGCTTCAAAAGTAAGATTTCCAGGTGATTTAACGGCGATTCCATCGGCAATTGTGGCCACCGAATTGAGGATCACGGGCTCACCTTTTTCGATCGAAACTTTCATTGATTGAGCCCCATCGGCTTCTACACCGATGATGCGAATAGAGGGGTTAAGCTGTTTCAGCGCAATGGCAATTCCCGAAATAAGCCCGCCGCCTCCGATCGGAATCAGCACATCGTCCACCTCGCGAAGTTGACCGAAAATTTCGAGACCCACCGTTCCCTGCCCGGCAATGATATACGGATCGTTGAAGGGATGGACAAAAGTTGCGCCTGTTTTTTCCTGAAATTCCACGGCTGCCTGATAGGCATCGTCAAAAGTATCGCCCGTGAGTATGACCTCGGCACCGTAGGAACGTGTAGCAATTACCTTGAGAGGAGGTGCGAAAACAGGCATAAATACAGTGCTTTTGACCCCAAGACGGGTGGCGGCAAAAGCAACTCCCTGTGCATGATTACCCGCGGAGGCGCACAAAACTCCTTTTGAAAGCTCCTCAGGCTTCAAATTATGGATTTTGTAGTAAGCACCCCTGACTTTGAATGAGCCGGTAGATTGAAGGTTTTCAAGCTTCAGATAAACATCGGCTCCCGACATTGCCGAGAATGACTTACTTCGTTCCAATGGAGTGAGTTTCACCACATTGCTCAGTACCGACTGGGCATTTATGATGTCGGAAAAATGAGGTAAGGGTAGGGGATTGTGTGCAACGGCCATGATATTTCTTTTAAAAAGTTATGTAAAAAAAGGAGCCGGCTGGTGATTCAACCATTTGGTTTTTCGATCCAATACCGGCTCCGTTTTAATCTTCAGTTAAATGATAAAACGTCTTCAAAATTAAATCAGAAGCAATATCTGTTTGCTTCGATCAACGTATCGGCAATGCGGCGGCGCGATTCTTTAATGTTGACGTTGGGTACTTTACAGAGTTCTCGAACTGACTGAATTGCCTGATCCAGTTTGTTTTCATCCGCAAACGCCAGAAGTGCGTCGGTTCCAGCTTTCATAATCAGATGAGATGCTTCGTGAGCAAGTACATCGGCAATGTCGCGATAGATCAGCACAGCTTCAACGCCTTCCATTTTTTCTTTTTTCTGAACACGTAAAACAGTGGCTTCTAGAGCGTAAACCTGCATCAACATATCGCTCAGATTCATCATCACTTCTTCCTCTTCGGCCATTTTGCGCCCAAATGCCTCGCTAATGCCGGGGATCAGCATAAGTACAGCCTTTTTCATATTCCGAATTGCTGCCAGCTTACTTTCATAATAGGTCAAGCCTTCGATATTTTCAGCAACCGGGTTTTCGCATGCTGCGCGGGCTGTTCCAAAAAGATCAAACTCGTTTTTCATTCCTTTTTTCAGCAGGCTGTCAACAGCAAGCAGACGGTTGATCTCGTTCGTGCCTTCGAATATGCGGTTAATTCGCGAATCGCGATATGCACGGTCAACAGGAGTTTCGCTCGAAAATCCCATTCCACCATAAATCTGAACAGCTTCATCTACCACAAAATCAAGTGCTTCGGAGCCATAAACTTTTAACAAGGCACATTCAATGGCATAATCGGCTACACCTTCTATATTGGCGCGACCCAACTCAATGCCTTCCGATTTCATCCTGATAATATTATCCTGAATATCTTTGCTGGCTCTATAAACTGCTGATTCAGTGGCAAATGTGCGAACTACCTGCTGTGCTAATTTGTGCTTGATAGCTCCAAATTCAGCAATGGCTTTTCCAAACTGGCGGCGTTCATTGGCATAGTTCACCGAATGGAGAATAGCCCGCTTGGCGCCCCCAATCACTGTAGCGGCAAGTTTAATTCTGCCCAGATGCAAGATATTCAATGCAATACGAAATCCTTCTCCACGTTTTCCAAGAAGATTTTCAACGGGAACCTTAACATCGTTATAAAAAATCTGACGGGTAGATGAACCTTTGATTCCCATCTTTTTCTCCTCGGGATTCATGCTCACGCCTTCCCAGTCGCGTTCTACGATGAAAGCGCTCAATACCCTGTCGTTGTCAATCTTTGCAAAAACGGTCTGAACATCTGCAAATCCACCATTGGTAATCCACATCTTCTGGCCATTCAGGATATAATGTTTTCCGTCTTCCGAAAGCACAGCCTTGGTTCGTCCTGAATTTGCATCGCTGCCGGCTCCGGGTTCGGTAAGGCAATAGGCTGCCATCAATTCTCCGGAAGTGAGTTTTGGGATATATTTTGCCTTTTGCTCTTCGTTACCGTAATAAAGAATTGGTAAAGTGCCAATACCTGTGTGGGCCATAATGGCTACAGAGTAGGAATATCCTGAACCAAGCGATTCATTGGCTTTGATGATTGACAGAAAATCCTGCTCAAAGCCACCGTATTCTTCCGGAACCGAAAGGCCGAGCAAACCGATATCCCCGGCGCTTTTTAACAGCGAGGCCATCAGGCCGTCTTCCTGTTTGTCAATGCGATCCAGATTTGGAAAAATTTCTTTTTCAAGGAAATCCTTACAGCTTTCCTCAATCATCCGGGTTTGTTCGTCAAACTCTTCCGGAATAAAAATATCGGCAATATCAACCGATTTAACGATGAATTCGCCTCCCTTAAGTACTGCGTTTTTGGCCATAATATAATAGGTGTGTGATGCCGCAAAAATAGTTAATTTCTCAGAATCCTGACGCAATAAGCCATTGGTACAGGCCTATTTAGAAAGAATACAAAAAAAGCCTGCATGTTTAAAATGCAGGCTGTCAATATTTTGGTAATATTACTAAACCGAAATCCTACTCGGTAACAGGTTTTTCAATCTGAATTGTGATTTCGGTCTTTTCTTCATCAAAATCGAGGTTGATCTGGCTGCCATTTTCCAATTTTGTCCGGATGATTTCTTCGGCCAACGCGTCCTCAACATATTTTTGAATAGCTCTTTTCAATGGTCTGGCGCCAAATTGTTCGTCCCAGCCTTTCTCGGCAAGATAATCTTTTGCCTTATCGCTCAGGTGAATATGATATCCCATTTCGGCAACACGCTTATAAAGATGCCCCAGTTCGATGTCAATAATCCGGTGAATATCTTCGCGTTCAAGCGATTCAAAAACGATTACATCGTCAATTCGGTTTAAAAACTCAGGAGCAAAAGCCTTGCGGAGTGCATTCTCAATCACTCCCTGCGAATAGGAAGCTTTGGATTTTAACTTGGCATCGGTACTAAAGCCAACGCCTTGGCCAAAATCTTTAAGCTGACGCGAGCCAATGTTGGAGGTCATGATAACGATGGTATTTTTGAAATCTACTTTTCGACCAAGACTATCGGTCAACACACCGTCGTCAAGCACTTGAAGTAAGAGATGAAACACATCGGGATGAGCCTTTTCAATCTCGTCGAGCAGCACGATAGAGTAGGGCTTCCGCCGCACTTTCTCGGTGAGCTGCCCACCTTCTTCATAACCAACATATCCGGGGGGAGCACCCACAAGGCGCGAAACGGCGAATTTTTCCATATATTCGCTCATGTCAATCCTCACAAGGGCATCTTCGGTATCAAACATATATTTGGCCAACACCTTGGCAAGGTAAGTTTTCCCAACTCCGGTAGGCCCTAAGAATATAAAGGTGCCAATAGGTTTATTAGGGTCTTTCAGGCCGGCGCGGTTGCGTCGGATGGCTTTGACCACTTTTTTGATGGCTTCGTTTTGGCCAATGACAGCGCCTTCCAGATCAGCCTCCATATTCAACAAGCGATCACTTTCATTCTGGGCGATTCGTTGAACAGGGATGCCTGTCATCATGGCTACGACCTCGGCTACATTTTCTTCGTCCACCGTTTCGCGATGAATACGCGAGTCTTCCTCCCATTTGCGTTTCGACTTTTCGAGTGCCTGCAAAAGTTTTCTCTCGTTATCGCGATGAAGAGCAGCTTCTTCAAACTTCTGGATTGAAATGGCCTGATTTTTCTTTTCGCGGGTTTCTTCGATCTGCTTTTCGATCTGGATGATCTCTACCGGCACATGGATGTTGCTGATGTGTACACGTGCACCCGCTTCATCCATAGCGTCAATAGCTTTATCGGGTAAATAACGGTCCGACATATAGCGATTGGTCAGCTTCACACAGGCTTTGATGGCTTCAGGTGTATATTTGACCAAATGATGATCCTCGTACTTTTCCTTGATATTGTTCAGGATTTCTTCAGTTTCGGAAGGTGAGGTGGGTTCAACGAGAATTTTCTGAAAACGACGTTCCAAAGCGCCGTCTTTTTCAATGTATTGGCGATATTCGTCTAAAGTGGTTGCTCCGATACATTGCAGTTCACCCCGTGCAAGTGCAGGTTTGAACATATTTGAGGCATCGAGCGAGCCGCTGGCATTACCGGCCCCAACGATCGTATGAATTTCGTCAATGAAAAGGATGACATCCGGGTTTTTTTCAATCTCGTTCAGTACAGCTTTCATCCGTTCTTCAAATTGCCCGCGATATTTGGTACCCGCAACTAAAGAAGCCAGATCTAACATGATGATGCGTTTATTGAAAAGCACCCTCGACACCTTACGCTGAACAATCTGCAGCGCTAATCCCTCGGCAATGGCCGATTTACCGACGCCGGGTTCACCAATAAGGATAGGATTGTTTTTTTTGCGGCGGCTAAGTATTTGTGCCACCCGCTCCAATTCTTTTTCACGCCCGACAATGGGGTCGAGGCGGTTTTCTTCGGCAGCGCGGGTCAGGTCGCGGCCAAAAGTATCGAGCACCGGTGTTTTGGACTTGCTGTCGCTGGTTCGTTTTGATGGTGGATTAATCTGACGCATTTCATCATCTTCTTCTGCCGGATCGTTGGGATATTCAGCCCGAGGCTGCGACGGTTTAGACTCGTTATCGCCTTTAAAAAAGTCGAGCTCCTCTTTGAAAACAGCCACATCAATCCCCATGGCGTTGAGCTTCTGGGTTACAAGATTGTTTTTGTCGCGAAGAATGGCAATCATAAGGTGCTCGGTATGAATAATTTCGGAGTTTAACTCCTTTGCAGCCAGAAAAGTAAACTTCAAAGCCCGCTCAGTTTGTTTCATCAATGGAATATTAGCCATCGTCTGATTGAGAGGCTCGGGATTGCGAATGGCATTTTCAATGCTTTTCCGAAAACTGTCAATGTCAACTTCCAATACTTGCAGAATTCTGAGCGTTTTGCTTTCGCCTTCGCGAACAATTCCCAAAAATAAATGCTCAAGTCCGATATAATTATTTCCCAGGCGCGCAGCTTCTTCGTTGCTGAAGGTTAGTATATCTTTCACCTGTGGGGAAAATTTTGCATCCATAAAAAGTCTCTCTTTCTATTATGTTTTCAATAATCAAAAGTAACAACAAAAAGCAGTCCAACTTTGTTCGCCTGACAAAAAGTATCAACACTAAGCTGTTAATGAAGCCATGAGATAAGAGCACTGACAACTATAACGGTTAAAACCCTGATCAACGATAATTTCTGCTTTTTTGACAGGAATTAACGGATAAATTAGGAGAACTTTGGCATATTTTTTCTATTTTTGCACCTCTTAATATACCCCCTTACGAGGAAATATTTTTTTGTGAATGAAAGAAGAATTTGAAGGAGAGAAGATTGTAAAAGTCAATATAGAGCATCAGATGAAATCGGCCTACATTGATTATTCAATGTCGGTGATTGTGTCGCGTGCACTTCCTGATGTGCGCGATGGTTTGAAACCGGTTCATCGCCGGGTGCTTTACGGCATGCTTGAGTTAGGAGTACTTTCCAACCGCGCCTATAAAAAATCAGCCAGAATCGTTGGAGAGGTTCTTGGTAAATATCACCCACACGGCGATCGCTCCGTTTATGATGCCATGGTACGTATGGCTCAGGATTGGTCGCTACGCTATCCTCTGGTGGATGGTCAGGGAAACTTTGGATCCATTGATGGCGACAGCCCGGCAGCCATGCGTTATACCGAAGCCCGCCTGCGCAAAATTGCCGAAGAGATGTTGGCCGATATCGAAAAAGATACGGTTGACTTTCAGCTCAATTTCGACGACTCACTCACCGAACCCACTGTTTTACCGTCACTGATTCCCAATTTGCTTGTGAACGGAGCCAGCGGAATCGCTGTGGGTATGGCTACCAATATGCCACCGCACAACCTCGCGGAAGTGGTGGATGGAATAGTAGCTTATATTGACAATCGCGATATCAGCGTTCAGGAATTGATGAACTATATTAAAGCTCCCGATTTCCCAACGGGCGGAATTATCTACGGCTATGAAGGCGTGCGAGAAGCCTTCGAAACTGGCCGCGGACGCGTGATGATGCGCGGCGAAGCCAGCTTTGAAGAACATGGCGGACGCGATTGGATTGTCGTCACCTCAATCCCTTATCAGGTGAACAAGGCAGATATGATTAAAAAAACTGCCGATCTTGTAAACGACCGTAAACTTGATGGAATTTCCGATATACGCGATGAATCGGACCGGAACGGGATGCGTATTGTTTATGAACTTAAAAAAGATGCGGTTCCAAATATCGTGCTCAATAAACTCTATCAGATGACCCCCTTGCAAACGAGTTTCAGCGTGAACAACGTAGCTCTCGTCAACGGTCGCCCGCGAACTTTGAACCTGAAGGACCTGATTCATTATTTTGTTGAACACCGACACGAAGTCGTCGTGCGCCGTACCCGTTTCGACCTGGCCGAAGCACAAAAACGAGCCCATATCCTCGAAGGTTTAATCATTGCGCTCGATAATATTGACGCTGTCATCGAACTCATTCGAAGAAGCAAAACTCCCGAAGAAGCACGCATCGGATTGATGGAATCGTTCAATCTCTCCGAAATTCAGGCTAAGGCCATCCTCGAGATGCGGCTGCAGCGCCTGACAGGCCTCGAAATCCAAAAGATTAAAGAGGAATACGAAGAAATCCTCAAAATGATTGCTTATTATAATGAAGTTCTTGGCAACGAGGCGCTTAGATTTGAAATCATTAAAAATGAAATGTTGGCCGTCAAAGATAAATATGGTGATGAAAAACGCTCTACCATTGTTTATGCAGCCGATGATTTCAAAATTGAAGACACCATAGCCGATGAAGCAGTGGTTGTCACCATTTCGCATCTGGGTTATATCAAAAGAACTGCTCTCAGCGAATATCGCCGTCAGTCACGAGGCGGCTTCGGAGCCAAAGGTTCCGAGGCACGCGATGAGGATTTTATAGAACACCTCTTCATCGCTACAAATCACAATTATATGCTCTTTTTCACCGAACAGGGCAAGTGCTTCTGGATGAGGGTGTTCGAGATTCCTGAAGGAACAAAAACGAGCAAAGGCCGGGCCATTCAAAACATGATCAACATTGACTCAGAAGACAAGGTGAAAGCTTATGTTAATGTTTTGAACCTGAAAGACGAGCAATATATCGAGAACAATTACATCATCCTTTGCACGAAAAAAGGAATCATCAAAAAAACCAGCCTGGAAGCGTACTCCAGACCACGCCAAAATGGTATTAATGCCATTACCATCCGCGAAGGCGATGAATTGCTCGAAGCACGGTTAACCAATGGCAACAACGAAGTCATTATGGCTCTGAGGTCGGGGAGGGCTATTCGCTTCAACGAAAGCACTGTCAGACCAATGGGGCGCAATGCCTCAGGTGTAAGAGGTGTCACCTTAGGTCATGAAAAGGATGAAGTTGTTGGTATGATTTGCGTTGAAAATGAAGACCTCAACATTCTTGTTGTATCTGAAAAGGGTTTTGGGAAACGTTCCGACCTGAACGACTATCGTGTCACCAACAGGGGCGGGAAGGGTGTGAAAACACTCAATATCACCGAAAAAACCGGCGACCTGATCTCCATAAAAGAAGTGACCGACGCCGATGACCTGATGATTATCAATAAATCGGGTGTCATTATCCGTATTGCCGTCGAAAGCCTTCGGGTTATGGGACGTGCTACACAGGGAGTAAAGCTTATCAATCTGAGACCAAACGACGAGATTGCAGCTGTAGCAAAGGTTACTGTTGAAGAGGAAGAGAGTGAAACACCTGATAACCAGGATAATGCAGAAAGCATTTCGGAGAAAAATACCGATATCGAATAAATTGGCACAATAAATGTAAATCAAAACCTAAATAACTTTTAAACCAATAAGCATGAAAAAAGTAATGATGATGCTGGCCATCGTAATGGCAACGACCACGTTGTTTGGCCAGACCAAAGAACGTACAAGCGCCTTTATGTTCAATAAAAACGGGCAATATGACAAAGCTCGTGAAGCCATTGACAAGGCCATTCTGAACGAAAAAACCATGAACGATGCCAAAACATGGATGTACAGAGGAATTATTTATCTGAACATCGTGTTTTCCGATCAGTTTGCCAGCCTCGATCCACAAGCTCTCGAAAAGAGCCTTGAGTCGTTTCAGAAAGCTTTGGAGCTCGATCCACAGGACAAAATGAGGCAAGCTGCCGACATCATACCACGCATTGATGCCATTGGACAACAATATTTTGCAAAGGGAGTTGATCATTTCAACTCGGCTACCGGCTCCGGCAATAAAGAAGAATTCAAATTAGCTGCCGGTGATTTTAAGAAAGCTTATGAAGTAGCTCAACTCAACAAAAAATTAGATACGCTGGCACTACTCAACGCCGGATTGTCATCACTCAGAGGTGAGTACTTCGAAGACGCTCTGAAATTTTACACCGAACTCAAAGGATACGGCTTTAACGAACCAGATTTATATCGCAGCCTGGCTGCAGTATATCGCGGATTACACGATCAGGACAATATGCTCAAAGCGCTTGCACAAGGCCGTGAATTGTATCCAAATGATCCCGGACTTATCCTTGAAGAAATTAATGCTTACCTGTCGATGGGTGAGGGCGCCAAAGTTGTGGATGAGTTAATTAAACTGACTGAAAGCGATCCCACAAATTATTCCATCTTTTTTGTTTTAGGAACCATTTATGGGGACGATACAAAGCCTGAACTCTACGATATGCAAAAAGCAATTGACTATTATAAGAAAGCTATTGAATTGAGCCCTGACTATTACGATGTGATCTACAACCTTGGTGCACTGTATATTAATGAATCCAATAAACTGCAAGTAAAAGCCAACGATTTGCCATTAAACGAAACAAAAGAATACGACAGACTTACTGAAGAAGCCAACGTACTCATTAGGGAAGCTCTACCGTATCTCGAAAAAGCCAATCAATTACAACCGGGCAATCCGGAAACCATTCAGGTGCTCAAGTCAATCTATACACGCTTTAAGATGAACGAGGAGCTACAGAAACTTGAAGAATAAAGATTGGTTATCCATTTTTTACAAAACGGCTCTCCGGAAATAGAAGGAGGGCCGTTTCTGTTTTTATTCATTGCTTTGACCTGGCTGTATGGATAGTCAGGAAATAAATAACACAATTTAACATAATATTAATTATCTGACATTCTGACTTTATTTTTTCTAAGATAGAAGCATGCTCAGGATTCCAATGCCCTATATTAATAGTCTTTTCGGTATTCAGAAAATAGTTTGCTAAATTTTTGCAACTTTGGAACAATGACGAACTGGCAATACCCTTGGTTTGGATTGTCTTCGAAATAATTTTGGTGATATTTTTCTGCCGGATAAAAGTGAGTAAATGCCGAAATTTCCGTCACTATGGGATTATCCCAAATTCTGGCTTGATCAAGCATTTGTTTCAATTCTGCAGCAGTTTGTTTTTGCTGTTCGTTGTGATAAAAAATCACCGAACGATATTGGGTTCCAACATCGGCTCCTTGACGGTTTAATGTGGTAGGATCATGGGTTTTCCAGAAAATCTCTAAAATTTTTTCGAGGGAAATCACATGAGGATTATACGTAATCTGTACTACCTCAGCATGTCCTGTCAAACCGGAACACACTTCGCGATAAGTCGGATGCGGTATTTTTCCACCCGAATAACCCGGTTCAACTTTGATGATTCCTTTAACTCGCTGGAAAATGGCTTCGGTGCACCAGAAGCAGCCTCCGCCCAAAGTAATGGTTTCTGATTTTTGTGCCATAATGTTGAAGTGAAGACTCAAAACAACGAAAACAAAAAAATTTTTTATGCTCATATTTTTTACAACGATTAATCCAGCACTTTGTTTAATGCGGCTGAAATGCCGTACCTTTGCAAAAGCCATGCAACCGAATAAAATAGAATTCATTAATATCTAAATATATGACAGAAATTACAGGAAAAGTCGTCCGTTTAGGCCAGCGTTTCACGGGCGACGGTCGCAATGGACCATGGGTTAAACAGGAAATGATTATCGAGACAGATGATCAATATCCCAAAATGGTATGCCTGCTTTGCTGGGGTGAACGTGCCGATGAGGCACAGTCTTTCCGTTCCGGCGATCGCATTAAAGCTTCGGTCAATATCGAATCGCGCGAATACAACGGAAAATGGTACACCGATGTGAAAGTCTGGAAGTTTGAACGGGACACCGTTTCTCAGACACCGCCTCCGGAAATTATCAATACTCCGGTAAGTGAGCCAATTACAGAAAAATACGACGATGACCTCCCCTTCTGATGAAGGCGCTTATTTTTGGTGCCAGTGGTTTAACTGGCAATCATTTACTTAAATTACTTATTGATAATCAGTCGGTTACCGAAGTCATTACTGCTTGTCGTAGCGTAATGACATTGTGTCATCCAAAGCATCGTCATCAAGTTATTGATTTTGACCAGATTGATCGTTACTCCGATCTTTTTGACGTGCAAATTGTATTTTGTTGCCTCGGTTCCACCATGGCTAAAGCCGGCGGCAAGGAGAACTTCGCCCGCGTTGACCTCTCCTACCCGACCGAGATTGCCCGAAAGGCGCAGCAGCAAGGGGCAAAAAGGCTAATCGTCATCTCAAGCGCCGGTGCAGATGCCAGTTCACGTAATTTTTATCTCAGCACCAAAGGAAAAATGGAAGCCGGAGTTTCGGCTGTATTTCAGGAGGAACTAACTTTTATGCGCCCCGGCCTTATCCTGGGCAAACGAAAAGAATTCCGTTTTGGTGAAAGAATGGCCACTTACCTGTTACCAATATTCAACCCTTTGATGATTGGAGGTTTGAAAGAATATCGGGCTGTGGACGCCCAATTGATTGCCGCGGCCATGCTACAAGCCGCTATCATGGGCAATCCGCCGCGAATTTGCGGGTCATACACAATTCAAAATCTTTCAAGACAATACTTTACAGAATATTGCACATGAAAAATCCTCTGTTTCCTTCGAGTCGGAATGATCGTTTCTTCCTTATGGCAGGCCCCTGTGTGGTCGAAAACGAAACAATGCCATTCGAGATTGCCGAAAAATTGGTTGGTTTATCCAGGCAATTTGATGTTCCGCTCATCTTTAAAGCATCTTATAAAAAGGCAAATCGCTCGCGTTTAGATTCATTCATGGGAATAGGTGACGAAAAGGCTTTACGTATTTTAAGCGAAGTCCGAAATCTGTTCAATATTCCCGTTGTTACAGATATTCACGATGTGAGAGAAGCTGAAATGGCAGCCGAATATGTGGATGTGTTGCAAATTCCGGCATTTTTGTGCCGTCAGACTGAGCTTCTCGTTGCAGCTGCAAAGACAGGAAAACTGGTCAACATCAAAAAAGGGCAGTTTCTTTCCGGACCGGCCATGCGTTTTGCAGTCGAAAAGATTGTGGAATCGGGGAACGACAGGGTGCTGCTTACCGAAAGAGGAAATTCTTTTGGTTATGGCGACTTAGTGGTAGATTTCCGAAATGTTGCTTTTATGCAACAATTTGGATATCCTGTGATTGTGGATGTTACACATTCGCTTCAAAAGCCCAATCAGGCATCGGGTGTCACCGGCGGCCAACCTGCCCTGATCGGATTGATTGCCCGTGCTGCCATTGCGGCAGGCGCTGATGGAATATTTATGGAAACACATCCTTCCCCTGAGACTGCAAAATCCGACGGAGCCAATATGTTGCCTTTAGCGAAAGCTCCTGCCCTCCTCGAGCAATTGGTGAAGATCAGAGAAGCGCTTAGTTAGTTTTTTGCCTTTTTCCTTTTCAACCAGCGTACCAATCCGGAAATGAGGATCAGCAACGTGCCCAATCCCATCAACGGCACAACGAGAATATAGAACGGCCCGATATAGTCCTGAACAATCCGGCCTGTATGTATTTCAAGGGCATAATTCCACAAGGGGAACGGCTGATCTTTAATCATTTGCGGCATTTCTACCTGAGCATTGATCAGTCCGCGGTTGTATTCAAAAATCAAACGCTTTTCTGAAATATTTACCAAACCACTGATCATATTCTTGCTGATGGGTTTGCTCACATTGGCAGGTGCAACGGGTTTTTCGCCGGTAAAATAATCGCGTACAAATCCGTCTTGTGGCTGCCACTCGAACAATCCATTGAAACTCCCAACCAAAAAAGTGTTTTGGTCTAGCGGCTCCAACACATTGATTCCCATTACCGAAATGGGTGGAATACCTGTCATGGTTTCGGGCTGTTCGCGAAAATGGCGGTCAACGCTAAAGATGCCGTCATTTGTTCCTAAAATCCAACGTTGCCTGCCATCATCCCAAACAAGGTTTCGCAAGCGGTCGGTCCAACTGTTGGGATGATCGAGTGTGCTCCAGCGAAGTTTATCTACCCGGGTATTGGCAATGGGAATCAACAATGGAGGTCTTAGAAAAATACCCGTCAATGCCGTAAACAATAAAAAACCGCCCAGCCAAATGCCGATTTTTTGATGCCATTTTACCGAAAACCGAAAAACTCTGGCCCAGCCTTGAAATTGTTGTGCTTTCTTTCGTAAATGCCTGATTCTGTGAGGGAACAAGAAATAGACATAGCCTGACAGTGCCAAAAAAATAAGAACCAATGCAAAAAAATCAACGATGAGTTTTCCAATTGCCCCAAAGGCTTCACCACTATGAAGAAACCACAAAGTGAGGAACAAACTCACCTTGTTGTCATCGCCCACTGCCGGAAGAAGTTGAATCTTCTGATAGTGTGAAGGGTCAGAAGCATTAGGGAAAAGATAAAGATGCGAGCGATCAATCACAAACACGCTATCAGATCGAAGTGCAATATCCTGAATGCGTTCATCGTGAAGCGGAATCGGGATTTTCGCCCATTTTTCAGAAGTGTCGGCTTTAAAAAATAATCCCGCCTGTGTGGCGGCAAAGAAACTTCCATCAGGGGTTTTGACAACCCGCATCGTTCGTATGGCATCGGTTCCTTTGGGGAAGCCCTGCATCCAGGGAGTAAAACTTTGTAAAGCGAAATCTGTTTTCCAAATTCCTATATTCCCATAAATGAGATAGTTTACTGAATCTATCTCCAGTGATGAACGAACTGCAGCATTATTCCAGTTTTGGTATTGATACGCTTTGGGAAGGTAGTTACGCCCCAGACTCAGATGACGTATGGCCTTTCGGTGGTTCAGCAAAATACCCGATGAAGCCCAAAAAATCAGAGCCAGGCCGAGCACAATCGAAAACCATTTATGAATCCATTTCATCCGAGCTGTCGCAAAAATAAACTAATAGCCGATACCGGCCGACTTCACCTGCGAAGGATCAAAGGCGTGACATGGCGTAACCGCGTACACCATCCCGCAGTTAGGGCAATGCGTCTCGTAGCGATCCATCTCAAAGGCCGTATTACATTCTTCGCAAACCATTGGCAATGGAACCGGCATATAATGCTCGTCAAACCCCATCTGTCTTACTTTATCAACCACCATCATACCGGTTTCAAACGAACCGGAGCAACCATCATGTGACATAATCAAACTATTAAAAATGAATGAGATATTAAATGTATTTTAAGTTTTAATCTAAATAGAATCGCCCAATTGTTCTCCGGCTCTGAGTTTTGTTCGGAGCTCTTGCAGTTTTTTATCGCCTTTTTCTAGTTCGGCCAATAGTTCCCTTTCTTCATCGGAAGTTTTCACAACTTTGAAAATCCCGCCATTTTTGATGATGATTCTCTGATCGGCCATCAAGGCAAGAATGGGATCATGGGTAGCCATCAGCACAATTTTTTCTTCACCGGTGAGCAAGGCAAGCGCTTTTTTACGGTCAATCCCCGCGTTTTCAATTTCATCAATCAACACCACAGGGCTGCTGCTCAACATTGCGGTATCGGCAATCATCAAAGCACGCGATTGTCCGCCGCTGAGCGATGTGATCGGGGTTTGTGCGCTGAATTTCTCCCCAGCCAGCTCGTTAGCAGCCTCAATGATGCGTTGGATGACGATATCTGCATTAGCAATCATACGACTCCCGGCATGAAGCTCAAGGAATTCACTCACACTGAGATCCATCACAAAGTTCATGTTTTGCGACAGTTGGGCGACAAGTTTTTTTCCACTCGCGAAACGCCAATCGGGATTTGGTTTTTCGTTGTTGATTAAAACTGAGCGTTTGGTCGGAGTATCGGCTTGTGCAACCCATTCAATATCAGCAAGTAGCCGACTTTTTCCTGAACCGGTTGGCCCGACAATACTGGTAATGGTGCTGGCTTCGAACTGTAGTGATTCAAAATTTTCGGGCTGCCCGCTTTTGTCATTTCCGGGTAAAATGGTCAGGCTTCTGACGGTTTTCTCAGCCATTCCCGAAAACACTTCCATCTGATGAATAAACTCATCAAGCTGATCAAGAAAATGGCCGGTATCGAACCCCTGGTTTTCCGACTTTTCCTCGCCTACTTCCATAAGCAAATGCTGTAATGGCTGTTGGTGATCGTATAAAATACCCTCGGGAACCTGCATAAAAAACGATTTCAGAAAAGGATATTCTTTCAGCAAACGGGCCGGCGATGCAAGCAAAAGTTGTTCTTTACGCTTCATTGGATTTTTCTTCAAGGTTAATCTTTCTCACATTCCCCATTTGATACGACTCGCCGATACGGGTTTCGCCAAGACAATAGGAACAGAGTGCCGAGGGCATGGAGAAACGCAGTTTTTTGCCTTTGAGGCTGTCGAGTTTCTGATTTTCGTCGTACCAGAGAGTTCCGAGCTCAAATGCACCCTGTCCGGTTAATCCGTTGATATGCATCACGATAGCCGTTGGGTTGACGGCATGAACCCGAGCCGAAAATACTTCCCTTTCGGCCTGCGACACAATATCGCCTTTGGTGATAACCACAATATCGGCCATACGAAGCATGGGGCCGATTTTTTTCGGCGTATTGATCCCACTCAGGTTGTCAATTACACACACAGCCTTAACCTCCTTGATATAAGGCGAGCACCGGTTACAAAGTCCGGCACTTTCGGATATAAGCAGGTCGAAGCCTCCTGCTAGGCCCCATTCCACTACTGCTTCGATATTGGAAACAAAATAATGGTCGGGACACAACTGGCCCGAAAGGCCTTTTTTCACCGGAATTCCTGCTTTTTCATAGGCTATGTCGTCGTCCGTATGCAGGCAGTCGAACTTCACCGCACCCACTTTCAATCCTTTTTGCATCAGGCTTTCAGCAGTTTTCAGGATAACGGATGTCTTGCCGGACGATGGCGGCCCAGAAATGGTTATTAAATTCATTATTCAAATAAATTATGATATAATGCTCTGTTCAAAGAGCTTATGACATTCGTCAAATTTTTGATTCAGGTTGTGAGATTTGATGAAGTCCCAACCAAGCCACATAAAACGGCTCCCTTTAGGCAAATGGTTATCCACTTCCGGGTGAAGCGTTGGGAATAAACCCTGATGTGCCAGTATTTCTGCAACAGCTTTGCTTCCCAAAAAGCGGCCAATCTGCTCCTGAAGCGGATGGGCATCGGTTTTGCCAATCATAAATATGGGGCTGATGATGGCGCCATCTTCTGGCCAGACAGCCGTCATGGCACTTCCTTCTTTCACCATTTTCGTAAAAAAGTTAGGCATGATGGTAATGGCTGGACGGTTTTCTTTTTGCCGTTCCGATTTCACCATCTGGGCAGGATGCATACTCCGCAGCATATTTCGTCCAAGGGCAGCCACCGATTCAGGACCATAAATACGGTAAAGGGTGAGCAAAATCGCGTTGAAAAGGTCGAAATCCGAAACGGGCAGGCTCACCGAACGCTCATACATCGGATGAAGTAGATCTGCCCAGCTTTTGGGTATCGGTCTTTCGCCTAAAATCGTTGTATTGACCAAAAAAACTGCCGGCACTAATGCAATGATACCATACTGATGATCTGGGTCAACGAGCAGAAGATCAGGGTAATTAAAAGAATCATTGATTTTTTTCCAGCGGAAGGGATTCCCCATCTGCTTTTGCTTAACGAAACGTCCGAAATATTCATCTTCGAAAAAAATATCGAAACCGGCTGAGATATACAAATCGTCGAGCTGATTTACCGTTTTTGCCTCTAAAATCTCATCTTTCATCCAATCGAGACCCATTGATGCCGATTGAAGCGAAGCCTCAACTTCATTTCCATCACTTTTCAGGTTTTGAAGAAAAGCATCGAACTGCTCCTGAAGCGGAATTCGTACAGGACAAGGTAGCAACCCTTTGATTTTAAATGGTCTGACTCCGTTTACATTAGAAAGAGCCGACTCTTTTGCCGATTCGATGGCCTGGTTTAATAATCCGGAAAAAGCCTCAATATCCATCTGTCGCATCGAAAGGGCAATATCGAGTTGCAGGGCCTTGCCAAAGGTAGTTCGTTTAGCCTCGTCGTTCATTTGTACAAACCCGTGCCTGACAAAAACATCTTTGGTTTCGGGATAACGCTCGGTGATGTCGAAGAGCGTCCAGTCTGATTCAAAATAACGCATTGTCTAACTGATTTTCAGTGCAAAATTAATCTATTTCGGTATTCCGTTACCACAATTAACAAGCAAAATTTATTCTAAATTAAACTAGTTGATAATGAATAATATATCAACTTATTTAGAATGTCGGAATACAAAAATGGCTTGAGTTAGAAGCGATGGTGAACTATGCCCCACCGTCGCTGATTTTGATTTTTGGTTGACTAAAGAACAGATTTGATTTAATTTTGCAACGAAATTCCAATAGGGGTGCCTTAGTCCACAGTTGTGGAATGAAATGCAGGCTGAGATCATACCCTTTGAACCTGATCCGGATAATGCCGGCGAAGGGAAAAAGAAAACTCGTTTCCTCTATTGATTTATCGGTGATTAAAAATCTTTAAATCAATGTGTTATGTTTCAAAAAATTTTATTGTCGGCTGTCCTGATTCTGGGCAGCATGGGCGTAAACGGCCAACATCGCATTCATGGTAAAGTGGAAGATGCCCAATCGGGCGAAAGTCTTCCGGGAGCACACATCGCCATCATGCCGCAAGGAGGTCATTTGGTGAGCAATGCTTTTGGGAACTTTCGGTCAGCTCCCCTTAGCAGCGGATTTTATCGGTTGAAAGTGAGTTTTATAGGTTATCAAACTCAAACTAAAAACATTGATTTGGCACGTGACACGACTGTTGTGATTCATCTTCAGGCCGAATCGTTCATGAGTGATGAAGTAGTGGTGAAAGCCAGCCGTTTACCAAAAGACAATCCTTACACATTCAGTGTTTTAAGCTCTTCTGATATTCAAAAAAACAATACCGGTGCCGATTTGCCATTTTTGTTACAGATGACTCCTTCGTTGGTTGCAGGCTCCGATGCCGGTACTGGGATTGGATACACCTCGCTCCGGATAAGGGGAACCGACCTAAACAGGATCAATGTTACCCTGAACGGCGTGCCAGTCAACGATCCCGAATCGCACGATGTTTATTTTGTCAACCTCCCCGACCTTTCTTCTTCCATTGACAATATTCAGATTCAGCGCGGTGTTGGGTCATCTTCCAACGGAGCCGCAGCTTTTGGAGCTTCCATCAACATCAAAACTACCGAGAGTCAAAGCCAGGCATCGGCCAATATAAGCACAACTGCAGGAGCGTTCGGCACCTTGAAAAACAGTGCCCTTTTCAGTACTGGGATAGGAAAACAGGGTTTCTCGCTTGATGGCCGTCTGAGCCATATACGTTCGGATGGCTATGTTGATAGGGCTTGGGCACGCATGGGTTCGTTTTACCTTGCCGGAAACTGGGCAAGCGAAAAGACGATTGTCAAATTTCTTACAACAGGCGGAAAACAACAAACCTATCAGGCCTGGTATGGCATCCCGAAAGACAGCCTGTCAACCAACCGCACCTATAATCCCGCCGGCGAAATGTTAGACAGCAATGGAAGGTTCAAAGGCTTTTATGATAATCAAACCGATAATTACCAGCAGGATTATTACCAGCTTCATTTTGCGCACCAATTCAATCCCGAAATTTTATTCACGGCGACGGCATTTTTAACCAACGGAAAAGGCTATTATGAGAGCTATAAAAACAATCAAAAATTTAGCAATTATGGTTTTGGACCTGTTATCATTCAGAATGATACCATCCGCCGCAGCAATCTTGTCAACCAAAAATGGTTAGACAACCAATTTTATGGTACACAACTCAATGTGTCGCACACTTCCCGAATCACCGAAACTGTGTTCGGGGCTGGGTTGAACAGATATGTTGGCGATCATTTTGGGTATATCATTTTTGCGGACATCTTTCCGGCTGAAAGTACGAAAGAGCCCTGGTATTTCAATACCGGCAATAAAACCGATTTCAATGTCTTTGCTAAAAGTTCCTGGAAAATGACCAGAAGCCTGAGCCTTTTTGCCGACCTGCAATACCGCAAGATAGATTATGTGATTGAGGGAACGCACGACAATTTGATGGATATTTCGCAAACACATTATTTTAACTTTTTGAATCCCAAATTCGGATTTCTGTTTCGACTGACAAAAAACCTTGAAACTTATGCCAATTATGCCATCTCGAACCGCGAACCCAACCGCTCCGTTTACAAAGATGCCAATCCGGGACAAGTGGTCAAACCGGAGCGCCTGACCGATATTGAAGTAGGCATAAAATACAACCGGGACAATCTGAAAATAGAATCAAACCTGTTTTATATGAATTACCGCGACCAGCTTGTGTTGACCGGCAAGATCAACAATGTTGGCGCTGCCGTGATGACCAATGTCCCCGAAAGTTACAGAGCTGGATGGGAAACTAATTTTTTAGCTGTTTTAAATCACCGCTTGTCGGTGAGCGGAAACTGGGCGCTGAGCACAAACAAAATTAAACACTTTGTTGAATACGTGGACAATTGGAACTATTGGGATGATCCTGATAATCAACCCTATCAGTACGAAATCGAACGCCATAACACCAACATCAGCTTCTCACCGTCCTTTACGGCAGCCATTGGCATCAATTGGGAGCCGTTCAAACAAACAAACCTGCTTTATCAATCGCAATTTGTTGGTCGTCAATATATTGACAATACTTCCGACATAAGCAGAAGTCTCGATCCTTACCATACTGCCTCGCTCAACCTGAGCTATACCTGGCACGACGTTATTTTTCCAAAAATGCAGCTTGGTTTGCAACTGAGCAACCTTTTCAATGCGAAATATGAAACCAATGCCTGGGTTTACCGCTATTATTACAATGGAGAGGCCGGGCAAACCGATGGTTATTTCCCGCAGGCCGGACTTCATTGGATGATACAACTCAATCTTGGATTCTAAGCGCAAAATGACAATCATTCGATGAGTTTTAGGTCGAAAAAAGAATTTGGTATTGAAGTAATTAAATTCTAATTTTGCTGAAACTTTAAACGCACAGGATATGAACAGGGATCACATTTTCAGATTGTTACTTCTTTTAATGTTCATGATTTCGGCTTCTTTTGGCCGTCTTCAGGCTCAGTTTACACTTCAGGCCGAGCTTCGGCCAAGGGTTGAATATCGTCACGGCTATAAGAGCCTCCCACCAACCGACGCCCAACCTGGTTTTCAGATTTCGCAGCGCACACGCCTGAAGGCAGGCTACGATATCAAGGGTTTGAAGATGGGTCTGAGCCTTCAGGATGTAAGACTTTGGGGCGAAACGCCACAGCTCACTTCGGTTTCGAACCGTTTCATGCTCCATGAAGCCTGGGCCGAACTGGCACTTTCTGAACACAGCAGCCTGAAAATGGGCCGGCAGGAACTTGTTTATGACGATGCACGGCTTTTTGGAAACGGAGATTGGGGACAGGCAGCCCGCTCTCACGATCTGCTGCTTTTTAAATATGAAAGAGGCTTCAGTCTTCATATTGGTGCGGCTTACAACCAAAGCAGCGACCTCCTCTTCGGATCAACCTACAAGATGACAAATAATTACAAAACACTTCAGTTTGGCCGCCTGAATGGGAAAATTGGCGTGGTCAATGCCAGTTTTTTGTTTATCAACAATGGGATGGAATACAAATACACGGAAAACAATACCGATAAGTACAAAACTGTGTTTAGCCAAACCTTTGGAACACATCTGAAACATGAAGCCAGCCGGGGAAAAATATATGCCAATGCATTCTATTCAGTTGGCAAAGACGCATCAGATCGCGAACTTTCGGCATACAATCTCATGCTGGGCGGCGACCTCAAGCTGAACAAAAACTTTGATACCGGAATAGGCTACGAACTACTTTCAGGAACGAGCCAGCGCGAAGCACTCAATAACCCAACCTATACGAACCACAGTTTCAGCCCTTTATATGGAACGACCCACAAGTTCAACGGTTTTATGGACTATTTTTATTCAGGAAACCATCTGAACAGTGTGGGATTGCACGATATTTTTGCTTCTGTAACAACCCGAGGTAAAAAATCGTCACTTCAACTTGCCATGCACATTTTTGCAGCTGCCAATGAAGTGTTGAAGGCCAATTCCATTAATGAAACCATGGATTCCTATCTTGGTACTGAATTTGACTTAACGTTTACACATAAAGTGAACGATATCACCAATTTAACGGCTGGATATTCTCAGATGTTTGGCAGCGAAACATTGGCAAAACTCAATGGAGGCGACACGAAAGAGTTAAGCAACTGGTTTTATGTGATGATATCTTTTAAACCAATTTTTCTGAAATAATTATCAAACCTAATTTTTAAAGTTTAAGTCATCGTTCTGTTTTTAATATCACATAACGGTGGCTTTATTTTATCTGTTTTCAAAATTTTTCTAACAATTTTTTCCTTTAAATCAAAAATTGTGTTAATATTTTCACAATTTAAAAAATTATCCCTATTTTTGTACCGAAATTAAAAGGGTGAAAAACAGGTCCTTTCACTCTTAATTAAGTTCTTTTACGGACCGCTTAAAAAATATTTTAATTATGGCTATTACAAAAGTTAGCGTAAAATCAGTTTTACACGAAGGATTTAAGATTGATGTCACGGCATCGCACAACTATGTGATTGATCAGCCTATAGCCGGTGGCGGCACCAATGCAGGCCCCAACCCGCTTGAAGTTTTCCTGTCGAGCCTTGCTGCTTGTGTTTGTACACTTGGCCGCATCATCGCCAATCAGAAAAAAATTAACTTGAGGAGTATCGAAGCCCATACCGAAGGCGATATTGACAAGGATTTCCTCTTGGGGAAAACCACCGAAGGCCGTGCCGGTTTTACCGAAATCCGCACCATTGTGACCATTGATGCTGACCTCACGGAAGAAGAAAAAGTAGAATTTCTTCATGAAATAGAACGTCGTTGCCCCATTGCCGATAATATTGCGCTTACGACAAAGGTTGTCGCCCAAGTTTCCACAGAAGAATTGGTCAAATAATAAAGCTAAACCTAAGCGGAGGCCTTTAATCAAATTAAAACGCAGAAGGTGTCGGAGAAGTCCGGCACCTTTTTTTACATTTCTCAAAACTCGAAATGTGCTTCACCTTTTCTTGTTTAATAAATACCGGCAAATGAGTTGGCCGCCAAAGTCGAAACAAAAAAAATATTTTTGCAACCTCATTTGCTAATTCTGCTAACCCGATGAGCTATACGACCAAAACTGACGAAAAGGCGCAGGGACGAGGCTGGATTTTGGCAGCGCTAATGTTTACCACGATGCTTGCCGCCATGGACACCACCATTGTTTCGACAGCTATTCCACACATTGTAGGTGATTTAGGCGGATTTTCGCTGTTTAGTTGGGTTTATTCGGTTTATCTGCTGGCTCAAACGGTTACGATTCCGCTCTATGGGAAGTTGGCCGATTTGTTTGGCCGCAAGCCCGTGCTAATCGTTGGTACTGTGATCTTTCTGATTGGCTCGGCGCTTTCGGCAGCAGCATGGGATATGCCATCGCTGGTTATTTTTCGGGGTGTTCAGGGTTTGGGTGCAGGCTCCATCATGGCCACGGTGAACACTTTGGCCGGTGATTTGTATTCGGTTCGCGAACGCGCCTATATTCAGGGCTGGCTCTCAAGTGTTTGGGGCATGGCCGCCATTCTTGGCCCTTCGCTTGGCGGTGCCTTGGCTGAATATGTTTCGTGGAGATGGATATTCCTGATCAATATTCCTGTGGGATTGATTGCCATTGCATTGCTGATGCTTTTTTTGAAAGAGAAAGTGGTCAAACGGCAACATCATCTCGACTTTGTCGGAGCAGGGCTCATGTTGGCCTCAGGTATGTTGCTGATATTCACCCTGATGCAGTCGGGGCAATCATGGCCCTGGTTTTCTGTCATCGGGATCACGATGATGGCAATCTCGGTTTTACTCATCATGGTAACTATCCGTTTCGAGAAACGCAGCCCCGAGCCTGTGATGCCCGACTGGATTTGGCGCAACAGGATATTGGCCGGTTCCAATTTAGCCATGATCGGAATGGGCGCCATTATGATTGGGCCGAGTATGTATCTTCCGGTGTTTTCGCAATCCGTTTTGGGAGTGGGCGCCATCGCAGCGGGGCTTATTCTGGGAAGTATGACCATTGGTTGGCCTGTGGCATCCTCTTTCTCGGGCCGAGCCTATCTCAGGATTGGTTTTCGCAACACAGCAGCCATTGGTGCGGCCGTCATCGGCCTGGCTTCTCTCGGCTTCGCGTTGATGCCCTACGAGGCTTCACCCTGGATGCTTGTGGCCAATCATGTGATACTAGGTGCCGGATTTGGGCTGCTTTCAACACCAACCTTAGTCGGTATCCAGTCTATTGTACCCTGGAAACAGCGGGGTGTGGTTACAGGCGGAAATATGTTTTCGCGCTATCTGGGCCAAAGCATAGGTGCAGCAATTCTGGGCGGAGTTTTCAATGCTTCCATGCGAAACGATCTGATTAAAGCTCCAAAACCCATTAAAAACCAATTACCGCAAGAAGTGAATGACGTGATTGACGTTCTGCAATCGGGTGTTGCCGGCAACGAATCGAGCGATTATCTCAAACACGCTTTTTACATCGCCACACATCATGTGTATGGAACGATGGCTCTATTAGCCTTCCTGACATTGGTAGTATTGCTGTTTCTTCCGGCACGCTATCCACTTGCCGAAGACGAAAAAGACAGCTGAAGAATCTTCTTACAGATTCGCGACCACTCGTATTAACTTTTCACGCACTTCGGCAGCCACCAAAGCCAGTTGTTGATTTTCAATTGCCTGCATGGAGGCTACCGGATCAACTGCCGAAACTTCAACTTCTCCCCTATCATTTTGTTGCATGATGACATTACAGGGCAGCATTGTGCCAATATATTTTTCAGATTGAAGGGCTTTGTGGGCAAAAACGGGATTGCACGCGCCAAGGATGACATAAGGCCTGAAGTCCACACCTAATTTTGCTTTCAGAGTGGCCTGCACATTGATTTCGGTAAGAATTCCAAAACCTTCATCTTTCAAAGCGCTTTCTATTTTCTGACGAGCTTCGTCCCAGGAGCAGCTCAGTACAGTTGAAAAATGGTATGACATAGTTGCTTAAATTTATAAACAGACAACAAGTGCCGTGGTAAAAAGTTCAATAAGTCGAATATTGCAAACGTCTGGGAAATTTGCAGTAGCTTTCTTATTTTTTTGTTAAAAATAACATTTTTTTTTGTTGAAATAATCCAGATTATAAAAATAATCTTTCTTTTACCGAAATACTTAAATACAATGTACTCCGATTCTCTAATCACAACTCTCAAACGTTTTTTACTATGCAGTACTCGATTTTGATGTTGTTTTTTGTGCTTGCAGCTCTGCTTGTGGGCATTTTCCTCTATGTGTTTCTTTCGTCGCGACAAAGTAACGGGCAATTAACCGGGATGGCCAATGCGCTTCAAAAGCGGTTTTGGTTTGTGCTGATTCTGTTTTCAATTCTTGCAATTTTCGCTTCGGTCACAATCCCAAAATCGCCGTATTTTCTTTTTTCGGGCGAACAGCCTTCAAAAGTGGTTTATGTGGCAGCCCGACAGTTTTATTATGTGATGTCGTATCAGGCCATTGATCCGGCCAGCCCGACGGGTGAATCTTCTATTGAGCTCAATACCAATGAATTGGTAGAGTTTCGTGTAACAAGCCTTGACGTAAATCACGGTTTTGCCATTTACAGTCCGCACAACGAGTTGATCGCGCAGACGCAGGCTATGCCAGGTTATGTGAACCGACTGCGTTGGAAGTTTTCCGAACCCGGACTCTACACCGTGTATTGCCTAGAATATTGCGGAATGGCGCATCAAGCAATGAAAACAACAATCACCGTTAAATAGGAAAAATCATGGAAACAACACGTTTTAACAAAATAACATCCCTTTGGATCATTACTGTTTTGGTTCTGTTTGTCGTGGCCATCACCCTTGGCATCATCATGCGACTCAATCAGAGTGAACTTATTACTGTTTCGCCGATCACTTTTTATACTGATATGACGGTTCACGGCCTTACAATGATTGGAATCTGGTTTGTTGCCGGTATGGCAGCCGTGAATTTCATTATGGAGCGGTATGTAAAAACGAGCCATGGGGTCAACGTTTTTGCCTATGTGATGACTGTTGTCGGGGTTTTATTGCTTTGGGCTTCCACCTTCTTCGGACGGTTTCACGCAGGTTGGACATTTTTGTATCCCCTACCCTTCAAGGTAATGTGGAAGAGCTGGGCAACGCCGACTTTTTATTTTTCGCTGGCAGTGTTGGGCGTTGGCTGGTTAGTCTGGTGTCTGAGCCTCGTATCTTCATTGCTGAAAAAATATTCCTTAAAGGAGGTATTCGCATGGCAACATTTCTCAAAAAACCCAAAAACAGAAACACCGCCTTTTGTGCTCATCGCCATGATCAGTCTGGTTGGAATCATCACCTGTTTGTTGGCCGCAGTCATTCTTTTAGTCTTGACATTTGCTGAGTATTATTCCAAAGGCAGCTTTGTAAATGATGCCCTGCTGATGAAAAACCTGACGTATTTTTTTGGGCATACCATCGCCAATGAGATGTTGTATCTGGGTCTTGCCATTCTGTATGAGCTGTTTTCGGAAATCAGTGGCCGCCCAAAATGGAAAACTACCTGGTATGTGGCTTTGGCATGGAATTTCACTTTGATTTTTATCCTCACCGCCTTTTTCCATCATTTATACATGGACTTTGTACAGCCAGAAGGATTCCAGATTATCGGGCAAATAGCATCCTATTCGGCCAGTCTGCCCGCCGCCGGTGTCACCGTTTTCAGTGTGATTGTAGCTGTTTACCGGACAAAGATCAATTGGTCGCTGGCCAATCTGCTGTTCTTTTTAGGCGTTACGGGCTGGGTTATCGGTGGTATTGGGGCAGTGATTGACGCCACCATATCAAACAACTTCATTTTGCACAACACCTTATGGGTTCCGGCGCATTTTCACACCTACAACGCCTTAGGGAATGTACTGTTTAGCCTGGCATTCTTCCAATGGTTTTCAGCCAAATATGGAGGGGGCAGTCAAAGGTGGTCGAAGGTTGTTTTATGGCTCTTGCTGATTGGTGGAATTGGATTTTTAACTGCATTTTATATTGGCGGAGCCGACTCCATTCCAAGGCGTTACAGCTCCTATCCTGAAGTGTTTGCCACAGCTAAAACCCTTGCTGCTTTCGGCGCTCTTTTTGCCACAGTTTACCTGAGCGGGGTTTTAGTGTTTTTTGTCAATATCAGTAAACGATGTTTAAAAATTTTGTTGCAGCGTTCATAATCCTTATACCTGCCATCATTCTTCGTGCAGATAGACAAAATATGCCTAATCTGCGCGAAGAATCAAACATTTATCAAAAAGTTTACGATGCTCCATTGAGGTTGATAGACGGCGAACAAGCCCGTTTGCACCAAATGGCCGGTAAAAAACCCTTGGTTTTAGTGTTGCTTTTTACGCGTTGTACAGGCGTTTGTTATCCCTATCTCGGGCAATTGAAGAAACAATTTGAGCAGATCAGGCAAGTTGAAAACGAGCCATTTCAGGTTTTGGCCGTAAGCTTTGACCCGCGTGATACACAAGAGGATATGCAAGCCATGGCCGGGGCTTTTTCGTTACAATCAGATAGTTTATGGCAGTTTGCTGTGACGGACAGCATTGAGGCGCTTACGAAATCATTGGGATTCACTGCTCTGTGGAATGAAGAGCTGCAGCAGTTTGAACACGATGCCATCCTGATCGGCTTGAACCAACAGGCGTACATCACCCGTAAACTCATAGGATTTAGGAGCAATGCCGAAATCGGGCAATTATTGTCCAGTATTCATAATGTATTCTCTCCCACTTTTCGCCTGCCCAATCCGAATATGCGTTTTGCTTGTTTTGATTATGACCCTGCGACAGGCCGTAATAAACTAGGCATTGGACTGGTTATCATTGCCCTGCCGGCTGTATTAACCTTACTGTTGTTGTTCGCTATTTGGCTTCGAACCAGAAATAAGTCATCGAATTCGTTTCGTTAAGACATAATAATGATGGATGAACCTTTGCAGCACAGACTTGTTTTGAATACGGACAATGCAGATAGATTAGAAAATTTTTAGAAAAGAACATATGCTTGTTGAAATATGGTCGGACGTGATGTGTCCGTTTTGTTATCTCGGGAAGAAAAATTTTGAAAAGGCTTTGAGTCAGGTTTCATTTTGTGAGGAGGTGAAAGTGATGTGGCGGAGTTTTCAGCTTGACCCCCGGCTGCCACGCGAAGGCCTTCAAGTTACAACAGCCGAATATTTAGCTCAAAGCAAAGGCTGGCCGCAACATCAGATTGAGAAAATGATCTCTCAAATACAACAGGCAGGCCTGAAGGCGGGGATTGATTTCCGACAAGATATTTCTATTCCGGCCAATACATTTGATGCGCAACGTTTTGTTCATTTTGCTCAGGCCAACGGCAAAGGAAGCGCTATGGAAGAAGCCTTGTTTGAAGCACATTTTACGCATGGGAAAAATATTGGAAATTGGGAAATACTAACCAATATTGCTGACCAACTTGGGCTTGACAGCAATCAGGCAATGAGCATATTGGAAAGTGAGGCATATATTGACGAAGTCAAAAAAGATTTATCAGAGGCAAGGCAACTTGGTGTTCAAGGTGTTCCGTATTTTATCCTCAACCGGAAATATGCCGTAACCGGAGCACAGCCCGTAGAAATCTTCAGGCAGGCTTTAGAACAAACTTTTTCTGAAACTCAGAATATTCCACAATTTGCAAAAAGTCAGGATGCTGACTCATGTAGTGAAACCGGTTGCAAAACAGGGTTCTGATCATCAAAGCCCAGGAAAATTACCATGACATTTTATAAATTATTGCTGCTGATTCACGTACTTTCGGCTATTCTTGGCTTAGGACCCGGTTTTATCATGATTTATGTGGTGACCAAAGCACAAAACATGACTGAACTGCGACACGCCTATTTTATCCGTAATCGGCTCCATATTTTTGTGATGGTTGGTGGAAGTTTGCTGCTTCTCACCGGTTTAACGATGGGATTGGTGAATCCTTATCTGTTCAGGAGCGGATGGTATATCACGGCTTTGAGCTTATTTGTAGTGGCATTGGCATTTGGTCCTGTTTTTCTCACACCCCGTTCGAAACCTATTAAAGCATTGCTGAAAAATCATGAAGGCAACGATATTCCCGAAGAATATTATGCAATGGCAAAAAAACTCTTTTTTGTAGAACGCCTTGAAAATCTGATATTTATTACAATTATAGTTTTAATGATTCTGAAACCATTTTGAAAATCCAGTTATTTTTATCATGAATACACCTATCAACACCCCATTGAACCCGACTGAGGAGCTCGACGTTCGTTCGTGGCTCCCTATTGAGCGTCACAACCGTCTGATTGCACTTTTCGGGGAATTGCCTGTCGGCTCTCACTTTATTTTCATCAACGATCACGACCCCAAACCATTGTACTACGAGTTTCGCTCAATTTATGGCGATGTTGTAGGCTGGGAATATCTCCATCGTGGCGGTCGCGAATGGAAGATAAAAGTCACACGTACAGACACTTTACCTGTGCGTGATCTCAAAGAAGTATCCACTATGCTCGACCTTCGCAAAGCCAAGCCGGATGAGTGGCGGCAAATTGTATTTCATCGCTATGGTATGATGGAAGCCGGCTCAACGATGGAATTGGTATCCAACGATAATCCGGAAGAGGTTCAAAGTATTTTTGAAGCCCGTTTTCCGGGAAAACATTCGTGGGTAGTCAAAGAAAATGAGGCAAAACGTTTTGTGGTTCATATCACAAAAAATGCAAAAAGCGGTTTGGGTGACACCGGTTTTTCCGTTGTCAATGAGTTTGATGTGAGACCTTATTCGCCCGCTGAACGACACGAAATGTTTTACAAGGCTTTTGCCGACATCCGCCCGGGCGAAGCTTTTGAGTTTGTGAACGACCATGACCCCAAGCCATTGTACTATCAAATGGAAGCCGAGAGCCATGAGGCATTCCGTTGGGAGTATCTTGAGAAAGGGCCGGAAATCTGGAAAGTGAGGGTTATTAAAATCAAAAAAGAGGAGAACGATTGATCCCCAAAATTGAGAAACTTTTTGGTTTAACTTTGCAAAAAAATCTACCACAGTCGCTTGATTTAAGCCGCTTTTGTAATATTTGTCGGGAGATCAATTTATTCAGATATAAATCTTAAAAAAGCATTTTATGAACACTTTTGAAAAATCCGTTGTTTTCAGCTTCAAAGACAGTGTGGCTTATGCCGAGTCGGGCGTTGTGAGCCGTCAGGTGATGAAAAACGAAAAAGGCAATGTTACTCTTTTTGCTTTTTCCAAAGGCGAAGGACTCTCTGAGCATACCGCTCCATTCGACGCTTTGGTGCAGATTGTGGATGGAACTGCAGCCATCATCATTGGTGGGCAGCGTTTTACGCTTACTGAAGGACAGAGCATCATCATGCCGGCCAATATTCCCCATGCCGTTGAAGCGCCCGAACGTTTTAAAATGGTTTTAACCATGATAAGGCCTTGATTTTGAAAAATGAAACACAGATCCTATGAAGTGTCTGTCGTTTTTCTCTAGGAAGATTTGAAAATTTGAGGGTTTATATCTCTCAATTTTGTCATTTCTTCTTTTTTGTTGTTCAATGATTTGATGTTTTCCGTCTGGGTTTCAGCGCGAATGCCATCTTCATAAGTATGCCTGATGCTTTACGCTATTTGAAAAGATTGGTCATTCAATGGTAGATTGTTTATTCTGGGGAATGAGTGAGAAATCAATTGAATATCGTTTCATTTGACAGAACATTTTTAAGGCTCAATATTTTTGTTTTGTTGCTGCTTCAGGCAAATTTTCACATAAAAGCCTTACTTTTACAGGACATTTTTGCCCAAAGAAGTCAAAGAAATTCATATCATTTGCAAAACCACATGAACATCACGCCGGATCATTTTTTGCTTGTTGCATCCATTTTATTGTTATTTAGTCTGCTTGCCGGTCGTACTTCTTATAAATACGGTGTTCCGGTATTGCTTCTGTTCATTGGCATTGGAATGTTGGCTGGTTCCGAAGGTATTGGTAAGATTTATTTCGACAGCCCGGTCATCACCCAGTTTATCGGGGTCATTGCTCTCAATTTTATTTTGTTTTCGGGTGGTTTGGATACAGAGTGGACTTCGGTGAAACCCATAGTAAGACGCGGCATCACCCTGAGCACTCTCGGTGTAATCCTTACGGCGGTAAGCCTAGGGCTCTTTGTCTGGTGGCTCACCGATTTGACAATTTACGAGAGTCTTCTGTTGGGATCTATTGTTTCGTCCACCGATGCGGCAGCCGTGTTTTCGATACTCAGGTCAAAGAAAATTTCGCTGAAATACAATCTCCGGCCAACTCTTGAGCTCGAAAGCGGTAGCAACGATCCCATGGCTTACGTGTTGATGATATCATTCCTGGGTTTAGTGGTGAATCAGGATAAAGGATTCCTGAGTATTATTCCCCTGTTCCTCAGTCAGATGATTATTGGTGCGTTGACAGGCTATGCTTTTGGACGAATAAGTAAATGGTTGGTAAACAACATCAAATTGGGCTACGAAGGGCTCTACCCCGTTCTGGTCATCACCATGATGGTTCTAAGCTTTTCGATCACTCAACTTTTACGTGGTAATGGTTTTTTGGCGGTTTATCTTAGTGCCGTTTATTTTGGAAATCAGAGCTTTATACACAAAAGAACCATCCTAAAGGTTTTTGATGGGATGGCTTGGTTGATGCAAATTGTGTTGTTTCTCACCTTGGGGTTGCTGGTGTTTCCGTCGGAAATACCGCCTGTTGCGGGGACAGGATTGCTCATTTCGCTTTTCCTCATCCTTGTTTCGCGCCCATTGAGCGTATTTATTAGTCTGAGTTTTTTCAAGATAAGCTGGCGAGAAAAGGTTTTCATTTCGTGGGTTGGGCTTCGTGGGGCAGTTCCCATCGTTTTCGCGACCTATCCCCTACTGGCCGGAATTCGCCATTCCGATTTCATTTTTAACATCGTTTTTTTCATTTCGGTGAGCTCAGTTCTCATTCAGGGAACCACTCTTCCCATGCTCGCCCGATGGCTCAAACTCGACAACAAGGAAGAGGAGTTTCGTAGTTCGCCATTGGACGAGTTTCTCGAAGAACCTAAAAATGCACTACTTCAGGAAATTGTAATTCAGCCACATCACGGTGTAGATGGAAAAAAAATTGTGGAAATGCACTTCCCACGCAATGCCATTATCGCCATGATTCAACGTGACGGACAATATCTGACCCCCAATGGAAACACCCGTCTTGAACTTAATGACAAACTTTTTATCCTTTCGGGAAGTATAGAAGGCATGCGCGATGTGATGAGCTGTTTCAATGAGCAGGGAGAAGCCTGTGCACAGGCAGTGGAGTCAACCGTCGAAGCGTAAACCGTTTTTCTCCACAGATAAAGCTAAATTTACAAAATATCCCATTCCAGTATTTCCGCGGATTTCATAGAAAGCACCTGCATTTTAAATAAATCTGTACGTTTCAGGACATTGGTTGAAGGGGGATTCAATTGCCACAAAAATAAAAGTATCACAATACTTTTATTTAAACAAAAATCCTATCTTTGCAGCGTTATTCACTAAAAAGATATTTACAATGGAAAACTCCACTACTTCAATTCTCGATGTAACCAGGATTGAGCCGCGTTTAAAACATCCAACAATTTTTGCCCGTTTTGATGCATTGAAGCCAGGCGAAGGCTTTATTCTATATAACGATCACGATCCCAAGCCTTTATACTATCAGTTGCTGAATGAGCGCGGTGACATTTTCAACTGGGAGTATCTCGAAAAAGGCCCGGAATGGTATAAAATACGGATTTCGATCAAAAAAGCTCTTGAACATGAAGAAACGCTCGGCGAGATGGCAGCCAACGATCCTCGAAAGGTTCAGGTATTCAAAAAATACGGACTTGACTTTTGCTGTGGCGGGCATTTGAGTCTGCGTGAAGCCTGCGAAGAAAAAGGTTTAGACCCGGTGAAAATCGAAAAAGAATTGCAGCAGGCCGATCAGTTTCAGGCCACGCGGCCATTACCTTTTAATGATTGGGGCATTGATTTCTTGGCCGATTATATCGTGAACACCCATCATTCTTATGTGAGAAAGAGCCTGCCCGACCTTCTTACATACGCCGAAAAAGTTTTTAAAGTGCATGGTGACCGTCACCCCGAATTGAACGCAGTGGACGATTTGGTGAATGAGATTGCCGAGGAATTGCTTTCGCACATGGTCAAAGAAGAGAATGTGCTTTTCCCCTTCATCAAGGAATTAGTATCGGCTAAAAATACCCACAGACCATACCAGCGCCCAGGCTTCAACACGATTGCAAACCCCATCCGCATGATGGAAGTTGAACACGAAACAGTCGGGAAAAAGATGGAAGAAATTCGTCACCTGACCCATCATTTTACACTCCCGGAGGATGCCTGTGCCAGCTACGAGCTTCTTTTCCGAATGCTTGAAGAATTTGAAGACGATCTTCATCAGCACATTCATCTGGAGAACAACATTCTGTTCCCCAAAGCTTTAGCCTTGGAAAAAGAACTGAGCCAGGCTTAAAATATCATTTTTGAAAAACAAAAGGCAGTGTCAGACGGCGCTGCCTTTACAAAAATATCGTTTACGACATGACCACAACACTAAGCCCGATGGTGGAGATCAATTCGGAAACACGGATTTCGCTACTTTTAAAACAGCACCCCGATGCCTTGGAAACCATCATTGCACTTACACCGAAGTTCGCCAAGCTGCGCAATCCCGTTTTACGCCGGCTGATGGCCTCGCGCACTTCTATTGCAATGGCCTGTAAAATCGGAGGCTGCAGTCTCGATGAGTTTTTTGCACGGATGGAGCCGTTAGGTTTTCGGGCCGACAGGTCTCACAGCCCCGAACCCATGGAAAGCCAGCTTCCATCGTTCATGAAACAACTTGACCAGCTTGTTGTGGTTGAACTTGATGTGCGGCCGGTCATGGAAGAAGGCGAAGACCCATTTGGGCTCATCACACATACGATCAGACAATTGAAACAAAACCAGGTATTGAAGCTGATCAATACTTTTGAGCCTGCTCCAATGATTGAATTGTTGGAGAAGCAAGGGTTTGAGACCTTTCCTGAAACGAAAGACGAGGAGACGGTTTTCACCTGGTTTTATAAAACTTCACATGCAAAAGACCCCGAGCCAGAGCCTGTCCATGCTGATGACAGTTGGGATGAAGTATTGGAAAAATTTAGTGGCCGTATGGTGGTGATTGACGTTCAGCAGTTGGAAATGCCCGGGCCCATGATGACCATTCTGGAAGAGCTTGAAAATCTGCCGGATGACCATGCGCTGTTTGTGTATCACAAACGAATTCCTATGTTTTTATTGCCAGAATTGAAAGAGCGGCATCTCGACTATCGCGCCAAGGAGATTAGCGAAACCGAAGTCCACATGATTATTTTTAAAGCTTAAAATATGTTTGGTGTCACAGGAACCAGTCCGGCCAAGACTACCTCTTACAAAGTGGTTTTGCCATTTTATTTTTATGCAGCCTTGTCGCTCTTAGTAGCCAGTTTTTTTCTGTTCACTTCCGACCGGGCTTTTCTGCATCATTATTTTCATCCTCATCTGTTGGCCATCACCCACCTGATGGCGCTTGGCTGGGGCACTATGGTGATATTGGGCGCCAGTCATCAGCTTGTGCCGGTGCTCATCGAAGGTAAACTGTATAGCGAGAAGCTTGCCCATGCCTCGTTTATTTTAGCGGCTGTCGGCATCCCACTGTTAGTATATGGATTTTACTTTTTCGATATGGGGCATCCGGCCAAATGGGGCGGCAGATTGGTATTGTTATCTATACTGGCTTATCTCATCAATGTGGGAGTGAGCATCGGGCAAAGTAAAAAGATTAATGTACAGGCGGTTTATGTGGCCACCTCTGTGGGTTGGTTATTCATCACCGGCACTTTCGGGCTGATGCTGGTTTACAATTTTACCTTTCCTTTTTTAGGCTATGATTCTATTCATTTTCTGCCATTACACGTTCATGCCGGGGTTGTTGGCTGGTTTCTGCTCTTAGTTCTGGGAGTAGCTTCGCGACTCATCCCGATGTTTTTGATATCGAAATATCAGAACGACCGGCTGTTGTGGGTCATCTATTTTTTAGTGAATGGCGGCCTGTTGCTCTATATTGCTTTGTTTTATTTTGCTCCGAACAAGATACTTTCAGCTATCCCAATCGGGATGATATTTGCAGCGATTGTGCTGTTTATCAAACTCTGTTACGCCATCTATAAGAAAAGAATACGCCGTCAGGTTGACGATCAGATGAAAGTTTCGTTGCTTTCGGTAGCCATGATCCTTGCCCCTATTCTGCTGTTATTGGCAGTGGTTGTTTATGTGGCTTACAACGGATATGGCGGCGCTCACATCACTTTGGGCTATGGCTTTCTCATATTTTTCGGCTGGCTCACGGCCATCATTCTTGGGATGACTTTCAAAACACTTCCTTTCATCGTGTGGAACAAAGTCTATCACAAGCGTTCCTTTTCAGGGCAGACGCCCAACCCGAAAGATATGTTTGATGCACTTATCTTTAAAATAATGAGCGTGGCCTATTTGTCGGGCTTTGTAGTGTTTTTTGTGGGCATACTCACCAAATGGCTGCCATTGATACAGCTTGGTGCGCTGCTGCTCATTGCCTCGGCAGTGTTATATAACTGGAACGTAATCAAAGTTTTAATACATAAAGCCAAACAAAAATGAACGTAAAAACCAATCATCCTGAACAATGTCAAAAGGCGCTCTCCGGCCTTAAAAACGTTTATGACCCTGAAATTGACCTCAATGTGGTGGACTTAGGCCTGATTTATGAGATTCTTTTTTCCGATGAGCCAAAAAAGGTGAATTGCCTGATGACCCTCAGCACCCAATTTTGCCCGATGGGTGAGTCCATTGTTGACTCTGTAAAATATTCATTGGAATCAAATTTTCCTGAGAGCGAAGTAGAAGTGACACTTACTTTCGATCCACCCTGGACTGCCGATTGTATCTCAGAAGAAGGCCGAGCTCATTTAAACTCCTGATTCATGTTGAGCCATACCTGTAAAGCTGCTATCAAAGCCGTTGTTTTTCTCGGACTGAACTCTGAAAATGGGGCAAAGTCGGGCATTATAGAAGTAGCCCGAAGCATCCGTGAAAACGAGCATACGGTAGGCAAGTTATTGCAGAAGTTGGCTAAAGCAGGCATCATCAACAGTGCAAAAGGACCAAACGGAGGTTTCTTTCTCACACCCGAACAACAGCAACAACGCATTATCAGGATTGTGGAACTTATTGACGGACCTGAAGTTTTCAGCCAGTGCGGGATGGGACTGAGTCAGTGTAACGAATCAAAACCTTGCCCGTTTCACAACGAATACAAACCGATCCGTGAGCAGTTTGAGAAAATGTACACCGAAAATCGGATTTGCGATCTTTATGACGATGTGAACAAAGGCGTTGCCTTTTTGACAGGATGAAAACAGCCAAAGTTCCGTAAACTTGTTACAAAAATCCTGTAGCTTGTTTTTTGTAGTAAATTCATGCTTTTAAAATAATTTAGCCGGAAGGACGAAGAGGTTTTGAAAAACCAACTGACTTCCGGCTTTCAATTTAAATCCTTTCGCTTTCCAAAGAGATCAACAAAGCCAGATATCACATATCGTTCATTTATTTCAATTCTTTGACTATGAAAAAGTTACTTCTTATCCTATCATTTGTGTTTGCCGTTGCTCACACCACTCAAGCCCAAACCGACCCGGTGGTTCAGCGTATCATTGAGATTGGTCAAACTGACAATCAGACCATGCAGCATTTAGACATTTTATGCAACCGTTTTGGAGGCAGACCCATTGGTTCTGACGCCTTTGACAATGCGGCACGCTGGGTAGCAGGCAAGTTTAAGGAATGGGGAATGGAAGTAATTCTGGATACGGTGGGTGAACTGGGTGTAGGATTTAACCGCGGGCCATGGTCGGGGCGTTTATTGAGCGATAATCCGATGACCTTGCATTTTGCAACACCTTCTTACACAGCCGGAACTAAAGGCGTTCAAAAAGGTCATGTGGTGATCGAGCCTAAGACGAAGGCACAGTTCGACCGGATGAAGACCAAACTCAAAGGCGCATGGGTGTTGATTTCGGGCAAGAGTAGCGGCTGGCCGGTGGATTACACCACAGCTTCAAACGAAAAACGCGCGGCTGCCATCGCCGAAAATGAAGAGATAGAAAAGAAAAACAACAAGATTCGCTGGGAAAACTGGGAAAACCGCGGAAAAGGTATCCCTGAAAAAGAGATGCTCACCTATCGCGATGAGCCGGCATTGTTTTATCAGGAAATGGTTGATGCCGGAATCCTGGGCATTATCCAGTCGGCACCCAATCCAATTACTGCTCTTTACGACCGGAAAAACATGGATCGGATGACTTTCGATAACCTTCCCAAAGTTCCGGATATTAAACTTGATGAACATCAGTTTGCCATCATCGAACAGATGGCCAAAGAACGCCAACGTTTTGAGCTTGAATTTAACATTCGCAACCATTTCCGCCTAGGCCCCGTCAGTTATAGCAATGTTATCGGTGTGATTCCGGGCACTGAATTTCCTGACGAATATGTGATTGTGAGCGCCCATCTCGATGCTTATGATGTGGCCACCGGTGCTGTTGACGATGGATCGGGTTCGGCTCCAACCATTGAAACAGCCCGACTTATCATGCAGGCTGGCGGAAAACCCAAACGAACAATTTTAGTCATCCTGTGGGCCGGCGAAGAGTTTGGACTTCTCGGATCAAAAAGTTGGGTAAGACGCAATGCCGATAAATTGGGGCAAATTTCCAATATGTTCAACCGCGATGGCGGACCTACCGTCACAAACAGCATCAGTGTACCCGCTGCTATGATGAGTGATTTTGAACAGATTTGCCAACCGTTGAACGAAATCAATCCCGAATTTCCATTCACACTCAAACAAAGCGAGCCTATGACACGCCCCAAAGAACCCTGGAGCACCGACAGCGGGCCTTTTGCAGTAGAAGGCGTCCCTACACTGACTATTGGAACAGCTGACCCAAAAGGATATGATTTCAATTATGGTGAGATTTGGCACACCGAGCGCGACCTCTACAATATGGCCATCCCAGAATATCTTGAACATTCTTCCATTGTTTCGGCAGTAATCACCTATGGCGTTGCAAATCTTGATCATAAACTTTCACTCGAAGGTTATTGGAAAGAAGAACCAAAGGCCGAGCCTGCAAAATCGAAAAAGAACCGGAAATAGAACTTTTTCTTGATTGAACCTGTCGGAAACAGGAAAATTTCGCCTATCTTGCGGTATTGGTTTGATAGCTAAACTTTTTTTGTATCATTTAACAACCAGCGCAATGAAAACCAAGGCGACACAATTTACATTCCTACTTCCTTTCATCCTCCTGAGCTTTGTTTGTCAGGCTCAGAAGACCGGAAATATTGTTGAGATTTTCGGCAAAGAGAAAGTTGAAAGTACCAAAGAGGGGCAGATATTACACACATTCCGGCATGGTCTTGTGCTACGAAATGGGATTCAACCCGGATTGATAAACGGTGCAAACGATATTGTTGTTTGGCAACTCGCAAACGGCAGCTTTCGAACGCCGGTGGATGGCAGTTCTGTTGGAGCATTTTTTTTGGGTGAAGGACAAGAAAATGACCTGATATGGGAGTCCACTGCTGCCGATTCGAATGCTGTTTTTTCGGATAAGCTGACTAAATCGGTGCTTTATACCGCCTACAACGCAGCCCGAAGCGAAATTGTTTTACTCGAAGCAACCGGTCACACCCGGGTATTTATCAATGGTTTGCCGCACGAAGGCGACCACTATGACTACGGTTATACTTTGATTCCTTTCAAGCTCAAAAAGGGTCAAAACGAGTTTTTGTATTCCTATGGGCGCTTTTCGCGCTACAGCTCGCGATTGGTTGTTCCCTCCAAACCCGTTTTTTTCACCCATCGCGACCCTACCCTGCCTTCGCTGTTGCGTGATGAAAATCAGGAGCGATTTGGCGCTATTCGGGTGGTCAATGCCACGGAGAAGACGCTTCGGGGCTACCGCATTGAATGTGTACTACCCGGAGGCGAAAAAGCCACAGCAGAAATGGGGGCGGTGATTTCGCTCACTACGCGTAAAGTCGCCTTTCGGATACCAGCCTTTGCCACCCCACCTATGTCCGACACCCTGAAGGCACAACTCATCCTTAAAAAACCCAATGGAAAGGAGGTGGATCGCATTCAAATCACTCTAAAAGTCAGCGAAAGCACCACGTACCACGAACGTAGTTTCGTTAGCAGGATTGATGGCAGTGTGCAATATTTCTCTGTGGCTCCATCATTGCAAAAAGGCGCGGAGCAAGCCCTGGTGCTTTCGGTTCACGGTGCCTCGGTGGAGGCTGCCAATCAAGCCCGGGCATACAAACAAAAAGACTGGGCGTTTATCATAGCGCCCACCAACCGTCGGCCTTTCGGTTTTAACTGGGAAGAATGGGGCCGTAAAGATGCCCTTGAGGTGTTGGCCGAGGCAAAACGTCTGTTCAAAACTAATCTGCAGAAAACTTTCCTCACCGGTCATTCCATGGGCGGACATGGGTCGTGGTTTTTGGGTGCTACCTATCCCGGTTTCTGGGGAACAGTTTCACCCTGCGCAGGATATCCGGACGTAGCCGGCTATCGCAAAACAGTGACTGATCAGGGCTTGAGCGAAAATCCGCATTTTCGAATGCTCGAAAGAGGAGCCTCGGCGGGAAGGGTTTTCAATCTCACAAAAAACTATCTTCAAGCCGGGGTTTATATCCTTCATGGTGGCGCCGATGCCGTGGTTCCGGTGGATCATGCCCGAACGATGCGCGCATTATTAGGAACTTTCCATCCAAATTTTGCCTATTACGAATATCCGGGTGGCTCGCACTGGTATAGCGATGAGAGTGTTGACTGGCCACCATTGTTCGATTTTATGAAGCAAAATCCTATTCCTGAAACACAAACTGTGGATAGCCTTTACTTTGCAACAGCAGCCCCCGTGGTCTCGTCCGAAAACCATTGGGTGAGGCTGAATCAGCAGGAAAAACAATACGAAACGTCCTCTATAAAAGCAGTACGAAATCATGACACCTTGACACTTCAAACAGTTAATCTGCGAAGTTTCAGCCTGTTATTTGGTTTTCATGGCATGAAGATGCCTAAATTTGTTCTGGTTGACGGCCAGGAAATTCTTCCTAACTCAAACGGCGATATCCACTTCATTAAAAATGGGGAACACTGGAGCCTGACCGCTTCGCTCAATCCAAAAGAAAAAAATGCACAAAGACAGGGTGGTCTGAAGATGGCCTTCGACAATCAGGTCGTTTTTGTTTATGCGACCCATGGTAGCCGGGAGCAAAATGAATGGTACGAAAACAAAGCCCGTTTTGATGCCGAGACTTTCCTTTATCGCGGAAATGCGTCGGTGGAAATCATCCCCGACCGTGATTTCAGCCCCGGAAAATTCACCGGACGCAATGTGATCCTTTATGGGAACGCCGACAACAACAGTGCCTGGGTAAAACTCCTCGGCCATTGTCCGGTTAAAGTCAATAATCATCAGGTTCATTTTGGTGGTGAAATCATTCAAAGTGAACGTCTTGGTGCTTATTTCGTCTATCCGCGCGCCGATGACGACACAACATTAGTGGGTGTGATTGCCGGAACGGGCAACCAAGGGATGAAAGCCCTTGCGCCAAATGATTACTTCTCGGGAATTACAGGATTCCCTGACCTATTGATTTTTGATGTTGACTGGCTGAAAGACAATCCGCAAGGGATTTGGGTTTCCGGATTTTTTGGAAACGACTGGAGTATCAACAACGGCGAGTTTGCTCGTTAATGCCTGAGTAATCAATGAGATAACACTTTGATGTCCGTTTGATCGGTCTGGTGGTCGGGTTTTATTCCCGCTTCAAAGTAGTAATCATGCCCGTTTGCGCGTCAAACTGAAGCCGTGTCTTTCCCAGAGGTGCAACGGCAATCGTTCCGAGTTGTCCGATATATAATTTTTCTTGCGCCAGCATCTTATTTTCGAACCACACACTGACGTTGGTCAAAGCCGGAATACGGTAATACATGCTGTTATTCAATCTGCCTTTTGGCCGTTCGGACGAGTTGAAACCAGGACCGGCAACAGCTTGAACTTCAATTGTCAAAGGGTTAGCCTTTGTAGTTTCAGAAACAACTCCCAACGTTTCGGAAAAACCTGCGATAGTAGCTTTGTTTGCCGAGCCGGGTTCCGGAGCGTAGTATAAGGTGTGCGTAATGAGGCTCTTCACTTCCTTCCCAATAAACAAGCTGAGGTATTCTTCTTCAAGCTGTTGCAGTTTCTGATCCATGAAAACAATGCTCTGCCCATAATTCACCTCCTGAAAGCCGGTGATAAGCTGTAATCTGCTCTCTCTGATTTTATGAATCATATCGGCGGCAGCGCGTGCCTTTTGTTCAGGACTGCGATCAACCCAGGCCGACTGAAGAATATTGCGCCGGATCACTGTGGTGTCAATGGTGATTTTACGGACAATCGTATCCACACGTTGGTAAAGATTCCGTTCGGCGTAGTAACTAAACGAGCGTTCGTCGGGGCTATTGACGATGATTTTTTCAAATTTGTTTTGTCCCTGAATCTTTTGCAAAGGAGCATCATCCGCGCCTAACACAATTCCATTGGGCAAAAGGTCGAAAACTAAGCTTCGGGTGTCTTTTGAAGCCCTTTCGTCGAATTCCACAAAAAACCACGCGGCGGGGTCGGGTGCGCTTTCAACGCTGATGATGACATCTTTAATACGCTGACGGCTCTCGTCCTGACGGATATAATCCGAAACTCCGAGGATTTTTTCGGCAAATTCAGCATACGGTCCTTTGATGCGTTCGGTTTTCTGGATGATGACATCAATTTTTAAGGTGCTTTTAGGCAAAGCATACAAAAAACCGGCACTTTCCCCGGGCGATTTATTGTCGGCAGGACTCACAAAAATCTGCGCTGTTGCCGGGAAAGCCAACAGAAAAATGGTCAGCGCAACGAATATTGATAAGGGGTGGTATTTCGTTCCCATGAAGCAGAAAATTATCAATCTCCAACAAAAATAATGACTTTAGCCGGTGTTCTTAAATTTACCAGTACTTTTTTGGAATTAATCCGTCAGTAGGCTTTTTTTTCATAAAGGTTATTTCACTGAATATCAATTACATGAACTACTTGATAAACAGCAACTCTCTGTATTTGACCAAAGGCCAAAGTTGATCGTCCACCAAAAGCTCAAGTTTATCCACATGATAGCGGATTTTGTCGAAAAAGGGCTTCACCCGGTTGCAGTAGGCATGAGCCTTTTCGGCCTCGTTGCTTAGGCGGTTGGCAGTTTTTCGTTCCTTTTCCATCTGATCCACATATTGTCTGATTTCACTCAGGTGTTCCGAGATATCCTTAATGCTTTGAATCTGATTTCGGCTCAGGTGTGAAAAAGTGGTCGAATCAAGCACTTCTTTCAGTCCACGCACGTTTTCGATGAGCGTATTTTGGTATTTGATGGCTGTTGGCACGATATGGTTGATTGACAAATCACCGATAAGCCTCGATTCGATCTGGAGTTTGCGTGTATATTTATCCAGCTTCATTTCGTAACGGGCCTGTAACTCGCGTTCGTTCAACACATTTAAGCGTTCAAACATGGCGATTACTTTTTCTGAGATATAGGCCTTCACGGCATCGGGGGTGTCGGCATGGTTCGAGAGCCCGCGGCTTTTGGCTTCTACTTTCCACTCGTCGCTGTAGTTATTTCCTTCAAAAAGGATAGCCCTTGAATCCCGGACATATTGTTTGATTACGCTGAAGATGGCATCTTCTTTGCGCATATTGCGTTCGATGAGCGAGTTTACTTCGTCAAAAAAAAGATTCAGTTGATCCGCAACGATGGTGTTGAGCACGATGGTCGGTTCGGAGGGATTTGCGGTTGAGCCGACTGCTCTGAACTCGAACTTGTTGCCCGTAAAGGCAAAAGGTGATGTGCGGTTGCGGTCGGTATTGTCAAGCAGGATTTCCGGAATTTTGGGAATGCTAAGGCGGCTGCTGTTGCCATTGTCGCCGGGAAGCAGTTCGGGGCTGGGGAGTTGTTCAATCTCGTTGAGGGTTTGGGAAAGTTCGTTCCCGATAAACGCCGAGATGATGGCCGGTGGAGCTTCGTTTCCGCCAAGTCGCAAATCGTTGCTTTCGGAGGCAATGCAGGCGCGAAGAAGCTCTTCGTGGGTGTGAACAGCCTTCAGGATATTGACAAAGAAGGCCAGAAAACGCAGGTTTTCGGAGGGCGTCCGGCCGGGATTGAGCAGGTTTTCGCCGGTGTTGGTGGCCAATGACCAGTTATTGTGTTTCCCGCTTCCGTTGACACCCTGATAAGGCTTTTCGTGCAATAGCACTTTGAAATAGTGTTTGCGTGAAACCTTATCTAAAAGGTGCATAAGCAACTGGTTGTGGTCAACAGCAACATTGGCTTCTTCGTAAACGGGGGCACATTCAAACTGGCTTGGCGCCACTTCGTTGTGTCTGGTTTTCAGTGGGATACCCAGTTTATGGGCTTCTATCTCGAAATCGCGCATGAAAGCCCGTGCACGGCTATGGATGATGCCAAAATAGTGATCGTGAAGCTGTTGGTCTTTGGCCGAGGAGTGGCCAAAAAGGGTTCGCCCGGAAAGCAGAAGGTCGGGACGGGCGGCAAAAAGCGCCGAGTCAACTAAAAAATACTCCTGCTCCCACCCCAGCGTTGGAAACACCTTTGTAATGCGTTCATCGAAAAGCCGGCATACTCGCACCGAAGCCCTGTCAATGGCTTCAATTGACTTCAGAAGAGGAGTTTTAAAATCGAGTGATTCGCCGGTATAAGAAACGAATATAGTGGGAATACACAGCGTGTGTTCCATGATAAAGGCCGGACTCGTAGGATCCCATGCGGTGTAGCCACGGGCCTCAAAAGTGTTGCGGATACCTCCGTGAGGGAAAGAAGAAGCATCGGGTTCCTGCTGAATCAGTGAGCTGCCCGAAAATTCCTCGACAGCCTTTCCTCCTTCGATAGGATTGACGAACGAATCGTGTTTTTCAGCTGTAGTGCCCGTAAGTGGCTGAAACCAATGGGTATAGTGTGTGGCACCATGTTTCATGGCCCAGGCTTTCATGGACGAAGCTACCTGGTCGGCCACCCTACGGTCAATCTTTTCGCCCCGTTCAATGGTATTCATCAGGCTGTTGTAGGCCTCCTTGGTGAGGTATTCGCGCATCACATCGTGGTTAAACACCATCGAGCCAAAGAAGTCGGAAATTTTTTCGGAGGGATAATCCACTACCGGTACCTGCCGGTCGAGTGTTTCGGAGAGCGCCCGAAATCTGAAATTAAGCATGGTTGTCAAAGGTTGTTGTTCTTATTACGTATCAAAAAAAGTCCAATCAGAGTGAGTAAGCCATTTACAATCAGGATTTCAAAGCCGAATTTGTAACCGTTCAACCAGCGATCGGCATTCGTACTGAGAACATAGCTGAGCAATGGGGCTGATATGGCCACCAAAGGTACAAATTTGTCGTTCAACTGATTTTTCGTAAAAATACCAAACGAAAAAAGCCCTAAAAGCGGCCCGTATGTGTAACCAGCAATGGTAAAAAGTCTTGCTATCACAGCCTGGTCGTTTATTTCGCGAAAAACTACGATCACTAATACAATGATGGTAGAGATGAAGAAATGAGACCGATAACGCAGGTGTTGTTGCTTTTTCTGATCGAGTCCCTCCTGATTTTTTCGGCCAAGGATGTCGTAAATGAACGAAGTGGTGAGTGCGGTGATGGCTCCGTCGGCGCTGCTGTAAGCTGCAGCAATCAGTCCGATGAGGAAAACCACTGCAAGCACCGGCCCAAGGTGGTTCATGGCCAGCAATGGAAAAAGATCGTCGGAAAGCGTAGGGATAGCTATACCGAAGTTGTGGGCATAAAGATACAATGCTGCGCCTAGAAACAGAAAAAGAAGGTTTACCGGAATCAGCGAAACTCCAAGAGTAAGCATGTTTTTCTGCGCATCTTTTAAGTTGCGACAGGTCAGGTTTTTCTGCATCATGTCCTGGTCTAAACCGGTCATGACGATGGTGATAAAAATCCCGCTGAAAAATTGTTTCAGATAAAAACGGTCGCTGCGCCAGTCAAAATCAAAAACCCGCGTATAACCTGCATTGCTGGCCTTTTGCCACAGTTGCAGAAGATTAAGCTGCAAATCGCCCGAAATGACCACAAGCGTAATCACCAACGAAAGGAGCATGAAGGTGGTTTGCAGTAAATCGGTCCAAACAATGGTTTTGATGCCGGCTTTAAAGGTGTATAGCGTGATGAGAACGACAAAAATCAAGGTATTAACAAAGAACGGGATATTCCAATGATCGAAAATAAACAGCTGTAACACATTGATAACAAGGAACATTCTAAATGAAGCGCCGATGGTGCGCGACAACAGGAAAAAACTTGCGCCGGTCTTATAGCTGTAATAACCAAAGCGTTGTTCAAGATACGTATAGATTGAAACTAATTTCAGCTTGTAGTATATCGGGAGAAGCACATAGGTAATCACCAAATATCCGACAAGATAACCCAATACCACCATCAAATAAGTGAACTGAGTGCTTCCAACCCATCCGGGAATGCTGATAAAAGTGACGCCCGAAAGGCTTGCGCCAATCATTCCGTAAGCGACTACGGGCCAGGGCGATTTTCGATTGCCGGTAAAATAGCTTTCGTTGTTGGCTTTTCGTGAAGTGATCCAGGCTACTGCAAAAAGTGAGAGAGTGTAGAGGATAAATACGGCGACAAAGAGATGGTGAAACACGGAGCTGGTTTATTGGTTATCACAAAATTTTGCAAACTGGTAAAGCGAAGTAAATTGCATATCCGGTTGTGTATCAGTTTTTTCCATTCCAATCAACACAGTTTTCATTCCCGCATTAAAGCCAAAAGCAATATCGCTTTCCGTATCGCCGGCCATGACAGATTTTTCGATGACGACATCGGGGAAAGCTTCGAGTGCTTGGTTTGCCATGGCAATGGAAGGTTTACGGCAATTTTCGGGTAGATCCTTACGATCGGGACAGACCAAAATGAGGTCAATTTTTCCGCCTGCTGAAACAAGCTCCTCCACCATCCATTGATGTATTTCTTCGAGCGTTTGACGACTCATCAATCCTAGCCCGACCCCTTGCTGGTTTGTTACCACGATGATACGGCCAAAATGCCTTGACAACAGCCGGATTGCCTCGGCAACTCCGGGTAAAAACTGAAACTCAGCGATACTTTTCACATAATCATTCGCAGGGCGATGGTTGATCACGCCATCCCGATCGAGAAACAGAGTCCAGTTTTTATCCACTCCACTTATCATTTGGCAGGCTCGTTTTTTGGAAACACGGCCTGCTCAATTATTTCGCACAAGATGTGCCCGATCATGATATGGGCTTCCTGAATCAGCGCGGTATCGTTTGATGGCACTAGGAGAATAAAATCGGAAAGGTCTTTAAGCTCGCCGCCTGTTTCTCCGCTAAACCCTATCACACTCATATTCAACTCTCTGGCTTTAAGAGCTGCGTTAAGGATATTCCTTGAATTGCCCGAGGTGCTCAATGCCACCAACACATCGCCGGGTTTTCCCATGGCTTCCACCATACGGGCAAACACTTTGTCGTAGTGGTAATCGTTTGCCACGGCTGTGACAAAGGAAGTGTTTACGTGCAGGGCTTCGGCAAACAGCGGAGGGCGGTCGTAGCGGTAACGTCCGCTAAGCTCGGCCGAGAGGTGCTGGGCATCGGCAGCGCTCCCACCATTGCCACAGAAAAGCAGTTTGCCTCCTAACCTCAGACTCTGAACACAGCAGTCGGCCATCGCACGGATCGAGTGTTCAAGCCTCGCATCGTCAAGCATTTGCTGTTTTACAGAAAGGCTGGCGCGAATGTGATTCTGAATCAACATATTGTTAATTTAAAGCCGCAAAGGTAGTTATTCCTTAGAAATTTTGAAGGAGAAACACATTCCGAAAAATGTGGATATTTGCCGCAAAATTTGCACCATGAAACAGCTTACCACCATTGGATTGCTCGTCCTGTCGAATACGTTTATGACTTTTGCCTGGTATGGGCATCTCAAATTCAAGGAAATCAAAGGGTTTGATTCATTATCGCTGATATGGATTGTCATCATAAGCTGGTCAATTGCCCTGTTTGAGTATATGTTTCAGGTTCCGGCCAACCGTATCGGATATCAGGGCAATGGCGGCCCATTCAGCTTAGTGGAACTCAAAGTGATCCAGGAAGTGATTACCTTAGTGGTTTTCACTGCCTTTTCACTATTATTGTTTCGCAATGAAACATTCAGGATAAACCACCTCTTCGGATTCATATTTTTAGTACTGGCAGTCTATTTTATTTTCAAAAAATAATTTTTGTAAAACCAGGTCTAAAGGGCTTGCGTGATATTGTAGGCCTATCTATTTTTGGCAAATAATTTTATCAGGAAACTACGCTTAATTTCGGAACGTTATGAAGTTTTATGATCTTGATTCTGAGTTCACTTTCGGAAAATATGAAGGGAAAAGTATCCGGGAAGTTTTTGAAAAAGACCCCAAATACATTGATTTTTGCTTCAACAACATTGACGAGTTTTATGTTTCTCCCGATGTGCTGAAAGAGTTGCGTTCACTCGATCCCCGTTTCTCTGGCGGAAAATTTGCCGAAAACAGCGAAGATTATGACGATGAAATGTTCGACTCATTTCTCGATGAAGCCGGCCTTTTAGAAGATATGGACGATCCGTTTGAGGATGAAGATGATGAGATGCTTTGGAACGATGAAGAGGAGCCGAACTTCGATGATGACGATTTCGACAACTTCGATCAGTTTGATGACGGATACGACGATGAATATGACTCTGATTACTAAAATTTGAGTGATATTCAATCAACCGGGATGTTTTTTAGGAAATTGTACGACGATCCTTCGTCTAAACGAATCAAGCCCTCTAACAAGTTGATTTGTTGATGCGTTGATGCTGACGCGTTCGAAAATTACTATGGCAGAAGGCTCATGGCCCTGGCTCAAAATTCTTTAGATTCTGGCTTGCGCAAACCTCAAACCATAAACGCTAAACCACTCTAAACCAACAAATAAACACCCCATCAAATCAACGCATCAACAATTCCTTTCCGCAGCTCGTTTTTATTTCAGAAACTCTAGAATAGCTTCTGCATAGTTTTTCCAGCTCATTTCTGCTGAAGTAGCGGCCACATTCGCTTTATTAATTGGTTTTTGGATTGCCTTTTTCATGGCATCGGCCATTGATTCAATATTTCGGTCCTCAGCGAGATAACCATTGAAACCATCTTTGACCGTTTCGGTAAAATGTCCCACCTTTGTTGCAAGCATTGGCATCCGGAAGTTATATCCAATTGATTCTACTCCCGAGGGGGTAGCGGTTCGGTAAAACAGCAACAGGTTGTCGCTCACCTGAAAATAGCGGTGTACGTCCTCGTTGGGTACAAACTCGTTGACCACAACCACATTTTTTTCAAGATTTAATTTATTAATCAAAGCTAAGGGGTTGTAGTCGCGTTCGTCGTCTTGTTTTTTCAGGAAAAGTCGTTTGGCAATTCCAAAGAGCCCGGATTTCAATTTAGTGCTTAACTTATGATTGTTGAGCGTGTTCCAGAACGATTCGCCAACAATAAGCAGACTCACATCATCGCGTTCGCGGCAAAGTTTTGCAAAAGCTTCGATGGCCAGATCTAACCCTTTGTATTTTCGTATAAATCCAAAAAACAGAAAAACGTTCTTTTTTAGGCCCATTTCATTTTTTGCAGCAGCAATATCGAATTGTGGATCAGGCTGAAACATATCATAAATCGGATGAAACAGCCGCACAACTTTATAGCAGCCATTTTCAGCTTTCTGGCCATCGTTCACGATTGCAAAACGGCGCTTCGGGTAAAGTAGTGCAAGCTGTACGGCTGTTTGGCCGGCATGAACAACATAACCTCCCGCATCACGCAAACCGTAGCGCGTCAAAATATTATCAATGGCGCTGCCTTCTTTTTGAATCACAAAATGAAGGTCGAACACCACACGCAGGCCCGAAACCCTTTTCAGCCGGTGGGCGATATAGGCCAATGGCAGCCCCTGCACGGCAATGGCCCATTGAAACACAATGATTTCGGGTTTTAGTTTTTTGATCAGACGAACGGTTTTCTGCCAACTCAAGGGATTGTTGTAATTGGTTACGTAATGAACCTTGATGGCGGTCCCTTCGAGTTGATTTGCCCGGCTTTTCCGGTCAATGAAATCGCGCGGGATGATGGCCGGATATTGTTGCGTCCAGCTTACAATATGGACTTCTGTATCGGGAATTCGGTCGAATGCTTTGGCCAGTGAGGTGTTATAATTGGCAATCCCGCCTTTGAACTGAGGGCCTGGCCCGAAACATACTATCCGTGTCATAAAATCCGTTTTCGCGCAAAGCTACGCATTTCCTGCTTTGATGACACCTGTATGTAAGAAAGCTTGTCATCAATGCTCATTTAGATTGCGCGTAACTGTCCCGACTGTATTGCAGATGGATAACAAAAAAGCCTTCCGTTGATTGGGAAGGCTTTTTTTTTAACTGATTTCTATTCGTTCAGAATGATTTTGTATGCTGTTTCGCGATCGGCAGCTTTCTTTTTCCATACGGGGATTACCTCGTTGATGAATTCCTCTTTTTCTTTCCTCAACTGTTCCATAGGCAGTCCGATATATTGTTGAGCTTTGGCTTTGGTGGTGATGTCGGGATAAGGAATTTCTTTTGTCTGGCCAAGCGTTGCTAAAAGCCTTGCGAGCAGGATACGCGCTTCCTGGGCATTTTCGATTGATTTCCCCAAAACGCGTGAGCTTTCAACAGGCGAATGGAACGATCCGCCGTGCGAGGCAGCCACATAATCCCAGAACCACTGCCCTACCCTTATTTTATAGAGTATGTCTTTCATTTGCTCTTCTTTAGCACCTAAATCCCAGGCAGTTTTGGCTTCGATATGGGCACGTGTTAGCATTTCTTCGGCTTTCTTGCGCAGCTCGACCACTTTATTCTGCCGGTCGAAAACGTTTTTCTGGAGCGTAGCCTCACTCTCTCGGTGGCAGGTCTGACAAGCCTGCGAAACATACTTCAAGGGTGAGGTAACATGATGGTTAGAATATTTCAATCCGCCTTCGCTCACATACGGCATGTGACAATCGGCACATGATACTCCCCTCTCGGCATGGATACCCGTTGTATAAACTTCATAATCTGGATGTTGAGCTTTGAGCATTGGTGCTTTACTCAATGTATGAACCCAGTCAACATGGCCGATGTCATCATAATAACGGAGCATATCTTCGGGCGTAAACCCGTTCACCCATGGAAAAGTAAGGTAGTTTGGACGTTCTTCTTTGTTTTTGTTATTGAAATAATATTCAACATGGCATTGCGCACACACTAAAGAGCGCATCTCCTGGTGTGTGGCTTTTGTGATGTCTTTTCCGCGAGCAGCAAAAGCCTCAATCAGCGCAGGCTGCATAACGACCAGATCCATCGTTTCGGGATTGTGGCAATTGGCACAACCGATAGGGTTCACGATTTCGTCGCCGTATTTGGCCCATTTGCCGGTATAGAAAGCTCCCGGACCGCCAAGCTGGTTCATCATGCGGGGCACATCCGGGCTTTTGCAAGCCCAGCAGGTATTGGGTTGAGGCCCATCGTCCGGACCTTTGGGGGCAGCCGTGCGAAGGGTATTGCGCACATCGTCAATGGCATAGCTATGTCCGCGCCCCTGATTGTAATCTTTCGAAAACGCATATCCTGCCCACATCACCACCATTTCGGGATTTTCTTCCAAAACATCTTTCATGGCATTGCCGCCGTATGGGGTCTTAAAGTCGGTTTCCTGAGTCTTGCGATACGATTCGTATTGCCAGGGATAGTTTTTGCCCCACACTTCGTTGCGTGACTCAAAATCGGCAAGTTTAACTTTGGGCTTATAGGCAAAAAGTGCCTCGGCACGGCGTTCGCTGATGGTTGAGACAAACCATCCCAGAACGAAAACGGCTATCACGGTGATCGAAAAAAGGGCAATGTTGATCCAGGGGGATCGTTTGTTGTTGTGGGTCATGGGTATTCTTATTTTGGTTCTACTTCTTGTTTAAATTCTTCATCCATTCCGGCACCGGCGACGACAACATGGGCACGCGCGCGTAGGGTGTGCTCGATAAGCTTTTTACCCGGCCATGAGGAACTTCGCGATGACATTCCCAGCACAGACGGTCTTCAAACTTGTCGTGATAGGCTGTAGTCTGACTGAGCAAGCGGCTGTCGGTTACCAATTTACTGTGGCAGCCAAGGCAGTTTTCCTGTACAACCCTGATGCCGTCTTCCTTGATAAAAATATTTTGTGGCTCGAGCCGAAGGGTGAACATGCTGGCATGGCGCATCCCGTCTTTTGCCTTAAAAAAATAAGTGCGAAAAATGTTGTCGTGCGGAACATGACAATCGGTGCAGGCGGCATGTTCGCGATGCGAGCTGTGCTGCCAGGTGGCATATTGGGGCGCCATAATATGGCAGTTGACACAAGTTTCGGGAGCATCCGACAGATAAGACCAAGCCTTGCCGGCATATACGGCATACAGTCCCAGTCCCACAATCACTCCACAGAGCAACACCACCACAACCCTCCACTGAGGCGGCGGAATGAGGTGCTTCCAAAAACTTCCGGTATTCATGTTAATTTAGGTATTTACGGGCTTAATTTCGTAAACAAAAATAAGCCATTTCGCTGTCCAAAAAGCCCAGACAGGCACAAAAAGGCTAATTTAGAAAGGTTCAATATAAAACGGTGATCGAACCGCACCGAATAGGTATCGGAAAATGGCACCAACAACTAATGTTTTGCAGAATTTCTGCTCTTTTTATCAAGGGAAGTAGCGAAAGGTATTTTCTTGTGCTTTTGCCGGTTTAAAAGCAACAATCGAATGATGCGCCTGCCCACGCGCCCGACCCGGCGAGAGTTTGAAGATTTTCGATAGTTTTTTCCGAAAAACGTCTTCAAAGCTTCTTCAAATATGATTCTATTCAAGGGCGGTTTCGACAGGCTTAACCGCCCATTATCGTAATTGGAGTTGCGGTTTCGGCAGGCTCAACCGCCCATCAACCCGATAAGATAGAAACACTGAAAAAATGAAACTTCCACCGGGCTGGGCGGGGAGGCCTTGGGATGAACGGGAGCAGCGCCTGGGTGAATCGCCAAACGGCAGGAAATCTTGCAAGACAGCCGACCCAAGGAGGCTGTTTGTAAAGCGACATGCTTGAAAGATGGTTTTCAATGGGTTTTTACTCTGCTATCATACTTAATGAATAGCTGTTCTGCATGTCGTATTACAGGATCTTGCATAGATTTCCGCTGTTTGGCGAGAGTGGGCAGGCCCTTTGTTCATCCCATTGATCTTTGGCACTTTCCATCAAGGGAAAGTACAGAAAAAAAGGTTTATATTAGCTAAGGAATGGCGGTTTCGACGTCGCTCAACCGCCATTGCAGGTATCGCTCAATCACCATTATACGGATTGATAAGGTTTGTTTTCTTGTGCTTTTGCTGGTTCAAAAGCACCAAAAAACCTTACGCGAACGATGCGCCTGCCCGCTCTGAAAAACCAACGCAAATCCAATGAACCGTCGCCCTTTGGGCGAGATGGCCTCTTGGCAGAGGCCAGCTTCAAGGATTTGCTGTAGTTTTTTCATTCATTGCCGGCGCCGCCCGCCGTTCGCG
>JACFNF010000023.1 GCA_019454985.1 Bacteroidales bacterium
GTGGTGGTGGTGGTTGTAGGGACAGGGCATGCCCTGTCCCTACAATATTACGCCCTGTCCCTACAATATTGCGCCCTGTCCCTACCATATCGTCCTTATCCCGATTCGGTTTATTTAAAATCAATATTCCGTGGATATGATTGGGCATGACCACAAAATCGCCCAATTCGACAAATGGTGAATGATTTGGGATTTCGTGCCACAACAAATCTGCGATAATTCCTGTATTGGACAGGACCATTTCCCCGTTTTTTATTTCGCCAAAAAAATGTTCCCTGTTTTTTGTACAAATCGTTATAAAATACGCCCCATTCCATCCGTAATTCCACCATTGCGCACGGGCTGAGGCTATTCTATATTTATTTTGGAATTTTTCGGCCATTAGTCAAGGATTTGTCTTTCCATTTCCAAAGTCTTTTCTTCCAGAGCCAAAATATCTGCTTTAATCTCTGCCAATGATCTCAATGGTTTAAACTCATAGAAGTATTTAGTAAAATTGATTTCATAACCTACTTTGGTTTTAGTTTCATCTATCCAGGCTTCGGGCAGATGAGGTTTTACCTCCTCCTCAAAATATTCTTCAATGGTTTGCGACACCAGTTTCCCGGTAGCATCTTTTTTCAAAAAGGGGATGTTTTCGTAATCACGCAAAGAGGTGTCGGGTTTGGGTTTCCCTTTGCTTTTGACTATTTTGCCATTTTCTATAAGAGGTTGTTCTACAGTGATGCGCCAATAACCAAAGAAATCGTTGGGCAGGATTTTGCAAAATTCATTTTCTTCAAAATTACCGTACAATTGCGTGATAAAACCAATCCCTTTTTCATTGCCGTTTTCGGCAATTTTCTTGCGTTTGTTGCCCAGACTTCGGTCCATTTTTTGCCAAAAGCGGTTGAACTCTAATCTACCTTCTTTTGTCAACTCCTCATCTTTAGCACCGGAAGCATTTATTAATTGTACTTTACCTTTTCGTTCTGCACTTTTGTTATTGGTTACAATCCAAATGTAAGTGCTGATGCCTGTGTTGTAAAACAGTTGGTCGGGCAGGGCAATGACGGCTTCTAACCAGTCATTTTCAATAATCCATTTTCTGATATTGCTTTCGCCACTATCGGCAGCTCCTGTAAACAGTGGCGAACCATTGAACACAATTCCGATACGCGTAGCGCCCGGTTTCATTTTAGAGATCATGTGTTGCAGGAAAAGCAACGACCCATCGTTAATTCTTGGCAAACCTGCCCCAAAACGACCGCTCATCCCCTTGCTGTCTGCTTCATCTTTGATGATTTTTTCGGCTTTTTTCCAGTCCACACCAAAAGGCGGATTAGAAAGCATGTAATCAAACTTTTCATCTTCGAGACCATCCACCGTAAAAGTGTTCCCAAATTTGATATTGCTCGGATTTTGTCCTTTAATCAACATATCCGACTTACAAATGGCATAAGATTCCGGATTGATCTCCTGTCCAAACACTTTCAAATCGGCTTTAGGGTTCAGTTCTTTGATATATTGCTCCCCCACAGAGAGCATACCGCCTGTTCCGCAAGCCGGGTCATACAATGTTCTTACGATTCCCTCTTGGGTTAAGATCTCTTTATCTTCAATAAACAGCACGTTTACCATTAAGCGAATCACTTCTCTTGGGGTAAAGTGCTCTCCGGCCGTTTCGTTGGACTGTTCTGCAAATTTTCTGATAAGTTCTTCAAAAGTGTAGCCCATTTCCATGGAATCCATGTCGGTCAGGTCTATTTCCTGAAATGCTTTAACAACCCTGAAAAGGATGTCCGTTTTGGGATCATCCATTCGGTCAATCTGGTCGTCAAAGTTAAAGTACTCAATAATTTCTCTGGCACTACCGGAAAATCCGTTGATATAATTTCTAAGATTCCCAGCCACGTTGTTTGGGTCGGCAATCAGTTTGTCGAAGTTGTATTGGCTTCTGTTGTGAAAGTTGAAACCTGCAATTTTATTTAGTGCCAGGTCCTTGGCGCTTTCTTTTAATGATTCAACCCTTGGCAGGTAGTCCAGCACTTTCTGTTTGGTGGGTTCAAGTACACAATCCAGTCTTCTCAGCACAGTCATTGGAAGTATTACCTTTCCATAGTCAGACTGTTTGTAGTCACCTCTTAGTAAGTCTGCCACTTTCCAAATCAGGTCGGCTTTCTCTTTAAAATTCTTCATTTATGGTCTTTTATCTTTTTGTCAATGTGAATAACATTGTTAATGTCGAGCGTTGGCAAAATTACTCACGATATTTTAACGTCTTTCGGTGTTCGTGAATCGCTTTGCTTATTTTAAGCTCTTTTGGTTTTTTGTTTGGGTTTGCGTGCCGGCAAAAACCAAATGTGCTTGAATGTGCGTGGATCCTTTTAGCATGTTGCCTAACTTGTTGCTAAACGCACCCCAATAGCAATTATCTCAACTATGGCCAAAACTTCACCGGTGGCCAAAGCCTTGGTTTTCAGTTCGGTTGTGAGAGTTATGGGGTGTTGTTGGCTCATGTTTTGGTTTTCTGCACTTCAAAGTTAGGGGCTTTTTCGCTGGATGAAGCACAATGCAGTTTTTTTTAATGCAATGGCCTCGCATTTCGTTTATTTTTGTGAAGCAAAACCCAATATCATGCAAAAAAACAATCTGTTGTCCGACTTTTCAATTGTCGCCCGGCCCGGAAAAGTTCACCGTGTAGCCGATTTCGATCCGGCTTACACGGCTTCAGTGAACGGCAAGGAAGAGGGGGTGAAACTCCTCAAGCAAAATGTGAAAGAGTTGATAGGTCTTCAGGATCAGCTTTTTGCGCATAACCGTTATGCCATGTTGTTGATTTTTCAGGCCATGGATGCTGCCGGAAAAGATGGAACCATCAAGCATGTGATGTCGGGGCTTAATCCTCAGGGCTGCGAAGTGTATAGCTTTAAAGCGCCATCGGCTACGGAGCTGGATCACGATTATATCTGGCGTACTTATAAAAGTCTTCCCGAACGCGGCCGGATTGGAATCTTCAATCGTTCGTATTACGAGGAAGTACTTGTGGTGAAGGTTCATCCTCAGTTTTTAGTTGCGCAGAACCTACCGAATTTTAATGATCACGAACGGCCCACACCGGATTTCTGGGAAAAACGCTACCGACAGATCAATGATATAGAACGGCATCTGACTGAGAACGGAACCGTGATTTTGAAATTTTTTCTCAATGTGTCGAAAAAGGAACAGAAGAAACGTTTTCTACAACGGATTGCCGACCCGGCAAAAAACTGGAAATTCTCGGCCAACGATGTCAGGGAACGGGCTTTCTGGGATGATTATATGGAGGCTTATAGCGATATGATTACTGCTACTTCTACCGAATATGCACCCTGGTTTGTCATTCCGGCCGATCACAAATGGTTCATGCGCTACGCTGTGAGCAATATCCTGATCAACCGGCTGATGGAGCTCGACCTTCACTATCCGGTTTTGTCGGAAAGTGAGGCCCAACGACTGAAAGAAGCTGAAAAGCTCTTGTTAGACGAATGAATTCGTTGTTGAAAAGGGACAATCGTTCAATTTTTCATTTTTGTAACGATCAGTAAATAAGCGATATTGCATTTAATGTCGAAAGTGTAGCGGCCATTGAGCGACAAATCACTTTTTCAATTTCACATTTTATAGACACACAACAGCCTCTTTTTGTCGGGAATAGCAATATATTTACCACCTCAAAAATTCATGCGGATATGATAGAGGAGGGTGGCAGGAAGAAAGAGGTGCTGGCATACTTTGGCATGGTGCTCAACACGAGCATCACTGGCTTGTCGTTTATTTTTATGAAAGTTGCTTTGAAACACACTACTCCCCTCGATTTATTGGTGCATCGCTTCACGGCGGCAATGGTAGTTGTAGTTGGGTTATGGGCTGCTGGTCTCATCAGGCTTCCCCGTTTCGACAAGGCACGCCTCAAACCACTGTTGCTTCTGGCTCTTTTTTATCCGGTGCTGTTTTTTACGCTCCAGACCTTTGGCATGAAATTCAGCACGGCTTCCGAAGCGGGGATTATTTTTGCTGTCACGCCTATTCTGACACTGCTTTCAGCAATGATTTTTTTGAAAGAAAGAACAAGCTGGCTTCAGAAACTTGGCATTTTGCTTTCGGTGGGTGGCGTGATATTGATCATCCTGAAAACCAACAGCCATTTGGGCGCTTCTGATCCGCGTGGAGTGGTGTTGCTCTTGCTGTCGGTACTGTCAGTGGTGACTTATTATACTGTCGGAAAGAAAGCGGGTCAGCGTTTTTCGGCCCTTGAACTCACTGTATTGATGACATTTCTAGCTTTCGTTACCTTCAATTTATGGGCTGCCTTTGTTCATTATCAGACAGGTACATTAAATCAATTTTTTGTTCCTCTAAAACAGCCAGGTTTTCTGATTCCGGTTTTGTATCTCGGCATTCTTTCTTCTCTACTCACCTCGTTCCTGTCCAATTTTGCCCTGACCGCCATCCCCGCTTCTAAAATTGCCGTCTTCAACAACCTGAGTCCGATTATCAGCGTTTTGGGAGGAATTTTTATCCTCCACGAAACGCTTTATGCTTACCATATCGTGGGTGGTCTGCTGGTACTGACGGGAGTGGCCGCAACGGTATTGTTTAAATATCGGAATTAGCTTGGTTTTTTCCGGAAAAGCACAAAAAAAGCCCCGGGGCTGAAACCGGGACTTCTCATTATATAACCACTATAACCAAAATAACTGTTCTGTTTCGGGCTTTAGTTTTTGATGAAGGTGGACGAAGTCGTCTTTCCGTCTTTTATCATCTCAATCACATAAGCGCCACTGCTCAACTTGCTCACATCAACATGGGTTTGTGCACTGTGGATACGGCTGTTGTAAACTACTTCACCGTTGGCTGCAATGATGCAAATTGTGGCTCCCTGATGGCCTTCGGTTGTCAGCTCGAAGTTAGTGCTGACGGGGTTGGGGTAGATTCTCAATCCACTCATTTCTTTCTTGTCGCTGAGCGAAGTGGTCAGTGTGGTGAATTCTTCAATGGTTGCCGGGCCCCATTCGCCTAGGGCGTTTTTCCCAACAGCGATGGCTTTATAAATGGTGTTGGGCTCAAGAGTTGGCCACACCCAATCGTCAATACCATAAAGAGGATTACCGTCGTTTTTGAAATATTCAATGGCAGCGGCTTCACCCAGTTCATCAAAATAAGCTTTGGTCATTAACCCGTCATGGTATTCGGCTGTCTGGTCGTTGGGTGTAACGATCATTCTAACAGATGTTTGTGTGATTTCTTGCAATACAATACTGGCTGTGGCAACGCCATTTCCGCCCAATGAAAGGGTGTGAACAAGGGTTGAATCGTAAGGGGCTTCATAGCCGCCTGCTCCCACGCTGATTGTGTAAACATAGTAATCGGTATTTGGCATCAGCTCGGTGAAATGATGAGTATAAGGAATGTTTTTCTGAATACCGAACTGTTTGATCACTGCCTCGGGCGAACCCATGAACGGAGTCCATTTGAGCATCTCGGCGGGTGTCATCAACACAAAATGATAGCTTTCGCAAAACTCATTCGGGGTGAGCGTAGCATCCAATGAGGTAGAAGTAACATTACTGAAAGTGACATCAACATCAGGAATCTGAGGTGTAGTAGTGGTCGGATGAACGCGCATGGCAAAGAAGTTTTCTTTGTTGGTGTTTGGGTTTTTCACATGCCCGCCGACCACAATTTTACCATCCTCTTGAATCAGTAAACTGTTAATGTTGTCGTTCGTGTTGTATGGATCGTAAATTCGATATCCATCAGTTCCAAAAGAAGTGTCGGCGCTGCCATCGGCATTCAGTCTGGCGATGTAAAAATCGTACTGGGGCACCGAATAAACCACAAATCCACCTGCGACAACGATTTTGCCATCGGCTTGCAGGGCGATATCGTTCACATAAGTGGCTTCCTCAGTCAGGTGGATGTAGGAAACCCCGTTTGTGCCAAAACTGTTGTCGAAAGTACCATTGGCATTTAAACGGATGATGGCGCCGTCGTATTCGGGAATACCGGGGATGAGGCCGATTTCTTTGTGAGCGCCAATGACGATTTTGCCATCAGGCTGAATTTTTACTGAGGTTCCAAAGTCGGATAACCCGCCCAGATTGGACATCAATACACCGCCCGTTGCAAAACTGTTGTCCAAACTACCGTTGGTATTGTAGCGTGCTATTGCAATGTCATTGTAATTGTTTGGGCTGACGGCAAAGCCTGATGCAACAATCTTCCCGTTCGTCTGAAGAGCAATTTTCATGATATATGACACACAGTCGGCTCCCCATTCGTCTTTCAACATATTCATGACGTAGCCGTTCGTGCCAAATGAGGTGTCGAGGGTGCCATTGGTATTGAGCCGAGCCATTCCAAAATTGTCATTCATTGCACCAGCTACCAATATCTTTCCATCGCTTTGCAAGGCCATGGTGTTGGTGTTTTGGAGCGGAGTAATGGTCACTTTGCCGTTGGTACCAAAACTGTTATCCACAACTCCGGTCGAGCTGAACCGCATCACAACCGTCTGATATCCTGCTGAACCACCAAGAAATGATTGACCTGAAATTAGGATCTTTCCGTCGGGCTGTATGGCAACGGCATTTGCCTGGTCGTTGATGTAGGCTGTTGCAGTGACCACTCCGTTTTCGCCAAAACTGTTGTCCAACGACCCATCGGGGTTAATGCGAATCAATGCAAAGTCGGCATTGTTCGAGCTGCCAATCTGAACGATTCCGGCCATAACAATCTTACCATCCGGCTGAACAGCCATGGTATGGGATTCCGAATGACCTGCTCCGATTGCTTTGAGCAATAAACCATTGTCGCCAAAGGATAAATCTGGATCACCGGCAGTTTGTGCCCATAAGCCTGAAAACAGAAAAGAGAAAAGAATGAGAATGTAGGATTTTTTCATGTTTAAGCGGGTTTGATGATGTTCATTCAAAACTTGCTGCAAAATTAATTCCTGTGATTCGGAAAGAAGACGTATCGTGCTACTACAATACTATCACACAGCTTGAACATTAATCATACAAGCCATCGTAAGTAGCAGAATATTAGATTGATAAATGAATGATAGATCAATGGGAAGAAGCTTCACTTGGTGATGATTCTGGGCTCCGAAAAATACTGGCTTGTTTGAAGCAATTGTCAACTTTCAATTGCAAAAAAACTTGTGAATAAAGAAATAAATCCGTAAGAAATTATACTTGCAATGAGAATAAAGGAATGGTAAAGTGGAAAGTGCTTCCTTTACCTTCCTGGCTTTTTACCCAAATTTGTCCTTCATGCTTTTCGACAAAAGCTTTACACAGAATAAGACCAAGACCTGTTCCACGTTCGTTGGCGGTACCTTTGGTGGTGAAACTGCTTTCCAATCGGAAAAGTTTTTCCTGATTTATTGTTGAGATGCCAACGCCGTAATCCTGAACGCTCACCCGCATCATATTGGCTTGTTTTTCGGCCCTGATTACGATTTTACCTTCGCGATAGGAGAATTTGATGGCGTTGCTGAGTAAGTTGCGCAGGATGGAGGCCAGCATCGTGCGGTCGGCAAAAACAAGACTTTTCCCTGTCAGCTCATTCACAATCTGAATATTTTTCTCCTGTGCTATTGCAGCCGACAACTGAATTTCCTCGTCAATAAAAGTATGAAGTTCGATATATTCGGGTGAATAGGGGATGGCTCCTGTTTGTGTTCGCGACCAGTCTAGCAGATTTTCGAGCAAAGAATAAGTATTTTTTGAGGTTTCGTGAAACACTCTGGCATATTTGGCGATAGATTCGTAATCCTGTTCATTGACTAATTCTACCATCAGTTCACTTAGCCCGATTAGGCTATTAAAAGGGCTTCGCAGGTCGTGGGCAATGATGGAGAAAAACAAATCTTTCGAGGCGTTGAGCTCTTGGAGTTTTTTTTCGTTTTCGCGGAGCGAATTCTCGACAAGCTTTTGCTCTGTCACGTCTAACCCAATGGCCCACGATGACCAATCTTCAGTGCCTGTATTGTTAAAGACGTTAAACCAGGTAATAAATCGTTTCTCGCCGCTTTTGGTGGTGATCTCAAAAGTATTCAGTTCATGGGGATGCCGGGCGACTTGGTCGAAAACCGATTTTCGGTAATTTTCGTCGGGATAAAGTAGCTCCAACCCCCGTGTGTTGCCAATCATTTCTTTGGCTGAATAACCGGTAACTATTTCCGAAGTCTTGTTCCATAACATAATGGTTGGCCCGGGAGCAAAGGCGTTTACAAGCAGGGTAGAACTATTGAGCAGCGACATAAACCGCATTTCACTGTTTTTCAGTGATTGTTCTTTCTCTTTTTCTTTCGTGATATCATGCAACACCATGAGTTTGCCGGCTTCTTTCCCATTACGTAGAAAAATCGGGTTTTGGCCGCGGTAAAACGAACGCTGTCCAATGTTGAAATCAGTAAGTTGTTCATCGTGCAGAAAAAGGGTTAACGCTTCGTCCGATTCAGCATTTGATTCCCTGCCTTTTGCGCCGAATCGAAGCACTTCAATCAATTGCCGCGCAGCAGTATTGGCATTTGTGATACGACCATTTGTGTTGAACACAAGAATCGGATCAGGAAAATGATTAAACAGTACATCCAGCGCCAAAGGCTTAATGTCAATCAGCCGGATATGATAGCTCCCCACAAGCAATAATAATCCCATCACCGAAAAAGCGACCGGCGTGAGATCAACATAATTGTATGGCCTGACCCCTGACAAATAGAAAATGTTGGTGATATAAGGGATCAGCGAGCCGATAACGAAATAGCTGATTTTCAGCCTGTCTTGTGGCTCCGCTTGCAAAATCATTCGTAAGAAGAGGACAATACCCGCAACACCTGCCCCAAAAGACCATGCCGAATGAAAAATCCATAACGGACCGTATTTCACCTGATAAATAATCATCATCCCGTTATGCGAGAAGCTTTCCGATGCGTAAAATAAATGATGGAAACGATTGGTAGCCAATGCCACGAGCGATATAACCGGGATAGAAAACAAAATGACAATTGTTTTACGGTTCACCCAGCGATCATTTTGTGTATAGGCTGCTGCAAAAAGGAGCCAGAGCTGGGGACTTAATGTGATGCCAATATAGGAAATAAGATTGAAAGGCCTGAGGTAAGCTTGATTCTCTGTCAGATACTGCGCACCAAATCCAAATCCCCACAATGAGCTGATTATCAGTAGCCACGACAGTATATTCATGGCTTTGTCAGTCTTACGACTCTGGATAAACACGGCAACACCAAGCGAAACAGCCGACGAAAAAAACATCCAGAAACTGGGATGGGCTAAGTTCATTTTTTGGTCTTCGTTTATTTGTTTACGAAATTCGAGAAAGAACTCTCATTATAGCTACATGTCCGAAACATTCGCTTTGTAACGCAAAGATAAAGCGTGAAGGACAACTGTCAACCAAGGTTCTGCGGATTTTTTAAGGTAGAAAAAGTTAGAATCTAAGTGATAGATACAATGTAGTGAACCATTCTAACCTGCTTCTGTCAACCTTTTGTTCACTCACCCAAAACAAATTGCAAAGTCGTCCGGCTGCGTTGTTCAACCAGCACTTTCTTGCTTGCCAGCAAATCGGGAAGCCGTGCTTCGTCGTAATGACGGATAGTAAGTAGTTGTAAACCATGATTATACCGAACAAAAAACCTGTCGCCAAACATTCTGATAATGGCTTCGGCCAGCCCCGGACGGTCGTCAATACAGAGCGACAAACTCAGCGCCGAGGTTTGTACAACATTGGTGTGGATTTGGTGACGCGATAGAATGCCAAAAATGGCCTCCAAACAATCCTCGTCCATAAACGAAAAATCGCGAGGACTCAGGCTGATTAACAATTGATTGTCCTTGAAAATATAGGAGGGAATCAGTGAATCATCGTTGTTGTTCTCCGAAATCATTGTCGGACGCCGTTCGGGCTCAACAAAAGATCGCACAAAGAGTGGGATACTTTTGTTATAAAGTGGCTTGATTGTTTTTGGATGGATCACCGTTGCGCCATAAAAAGCCAGTTCGATGGCTTCATTATACGAAATGGAATATAACTGCACGGTTTGCTCCATTCGTTTAGGATCGGCATTCAATAGCCCGGGTACATCTTTCCAAATCGTAACATCTGCTGCATCAAGACAGTAAGCAAAAATTGCCGCACTGAAATCAGATCCCTCTCGCCCAAGTGTGGTGCTTCGTCCGTTTGAGCCCCGACCGATAAAACCCTGTGTCAGAAGAAGACGATGTTCATTGAAAAAGGGTCTTAAAGTTTCCATTCGCTGCTCTGTGGCTATCCAATCTACATTGGCCGACCGATGGCGATTGTCGGTAACTACATATTCACGACTGTCAATTAATTTGCAGGCTATTCCATTGGCATTGAGCCAGTCAGACACAATCAGCGTTGAAAGCAATTCGCCAAAACAAACCACCTGATCATACCATTGGTCGAAATCTTGGTCGTTGAAGTGCAGCAGCTCTTCCAATAAGCCTGAAAAGTATTCCTCAATCTGGTGTATAAGTTTTTGATTTGGTTTCGGAAACAACTCGTTCGCAATGCCAAGATGATAGTTTTTGAGTTGAATAAGTTGTTTCTGCATCTCGTTCATACCGGTTTTGGCTGCTACCAGCAACGCTTCCAGCGCATTGGTGGTTTTGCCCATTGCCGAAACGACAACGACCATCGGCTGGTTTTCAAACTGCCTGAGAATGCTTCCGAGTTTTTTTACCGAAGCTGCATCGCGAACCGAAGCCCCGCCAAATTTGAAAACTTTGATCATGGAGTGTGTTTTTGAAGCCCAAAAGTACTACATTTGCTAAAGACTACCGTAAAACCGTTTTCTGAATCCAACCTGAATCATTAAACCCTTTATACCTAGCAATATGAAAACATTAGTCGAGTTTATCTGGGAACAGCAAGAACACTTTGGAAACGCAACGGGTGAATTTTCGCGCCTGCTCAACGATATCGGCATCGCCGGAAAAATTGTCAACCGCGATGTAAACCGTGCCGGACTTTCCAATATCTTAGGCAACGAAGGTACGGTGAACGTTCAGGGTGAAACCCAAAAAAAATTGGATGTCATTGCCAACAACGAGTTCATCAAAGCTTTGCGCAACGGCCGGCAATGTGCTGCGATCATTTCCGAAGAAAATGAAGATGTCGTGGTCTTTGATGGTGCAATCGGACAAAATGCGAAATATATCGTGGCTTTAGACCCGCTCGATGGTTCATCCAACATCGAAGTAAATGTCCCTATCGGAACTATTTTTGCCATTTATAGACGCAAACAAATCGGGCAACGTGTCACCCTCGACGAAATTCTCGGAGGCGGCATTGATTTGGTTTGCGGCGGTTATATCATCTATGGGTCTTCCACCATGATGGTTTATACCACAGGCGAAGGGGTCAACGGATTTACTTATGATCCTACCTGCGGAATTTTTATCCTATCGCACGAAAACATGAAAATCAATGAGTTGGGCAATATTTATTCCATCAACGAAGCCAACTACATTTATTTTGCCGAAGGCGTAAAAGAATATATCAAATACTGTCAGGAAGACGACCCGGCTACCAACCGTCCCTATACAACGCGCTATATCGGCTCTCTCATTTCTGATTTCCACCGCAATATGCTTCGCGGAGGGATTTATATCTATCCTGGAACCAAAAAGAACCCTCACGGGAAACTCCGTTTGATGTACGAATGTATTCCGGTGGCCTTCATGGCCGAACAGGCCGGTGGAAAAGCATCCGACGGCTTCCGCAGAATTTTGGATATCCCCATTCAGGATATTCACCAGCGTACCCCGTTGTTTATTGGATCGAAAAAGATGGTTGAAAAAGCCGAGAGCTTCATGAGAGAGTTTTCTCCTGAGTTTGAGAAACTTAACCCATAAAAAAGAGGCTGCCGCATTTGCGGCAGCCTCACACAAACAACACACAGATACTAAGGGCTATTTAAAAAGACCTCCGATTTTCAAGCCCATTGAAAATGACATGGGGAGGTCAGTTGGGGTAATCAAATATCCAAAATGATAAGTATAATCGTCGTCAAAGCCTGTTCCTGATCGCGATACAAAACCATAGCCAATTCCGGCATTGAAATCAACCAAAAATATATTGTCGTAAACCCATTGCTTGCCCACAACCAATTGAATTGTTCCCGAAAAAACGGTCTCTCTGAGCCGTGGCGCGTTATGTCCTGAATGCCAATTGCCCCAGTCATCGTAATAGCCATATCTGTTGTAGATGTCCCTGCCATAAAGCCCTAAAGCAATTTCAGGTTTCACATAGCTGCCCTTGAGAATATGGGCATAACGCATGCCACGCAGATAAAAATCGGGGTCTTTGATGAATTTGTAGCCCGCCTTGACAAAAAGTCCGCCGGCATTCATGTTTTCAACATCAATGCCTAATCCGATAATACCAATGGTTCCTTCCACACTACGACCAGGCTTTAGGCTATGCTCGTAACCAAAAGTTAAATTCCCTGTCAAAGGCGAAAGAAAATCAATTTTAACAGCATTTTTACGGTTGTCTTTGTAGTTCTCGGGATTTGTCATCGCCTTCTCGAAAGTCATCTCCTGGCCATTTTCGAGTACAACCTTGGCAATGTGATCTTTGTCAATCGAAAAGATAAGACGCTCGGGATAATCGGGTAACAGGTATTTCACCTCATCGAGACCAATCTCGGTAATCCGGCATTTGATGATTTCGTTGTTTTTCTTCAAAATCATATCCTGTGCATGAGCAAAGGAAATAGAGGAAACGAGAAACAGCAGCAGACCCAATTTTGCTAAAACATATTTCATCGAAAAATCATTTACTTAAAGATGCCGAATTGATTGAAAACGTTGCAAAAAGATGTTTTTGAGTAATCAATGTGTTTCGCCTAAAACATCAAAAAAGAATTACGACTCCAAAATGGAACTGGTCAACATCAATTTCAGACAATGTTTCTTTTTTTCTGTTCTTTGCATCGAAGTTACGCCACTAAAACCCATCAATGAAAAAGTTCCTCTTTATTTTTCTCGGTACGTTGTCACTCTCTTTGGGAGTGATTGGTATTGTGGTTCCCGGGCTGCCTACCACGCCTTTTTTACTATTGGCTGCCTGGCTCTATTCCCGTGGCTCCGAACGGCTTCGTCAATGGCTTGTCAATCACCGTTTTCTGGGCGGTTATATCCGTGAATATCACGAAGGTTTGAGCTTACGTACAAAAATCCACGCCATAAGTTTGATGTGGACCATGATTCTGGTCTCTGTCATCTGGCTTATCCAAACCAATTGGCTTAAAATCTTGCTTATCATCATTGCCGTTATCGGAACGGTAGTGATGAGCCGTTTGCCCGGACGGAAAAAGAAGAGTGATTAACGGGGAAGTCTCCCTTTGAATCCCGGATTTTCCAAAAAAAATCCCGCATTTTGAGGTGCGGGATGAAATCGTTCGGGTATTGAGATTTATCTGTTGACAAACTCCAATACGCTCGAAGTTACATATTCTAATGTTTCATCATCAAACTCGGTGTGTATGGGCAACGAAATCACATGCTGGCTTAGGTGTTCGGTAACCGGAAAATCACCGTCTTTGTAGCGCGGGTCAAGGTAGGCTTTTTGCAAATGGAGCGGTACAGGGTAATAAATGGCACTGGCTATGCCTTTTTGCTGCAGGTGCGCCATCAATTCCTGCCGGTCAATATCTTTTGTTACAAGGGTGTACTGATGAAAAACATGGTTGGTAAACGATGCGGTCTGGGGCGTGGTGAGCTTGCTGCACGCGGCAAAAGCCCGATTATAAAAATTGGCCGCATAGCGCCGGGCCTCAGCGTATTCGTCCAATTTTTTCAGTTTGATGTCGAGAATGGCGGCCTGAATGCTGTCTAATCTTGAATTCACACCTACAAAATCATGGTAATACCTTACTTTCATCCCGTGGTTGACGGTCATCTTCAGGCGTTCAGCCAAAGCGTCATCGTTGGTAAAAATAGCTCCGCCATCGCCATAACAACCAAGATTTTTAGATGGGAAAAAACTCGTGCATCCGATATGACCTATGGTTCCGGCCTTTCGTTTCAAACCATTGGCCGAGGTATGGTCGGCACCTAGAGCCTGGGCATTGTCTTCAATCACAAAAAGATGGTGCTTTTTGGCAATGTCCATAATGCGATCCATGTCGGCACACTGGCCAAACAGATGAACCGGGACGATGGCTTTGGTTTTGGGTGTGATGGCTCTTTCGATGGCTTCGGGCGAAATATTGAAAGTGACGGGGTCAACATCTACCAAAACAGGTGTCAGCCGCAAAAGGGCAATCACTTCGGCGGTGGCAATAAAGGTGAACGAGCTGGTGATCACCTCATCTCCGGGCTGAAGGTCGAGCGCCATCATGGCCACCTGAAGGGCATCGGTTCCATTGGCACACGGAATCACATGCTTCACCCCTAAATAGTGCTGAAGGTTGGTTGCAAAACGCGAAACTGCCGGGCCGTTGATAAAAGTAGTGTTTGAAATAACTTCGGAAATGGCCGCATCTACTTCGGGTTTGATTTTTTGGTATTGACCATAAAGATCTACCATTGGGACTTGTTTCATAGTATTGGAGTTGTGTTTTAAAGGTGCAAAATTAAAGCTTATCGTTGAAATTTCTTTTTACGATAAGCTTTTCGGACAGAATTTGTTTATCCCCAAAAAGCTGCTTCAAACCGACTCTTTGGGGAATGGAGGTAAATTTAAAATCTGTTGGTACAATTGAGGTCATCAAAGGCGATTTTCAACCGTTCGATCATCGAATTCTCGCCTTCGCGCAACCATTTACGCGGGTCATAATATTTCTTATTAGGCTTGTCTTCGCCTTCGGGATTGCCAATCTGACCCTGCAGATAATCATGATATTTTTTGTCGAACATTCTGATTCCATCCCAGAAAGCCCACTGTGTGTCGGTGTCAATATTCATTTTCACTACGCCATAGTCGAGCGATTCTTTGATCAGCTCGGGTTCCGAGCCCGATCCGCCATGGAAAACAAAGTTCACCGGATTGTGGTCTGTTCCATGTTTCTTTTGGATATATTCCTGTGAGTTGCGCAAAATCTTAGGTTGCAGCTTGACGTTCCCGGGTTTATAAACACCGTGCACATTGCCAAAAGCAGCAGCTATGGTGAACCGGTCGCTCACATTGCTCAACACCTCGTAGGCCCGGCATACCTCCTCGGGCTGGGTGTAAAGCCGCGAACTGTCAACATCCGAGTTGTCCACGCCGTCTTCTTCGCCTCCTGTGATGCCCAGTTCAATTTCAAGGGTCATCCCCATTTTCGACATCCTTTCGAGGTAGCGTTTGCTGATTTCAAGATTTTCGTCTAAATGTTCTTCTGAGAGGTCGAGCATGTGAGAGCTGAAAAGGGGCTTGCCGTTACGGGCAAAGAAGCGTTCGCCTACATCGAGCAGACCGTCAATCCAGGGAAGAAGTTTTTTGGCGGCATGGTCGGTGTGAAGGATCACCGGGATACCGTAAAATGCGGCAATCTCGTGAATGTGTAATGCGCCACTGATGGCTCCGGCAATTGCTGCTTTCTCGCCGCTATTGGAGAGCCCTTTGCCGGCATAAAAAGCTGCACCTCCGTTGGAGAATTGGATGATGACGGGTGAGTTAACAAGCTTGGCAGCTTCCAAAACAGCGTTTACCGAGTTGGTGCCCACCACGTTGACGGCAGGAATGGCCCATCTACCGGCTTTTGCTGCCTTGAAAATTTGTTGCAATGTGTCGCCACTGGCTACGCCTGCTGCAATGTAGGAAGATAATTTTTCTGACATAACTATGTGTTTTTAAGGTTGTTCTGTTATTGTAAAAATTAAAATTCAATAATAAATCAAACTTCGTCTGTTGAAAAGCTTAACCCGAAAGCAAAAATACAAAATGCATTTGGCACTTAATACCTTAACCAAAAAATAGCTCCTGCTTTGCAATGCAATCGGTGGCATGTTTCTAAAATGAAAAAAGCCGGACGTTTTTCCGGCCTTTCTCAACGGTTTTTGTTAAAGAATCAACATGGCGTCGCCATAGGTAAAAAATCGGTACTTTTCAGCTACGGCTTCTTTGTAGGCCTTCATCAGAAAATCATAATCGGCAAAGGCTGCCACCTGCATCATCATGGGCGATTTAGGCAGATGAAAATTGGTAATCATTGCATCAGCCATACCAAAATCGTAAGGCGGATAGATGAATTTGTTGGTCCATCCTTTGAACGGTTTAATGCGTCCTGGAATAGTAACCGCCGATTCTAAGGCTTTCATGGTTGTAGTGCCAACGGCAACAATACTGTTCCCACGTTGTTTGCCTTCGTTGATGAGACGTGCATTTTCCTCGTCAATCATCATCTCTTCGGAGTCCATCTTGTGTTTTGTGAGGTCTTCCACCTCGATGGCTCTGAAATTTCCCATACCGGTATGGAGTGTGACTTCGGCATACGAAACTCCGATAAGCTCAAGCCGTTTCATTAATTCGCGGCTGAAATGCAAGCCTGCAGTGGGAGCGGCAATGGCTCCTTCGTGTTTGGCAAAGATGGTCTGATAGCGTTCGGCATCTTCGGGTTCAACTTCGCGCTCGTGTATTTTCGGAAGAGGTGTTTTGCCAAGGGAATATATGGTTTTTTTGAATTCCTCGTAGGGTCCGTCAAATAAAAAACGCAGGGTTCTTCCACGCGAAGTAGTGTTGTCAATCACTTCGGCCACCAACGATTCGTCTTCACCAAAATAAAGCTTGTTGCCGATACGGATCTTTCGTGCCGGATCAACAATCACATCCCATAACCGGCTTTCGCGGTTGAGTTCGCGCAGGAGAAAAACCTCAATTTTTGCGCCGGTTTTTTCCTTTTCGCCATACAAACGCGCCGGAAACACCTTCGTGTTGTTCAAAACAAAAATATCACCGTCTTTGAAATAATCCAGTATATCCTTAAATATACGATGTTCAATGGTTTGTTCGCGACGGTGAAGAACCATCAAACGCGATTCGTCACGGTTTTTTGGAGGGTAACTGGCAATAAGATTTGTGGGCAGGTTGTACCTGAACTGAGAAAGTTTCATGTGCTTAGCTTTATGTTTCCAACTTGATTTACAAAAAATCCACCTTCAATTTATAAGCTTTTTCAGGGAGGGAATTGCAAATTTAACTCATGACGCCCGCGAAGTCAAGTAAAGAATGAAATTACCCTGATAATTGTTTAATTTAAGAAGTAAATGGTTCGGCTTTTATTGTTTCTCAACTTTCAACTCCGAGGCGGCACGGGCAAATTGTTCGCGGAGTTGCTCAATCGTCAACGCGTTTTCTATGCTGAAATGGCCAATCCGGGTGCGTCGCAATGCAATCAGGCAAGCTCCGTTATTGAGGGATTTGCCAAAATCATGGACCAAACTGCGGATATAGGTGCCTTTTGAACAGTCAACCTCAAACGATACTTCAGGAAGAATTGTCTGGGTAATATCAAAACGATGGATATAGACTAAACGTGGCCGAAGCTCAATATCTTTCTTTTTTCGGGCATATTGAAAGGCACGCTTCCCGTCAATCTTGATGGCAGAATAAAGTGGCGGAAACTGTTCAATTTCACCCGTAAAACTTAGACTGGCTGATCTGAGCATTTCTGCTGTCAAATGTCCGGTCTCGAAAAAAGCATCGGCTTCTGTCTCCAGGTCATACGAAGGTGTTGTCATTCCAAGTTTCAGTCTGCCCTCGTATGTCTTATCAAGATCCTGAAACTGTTGTATTTCCTTGGTTAGCTTTCCGGTACACACGATCAACAAACCCGATGCTAAAGGGTCAAGAGTGCCGGCATGTCCGGCCTTGAGTTTTTGAATGCCGAGCTGACGACGTGCCAAAACGCGCAAATGGTTCACCACATCAAATGAAGTCCAGCCAACCGGTTTGTCAATGAGCAGGACTTCTCCCGTTTCCAAATCAAAATTCATCAAACAATGCTTAAATCATACCCTAATGCTATCATAATCAGTATAATAGCACCGATAAGAATGCGGTAATAGCCAAAAAAACGGAAGCCGTAACGTGCCAAAAGCCCGATAAACCCTTTGATGGCAAACAGCGCCACAATAAACGCGACAATATTGCCGGTAAGCAAAAGTCCAATATGTTCTTTGTCAATGGATTGATAATTCTGAAGCAGTTTATAGCCCGCAGCTGCAAACATAGTGGGAACGGCTAAGAAAAACGAAAACTCGGCAGCTGTACGCCGATCTAATTTTTGTGTAAGCCCGCCGATGATGGTAGCTGCCGAACGACTGACGCCGGGAATCATCGCAATACACTGAAAGAGTCCTATTTTAAAAGCTGTCGGATACGAAACCTCTTCTGTGGTGTTTTTGTTGTTGAACCAACGGTCAACAAAAACCAATACTATGCCGCCCAAAACCAACATCAAAGCAACCACAACGACGTTTTCCAGCAAAGCGTCAATATAGTCCGATGCTAAAAGACCAATCACGGCTGCCGGCAAAAAGGCAATAAACAGTTTATAATAGAATCTTAGACTTTGAAAAAAACGTTTCCAGTAAAGAACCACAACGGCCAGAATTGCACCAAATTGAATGTTCACCGTAAATGCCTTGACAAAATCGGTGATTTCCATTCCGAGCAATTCCTGTGTGATAATCATGTGACCGGTAGATGAAACCGGCAAAAATTCGGTAATCCCTTCAACAATGGCAATGATAATTGCCTCAAAAAATCCCATCTCCTTAGTCTTTTGGTTTTTTCATAATGGCGTAAATGCCAACACCATAACCGGCTAAGATTAAAACAGGAGCCAAAGTCCAGCGCTGAAAACTGAAAATACCTTTACTGAAAACAGCCGGGTCACTCGAATTGCCGCCCACCATTAAAAAAAAGCCAAGCACGATGAGCCCAAGACCAATAATCACCCATTTGTAATTCTCGCGGCCAAAAGCGAACTGGCGTTCATCGGCCGGCCTCTGTTGCTGAGTTTTAGTGTTTTTAACTGACATATTGCAGGATTTTGTGCAAAAGTACGATTATTTGAACGTTCATCGTCCGAAATCCAAATACATTGGTTCGTCAATCTGTTGTTTTTAACCTTTTTTTATTGGTTAGCTTGGATTGTTTGCTTTTTCTTTTTCACAAATATCTTTTCTTTCTTTTTTCGTTTTTCTCTTGCAATGGGTATTGGAAAACACGATATTTACCATCACAAATTGTTCACCTCAAATAGCCAGGCTTATGAAACGGATTTTCAAACTGCATTATCAAAGTCAGTGGGGGCAAACAGCTCATATCAGTGGATCGGGCGAAGTCCTTGGAAATTGGGATACCGGACGGGCCTTTGCCATGCGTTATGAGGGCAATTTCCTGTGGACGATTGAAATTGAATTCCCCGACAATGCAACTTTAGAGTATAAATATTTGATTCGTCATAGCGATGGACAGCTTAGTTGGGAGGGTGGCGAAAACCGTCTGTTAAAACCCGAATGGGCCGAAACAGTAGAACATTATGATGAATATCGCGAAGCTTCCGATCAGGAAAGGGTGTTGTTTTCAAAAGTCTTTACCGAGGTAATTCTGAAGCCTGAAACACTTTATCAACAAACGGTGATACCTGTTTTGCCCCGACGTTTGCGGTTTGCGCTGTTTGCTCCACGGGTTGGCAAGGGGTTTGGGATGGCCGTTGTTGGCGGACATGAGCAACTCGGAAATTGGCAAAAACCACTACTCATGTCCAATGTTCATTATCCTTTGTGGGAGCTTGAGCTTGATGCCGCCGGCCTTGAACAAAATATTCCGTATAAATATGTGATTGTTCGGCTCAATGATTTATCCATTGCCACCTGGGAAGAGGGAGCCAATAGGATGCTGCCGGCAGTTATATTTTCCGATGATCCTTTGCTGACGATCATCTGTCAGGAATATTTTCGCTATCCGGTGGGATTATGGAAAGGTGCAGGCTTAGCTGTACCGGTCTTCTCGCTTCGCTCAAACGAAAGCTTTGGAGTGGGCGAGTTCAACGATCTAAAAAAGTTGGTGGATTGGTGTGTACTTACCGGACTGAAAATGATACAGCTTCTTCCGGTGAACGAAACCGTGGCTACGCATTCCTGGCTTGATTCCTATCCTTATAAATCCATCAGCGTCATGGCTCTTCATCCCATGTATCTGCATCTGCCGGCATTGGGTACACTGAACGACCAAAAACTGATGAAAGAGTTCGAAAAAAAACGTCAGGAACTCAACCAAAAACCTTGCGTTGATTATGTGGAAGTGACAAAAGCCAAATCACGTTATTTCAAATTGATTTTCGATCAGGAATGGGAGAGAATTTCCAAATCTGATGAATATCTCCGGTTTTTCGAAGAAAACAAAGAATGGCTCATACCCTATGCTGCATTTTGTTTTTTGCGTGACCATTTCAAAACCAGCGACTTCCGTGAGTGGGACGGCTATGCGGTCTATAACCCAGATCAGATAGCAGCGCTCACCGACCCTGTTCAATTATTCCATGAGCATATAGCCGTTCATTACTACATTCAATTCCAGCTCGATCAGCAATTACGTAAAGCCGTTGATTATGCGCATGCCAAAGGGATAGCCCTGAAAGGCGATATCCCGATAGGAGTCAGCCCAAATAGTATCGAAACCTGGACCGAACCCGCATTGTTCAACCTCAATGGCCAGGCCGGCGCTCCACCCGACGATTTTGCCATCATGGGACAAAACTGGGGTTTCCCTACCTATAACTGGGAGATGATGGAAGCAGATGGTTTTGCATGGTGGAAAAAACGACTGAAAATGATGGAGAAATATTTCGATGCCTATCGCATTGATCATATCTTAGGATTTTTCAGAATTTGGGAGATCCCAAAACATGCGGTTCATGGCCTGCTCGGATATTTCAAACCCGGGCTGCCCATGACCTCTACCGAAATCGAAGACTGGGGCTTGTGGTTTGATCACGAACGACTTGCCCGACCATATATCCGTGGTTATATGCTGCACGATTTCTTTGGCGAATATGCCGATGAGGTCAGACGAACTTATCTCATCGAAACCGAAGAAGACCGCTATACACTTAAACCGAAATTCGACACCCAGCAAAAAATCTTTGCACATTTTGTAACAGATGGTTCAAACAAAAAATCGAATCTGAAAAACAGCTTCATCCGCGACGGATTGATGTCGCTACTCAACGAAGTGCTTTTTGTCCGCGATCCTTATACACCCTATCCGGCCTGGCATCCGCGCATTGCCCTGTATTTTACCTATTCTTACCGCGACTTAGATGAGGCCAGAAAGAATGCACTCAACGATTTGTATATCCATTATTACTATAAAAGACACGAAGAATACTGGAAATACCATGCGTTAACCAAACTTCCGGTCCTTGTTGGCGCATCACGGATGTTAGTTTGCGGCGAGGATTTGGGCATGGTGCCTGAGGTTGTCCCAGAAGTTATGCGGCAACTCAACATTCTTAGTCTCGAAATTCAGCGAATGCCCAAAAATCCACGCATTGAGTTCGGACATCCAAACCAGGCTCCTTATCTGAGCGTTTGCACTACCTCCACTCACGACATGTCCACTGTCAGAGGCTGGTGGGAAGAAGATAAGGCTAAAACACAACGATTTTATCAACGTATTCTCGGGCACAACGATGAAGCGCCTTTCTTTGCCGAGCCTTGGGTGTGTTTCGAAATCATCCGGCAGCACCTTCATTCACCTGCAATGTGGACCATTTTTCCCATCCAGGATTTGCTGGCAATGGACGGTGCTCTGCGTTGGGAGCAAACCGACGAAGAAAGAATCAACGTGCCCAGCAATCCGGAAAACAAATGGCGCTACCGAATGGCGTTGAGCCTCGATGAACTTTGTAAAGCCGATGAATTCAACCAGTTGCTCAAAGGGATGATCCACCTCTCGGGTCGCGATGCCGACTACTAAATTTTGAAGCAAATAAAAAAAACCCGAAACATGGCTGTAACGGGTTTTTTAACGGGCTGCTTGCACTAAATTTCCTCAAGCGAGGAACATTACTAAGAAATTAGAGGAAAAAAGACCGTCTGTTAATAATCGAATACAGACGATAATTTTGCTGGTTGTTATCAAGTTCGAAAAAATACACCTTGGTTCCGTTTAAAAAGATTCGCGCTTTGATGTCTTTGGCCGGATATTCAACCAAGCCCAATGCACTAATCTGCTGTTTTGAATAAGTTTCGTTGATTCTCATAATTTATTTCATCTTTATGGTAAAACCATCTTTAATACAAATCGGACAAGTAGCGTTCTTCACCACCGAAATGTAACTGCATCGGCTACATTTGTAGTATTTGTGCTGAACATTATACTGATCCTTTTTTCTGCTATTTAAGCTTAACCCAAACATTGTAATTGTTTTTTATCTCGCTCTCAAAGCCCGTGCCATCATTGATTGATAGATGTTTCCTGGAATCATAACAGTCATTTAATCAACGAAATAAATAATTTTGATAAAATTTGCGAGGGCTTTTTTCGATGACATATTTCTTTTGTGCTCTATCAAATCTTTAGAGCAACTCTACGATATCGTAGAGCGTTTAGCGGCCATTGGCCCGTAGATTCGTGTCGCTTCTTTGGTTATTTTTGCAGAAAAAAGTTATGGAATTTCCTCCTTACCTCGATGACGAAGCCACCTTGGCCAAAAGAGTCAGCCAGATCAGGGAAAACCTTCCGGCCGGTTCAAGGTTGAACGATAGTTACCGAACGATCTATCAGTGTATAGACCTCACAACGCTTGAAGGGGCAGATAATGCTGCTAAAATTCAGACACTCTGTCAAAAAGCTTTGGCTCAGCAACATCATCCTGCAATAGGGAAAGTAGCGGCCGTTTGTGTTTATATGCCATTTGTGGCTCAGGCTAAAGAGTTGCTCCGCGACACTGGTGTTGAAGTGGCTACCGTTTCCTGTGGTTTTCCGGCCGGACAACTGCCGCTGCATCTGAAATTAGCCGAAACAGCCTGGGCTGCTGAACAAGGAGCCGATGAGATTGATATGGTTATCTCACGGGGAACTTTGCTTCAGGGCGATGAAAAAACGCTGTTCAACGAAATAAAAGCCGTGAAAGCTGCTTGCGGAAACGCCCGTCTGAAAGTCATCCTCGAAACGGGCGAGCTGAAAGACCCTGCTGTCATCCGAAAAGCTTGCGAACTTGCCCTGAATGCCGGAGCCGATTTTCTGAAAACGTCAACCGGGAAAATGTCGCCTGCTGCAACACCTGAAGCCGTTTTGATCATGCTCGATACCATTCGGGATTTCTATCAGGCTACCGGAAAGAAAGTTGGAATAAAACCTGCCGGTGGAATTGCCGAACCTCAGGATGCCTTGTTGTATTATGCATTGGTTAACAATGTACTGGGTAAAGAATGGTTAACACCATCTCTGTTTCGCATCGGAGCCAGCCGACTGGCCGACAAGCTCATTGGCTTGCTTTCGGCCTGAATTTGATTTTTAACTTCAATAATTCACTGCATAAGTTTATTTTTGCTTTCACATCTCAATCCATACTCCTATGCTAAAGAAAACCTTTTTGTTCATCCTGTCGCTTTTTGCCCTGATGTTTGCAGCAAAGGCACAGACTCCACTCACTTACGCACCCAATTTTACCGTAAAAACCATCAAAAGTGAGATGATTGAACTTTATGCCGACCTTCTTGATCAGGATAAAATTGTAGTGCTCGATTTTTTCTCGGTTTCCTGTGGCCCTTGCCAGACCTATGCCCATGATTTTCAATTGGCTTATGAGGCCTTTGGGGAAAATAGCAGCAATGTGTTTTTCCTTGGCGTGAATTACAATGGTACGGTTGACGAAGTGATTTATTTCGATTCGGTTTACAACATCACCCTGCCAAGCTGCTCGGGTCTGGAGGGTGGCGGCAATGTGGCTTTCGAAACTTTTCAGGTGTCGGCCTACCCCACAGTAGTGGTCATTCAGCCTGATCGCACCATTACGCATCAATGGATTTGGGAACCTTCGGCCTCAAACATCATTGATGCCGTTATTGAAGCAGGTGGTTTGTTCGTTGGATTGCCTCAAAACGAAACGCATCCTGCTGAAATTGAGTTGTTCCCACAGCCGGCTGCCTCCGCTTTTCATTTTAGAGTACCATTAGAGACCCCACAAACAATTCGCTATTGGGTGAAAGATCTGAACGGACGCACTTTGCTCAGCCGTAATTGTGAGGCGAAACCCGTTTCGGGATATTTTACCGAAAGCATTGATTTAAAATCCGTATCTCCGGGAACTTATATCCTCGAATTAAATATTGGGAAAAAAGTTATACGGAAGAAAATACTGAAAATCAATGATATATAGAATAGATGCAAGATGAGAAAAATCCTGTTTTTTTCTTTCGCATTGTTGTTGATGACGGCCTCCTGTGTGCCCGACGACGACCTTTTTCCCGAAACCGATGATGTGGAAGCTTATATTGGTTCGTGGAATGTGATGGACAACTCGCTGAAGTCATTGAATTACAAAGTGACCATTCGGAAAAACCCTTCCAATTCGGCGGAAATCCTGTTGGATAATTTTGCCGGATCATCAGATGAAGCCGTGGGCTTAGTTACCGGGAAAACCGTGACGGTTTACAACCAGCGGATTGGAAATAACTGGCGCGTTTCGGGTTCAGGCTCGTACATCAGTACGAATCGGCTCGAATTTTCTTACGATCTGGAAATTGCCGGCGACACCGAGGCGCGACGAGCCATCTTTTCACGATAACCTTTATTAAGGACGGCCATCGGATAGACCCCGAAGATTTATTTTGCAATTTTAGTTTCCAGGTCGAGCGTGTCCTGCATGGATTTAAGCTGCGATATCACGGTGTCGTATATCCGCTCGAGTAACTCAGGGTGTTGGGTATAATAAGTCATGTTTTCCTTGAAAATTTCAGGCGAAATACCATAATCCCTGAAAATCAAATCGAAATAATTCTTTTTCAGCGTGTCGGGATGGCCGCCTAAGTTTTGCCTGTTAAAAACGGCACTTTCGGCAATCTGTACCTCACGGATAAGATCTGTCATTTGTGCCTCCGACAAACGTAAAGGTCCTTCATGTTTTTGACTCTTTTTTTGACATGAAACCAAGGTCAGTGTCAAAATCAAAATATAGTAAATCAGCTTTGCGATTCGATTAGGTTCCATTCTGTCTGTCCCGACCGGGCATTCATTAAACACGACTCAATTTATGTCAATTACCAATCTCCGACATAAATTTGATACGCATCAATCGGATTTCTTCTTCCTGATATTCAGCCTCGCCCAGCACTTTGAGCGCCTCTTCCACCGAATCGCTCTCGGCTTCAGTGAAATATTCATAAATATCTTCCTGATGATATTCGTCCACCACTTCGTCAATGTAATAACTGATGTCAATACGGGTTCCACTGGCGACTATGCTTTCGATTTCGGTCAGCAACTCGTCGAATGACAGGTTTTTGGCATTCGCAATATCTTCGAGCAACAGTTTACGGTCAATATTCTGAATGATGTACACTTTTAATCCAGATTTGTTGACCACTGATTTCACCACCATATCGTTAGGGCGGATGATTTCATTTTCTTCCACGTACTGACGAATAAGCTTCAGGAAGGGCTCGCCGTATTTCTGAGCTTTTCCGGTACCAACTCCCACGATTTGAGTAAGTTCATCATGGGTGATTGGATATTGGATGGCCATATCTTCGAGCGAAGGATCCTGGAAGATGACAAAAGGAGGCAGGTTTTCTTTTTTCGAGATGGCCTTGCGAAGGTCTTTGAGCATGGCAAAAAGTGTGGTATCAGTGCCGCTACCTTTGGGCTCATTGGTTTTGCCGGCTTCAAAGTCGTCTTCTTCGTTGCTTTCGTAATCATGGTCTTTGGTGAGCATGATGGGGTGTGGATTTTTAATAAAATCCTTTCCTTCTTTTGTGACTTTCAGGATGCCGTAGTTTTCGATATCTTTCACTAACAAACGATGGATGAGTGCCTGGCGGATCACAGCCTGCCAGAAACGTTCGCTTTCATCTTCGCCTGCACCAAAAAATTCATTGTTTTCGTGTTTGGCATTTTTGATGTCGCCGGTTTTTTTGCCGGCCAGCAATTCGCTGATATGTTTCACTTTAAACAATTGCTTGACACTTAAAACGGCTTCGAGCACCAATTTGATTTCTTCCTGGCCATCGAATTTCACTTTGGGATTCAAGCAGTTGTCGCAGGCTCCGCAATTGTCTTTTTCATAGATCTCTCCAAAATAATGGAGTAGCAATTTGTGACGACAAACGGCCGATTCAACATAGGTAACCGTTTCGTTGAGTAGTTCTTTGGCAATTTCCTGCTCGGCCACAGGCTTGTCCTTCATGAATTTCTCCAACTTCTGGATGTCTTCATAGTTATAGAAAGCAATGCAGTTGCCTTCGCCATCGTCGCGGCCGGCTCTTCCGGTTTCCTGATAATAGCCTTCGAGACTTTTGGGGATGTCGTGATGGATTACAAAACGGATATCGGGCTTGTCAATTCCCATCCCAAAGGCGATAGTTGCAACAATCACCTCGGCCTCTTCCATCAAAAACTGATCCTGGTTCAGCCGACGCGTGGCGCCATCGAGGCCGGCATGATAAGGCAATGCCCTAATGCCGTTCACCACGAGCGTTTCGGCGATTTCTTCAACTTTTTTACGGCTCAGGCAATACACAATACCCGATTTTCCCGGATTGTTTTTGATGTATTTGATAATCTCTTTACTGACATCGGAAGTTTTTGGGCGCACCTCATAATAAAGGTTGGGCCTGTCGAAAGAAGATTTAAAAACTTTCGCATTGGGTATTTCCAGATTCTTCAGAATGTCCTGCTGGACTTTGAGCGTAGCGGTGGCTGTGAGGGCAATCACCGGAAGCTTCTTGTCAATGGCATTCATGATCGGGCGCAAACGGCGGTATTCCGGACGGAAATCGTGTCCCCATTCCGAGATGCAATGGGCTTCGTCAATGGCAAAAAACGATATTTTCAACGATTTCAGAAAATCAACCGTTTCATCTTTGGTCAACGACTCGGGAGCCACATACAGAAGCTTTGTCTTTTTGGCAATCAGATCTTCGCGCACCTGCATCAGTTCGGCACGCGACAGCGACGAATTCATCACGTGGGCAATGCCAATGTCAGCGCCGAAATTACGAATGGCATCCACCTGATTCTTCATCAAAGCAATCAGGGGTGAAACCACAATGGCCGTGCCTTCATTCATCAAAGCCGGCAATTGATAGCACAACGACTTACCTCCACCGGTGGGCATCACCACAAAAGTGTCATTCTTCTCCAACACACTTTTGATAATTGCTTCCTGATTGCCCTTGAAATTGTCGAAGCCAAAAATCTTCTTTAGCAACTCGTGCAAACCATATTCATCCTTCTTGGCCATACCAATCAAATTCCATTATCGTGTACAAGTATAAATATTTTTAACGGTCCAAACAACATTTTGATCATGTTTTTTAACGTTGGAATCGCCTTGTCTGTAACACAAATATAAGGCGAAAAATAAAAATCCGAATGCTTTTGGTTTTTTTTTCATTTTTCTTTAAAAAAACTAAAAAAATTTTTGTATTATTAACAATATATTGATAATCAACAGAATGTCATTCAATGAAGAAGGTGATTTGAAAGAAAGAACATCGTTTTATGGTAAAAAGTAACAATAAAACACCTTTTCACCCCTTAATTACTCCTTTATTAATCGGGAAATACTCCGGTTTTTTGAACCGGCACAAAAAAACTGTGCTTTGTGTTGCCTGATTATGTACCTTTGCAGCCGGAAAAACTGTATGTCAGTTTTGTGGAAAGATTTGATTGATTGCAACCACAAAAAAAAATGCTAAAACAAGCTTTGCCCTCAATCAACCTTCCCACCTGTTATTAAAACTCACTTAATACATTGATTATGGGTTATTTATTTACATCTGAATCGGTCTCCGAGGGTCATCCCGACAAAGTGGCCGATCAGATTTCGGATGCGGTGCTCGACGAAATGCTCCGCAACGATCCGGCTTCAAAAGTAGCAGTAGAAACACTTGTGACGACCGGTCTGGCTGTGGTGGCGGGCGAGGTGAAAACCAATGGCTATGTGGATATTCAGTCCCTTGTGAGGGATACCATCAATCAGATTGGCTATACCAAGGCTTCCTATCGGTTTGATGGCAATTCGTGCGGCGTGCTGTCGGCTATTCACGAGCAGTCGCCCGACATCAATCAGGGTGTTGAGCGTGCTGTGGCCGAAGATCAGGGTGCTGGCGATCAAGGTATGATGTTTGGCTACGCTTGCCGCGAAATGGACAACCTGATGCCTTTGACATCTGAGTTGTCGCATATCTTCCTGCAGGAGCTTGCGGCCATCCGCCGCGAAGGCAAGCAAATGAAATATTTAGGTCCTGATGCCAAATCACAGGTGACTATCGAATACGAAAAAGGGTGGAAACCTTTGCGCATTGAATCCATCGTTATTTCAACCCAGCACGATGCCTTTGATGAAGACGAAGAGAGGATGCTGGCCAAAATACGTGAAGATGTTGAAAGAATACTGATTCCCCGTGTGAAACGCAGCCTGCCGTCATCGGTGAAGAAGTTGTTCAAAAGCGATTACAAACTTTGGGTCAATCCTACAGGAAAGTTTGTGATTGGCGGCCCGCATGGCGATACTGGTCTGACCGGTCGAAAAATCATTGTGGATGCCTACGGAGGTCGTGGCGCCCATGGTGGTGGAGCTTTTTCTGGTAAAGATGCTTCCAAAGTGGATCGTTCGGCGGCCTATGCCACACGCCATATTGCCAAAAACCTTGTGGCTGCCGGCGTGGCTGACGAAGTGCTGGTGCAGGTGGCTTATGCTATCGGCGTGGCCCGGCCGGTGGGATTTTATATCAACACCTTTAATACCTCCAAGGTGAAAGATGCTTCCGGACGAAAATATTTGGATTCCGAAATTGCACAGAAAGTGCAGCAAATCTTTGACTTGCGGCCCTTTGCAATCATTCAGCGGTTTGGATTAACCAACCCCATTTTTAAACCTACCGCCGCTTACGGGCATTTTGGCCGCGATCCTTATCAGGCCGAAATCGAAGTGAATTATTCCGATAAAGATACTTTTGTGAAAGAAGTCAATGGTCGAAAAGCCAATTTCAAAAAAGTGGAGTTCTTTGCCTGGGAAAAATTAGATTACGTTGAAAAAATTAAATCGGTTTTCAATCTTTAAATAGTTGATTCCGTGTAATGAATCAAAAGCAGGTTGCCGGAAAAGAGGCAGCCTGCTTTTTTTAAGCTCAAAATCGAGATTCATTTTGTAATTTCGAACGTCATGAACATCGAAGACCTTAGATTGTGGTGCCTCGAAAAGGCGGGAGTAACTGAAAGCCTTCCTTTCGGCGATGATACCCTCGTGTTTAAAGTGGGCGGAAAGATGTTTCTGTTGGCCAACCTCGATGGCCCTCTTTGGCTCAACATCAAAGCCAGACCTGAGCATGTGATCGAACGACTCGAACAGTTTTCCTCAGTTCAACCAGGCTATCATATGAATAAAAAGCATTGGTTTATGGTTGACCCGATTGCTCTGGGCGATGACAAACTGTTACTCAAATGGATTGACGAGTCGTATCAACTTGTTTTATCGGGCTTACCTGTCAAAACGAGAAAGGAAATTACAGCAACCACACCTTAAAAATTTAAGCTGTTGAAAAGCCTGAGATTTCAGCTTTGTTTCTTTACAATACGTTCCGAAGCAAAAATGCTCAGCTCATAAAGTCCCATCAAAGGAATGGTGACGATGATCTGACTGAACACATCGGGCGGGGTAATCACAGCTGCAACGATTAAAACGATAATTAAGGTATATTTTCGGTTCTTTTTCAGAAAAGCCGGAGTGACGATACCAATTTTCGTGAGGAAAAACACAACTAACGGAAGCTCAAACACGATGCCAATCGCAAAAGTGGTTGAAACCACCGTGCTGATGTATGAATGCAGCGAAATCTGATTTGCCACTGTGTCGCTTACTTGATAAGTCCCAAGAAAATTAACCGTTAACGGAACAATCAGGAAATAACTGAAAAGTACTCCGACAAAAAACAGGAGGGAACTGATGAGGACTGCCCGCCGCGAGGCTTTTGATTCATCCTGACGCAAAGCCGGGCGCACAAATTTCCAGATTTCGTTGAGCACAAAAGGAAAGGCAAGCACAACGCCGGTGATGAAGGCAATATAGACGTGTGTCATAAATTGCCCCGTCATGTTGATGTTGATAATCTGGAGGTTGATATTTTCTAAACACATGGCCTCGATGCCAAGAGTCTTGCTCAGGTAACAAAACACCCTGTTGGTGATGAAATCACTACGACTGGGTCCCAGAATGATATCGTCGAAAAGAAGCTTGCGGTTTAAAAACGCCACAACCCCCAAAACCAAGATGGCTGCCACACTGCGCACAATCGTGGAACGGAGCTCTTCGAGATGCTCCCAAAACGACATTTCCACATCAGTTTCCTGCTTTTTCATCATTGAGACTTAGCCATTTTTATGGGTTTGTCGGGCTGCGAAATTACAAAAATAACACACGTTGTGTGCTTGGAAGAGTTGGATGAACCCTTTAAAAGATCCCCTTATTCAGAATGATTCTAAAAAACAAATTAATAATGTATCTTTGCCCAAACGAAGACATGAAGACCAATTTCGACTATGTGATTATTGGCGCCGGTATTGCAGGCACAAAGGCCATTGAAGGGATTCGCAGTATAGATTCTGTCGGAAGTATTCTGCTGATCAATGGCGAACAGGTGATGCCTTACAAACGGACACGCCTCAGCAAGGAATTATTGGCGCCTTTTGATCCTGCTGCTCATGCCCTGCATCCCGATGGCTGGTATGAAGAATTGGGGGTGTGTGTTTTGAACGAAAAGGTGAATAGCATCACACTCTTAAAAAATAATATTCGTACACCCAACAATGGAACCATCTCGTATAAGAAACTGATTGTAGCCACCGGCGGTACACCCGTTGTTCCTGTGCTTAAAGGCGGTGGCAAACAATTCCTTTTGCCTTTTCGCAATGCGGCTGATGCAGCGCTTTGTGTCTCCAATATCTCCGAAATGGATAAAATTCTCATTGTTGGCGGAGGCTCGCTTGGCGTTGAGTTAGCTTCGGTGTTTTCGGAAGCCGGTAAAACGGTGAGCTTGGTGCATACTTCATCCTCGCTAGTCAATCATTGTTTCGACCAAAAAATGTCGTTTCATCTTCAGGATATGATGATAAATCAGGGTGTCCGACTTATTTTGCAGGATGAATTGCGCTCTGTTTCACAAACCGGAAACGGCAAACTGCTGGTCAGTATCGGCGAAATGATTCATCTGTTAGTTGACCGGGTGATTGTCGCTGCCGGTATTAAACCTGAAATTGGCCTTGCAACAAAAGCCGGCCTTGCAACAGAAAAAGGTATCCTTGTTGACGAGCGAATGCAAACCTCTCATCCAAATGTGTTTGCGGCCGGCGATGTGGCACAACTTCGGGATGGTCAAAGTGGCGGACTCTGGCATCAGGCCGAATATCAGGGATGGATTGCCGGGGTGAATGCTGCCGGAGGTCATGCCGTGAATGATGGTCGTAGTTTTCGACTAAAGGTTGAGGCTTTCGGACAGTATTATTTCGCACTGAATATTCACCAAGGATTTGAAACAGTATCAGATGAAGTTTTTCAGAATAATGGCAGCTACCTTCGGTTTTTTTATCATCACAACCAGCTCGCTGGTGTTGCTATGTACAATCTTAAACAATTGGCCAAACGGTTGGAACAAGCCGTGAATGAAGGCTGGAGCCACGAACGGGTGAAGGCTGAATTTAACTCAATAGACAATCACTCATAGATAGAAGCATCTCTTCCGAAAAAATCATCATAGCTGATATACACCATCTTTGGAGGAACATTCGAAATTGGAAGTGTTTCTGCCAGAACCAGAAAGCCAAAGCAGGAATAGAGGGCTAGCTAAACTGAAACCTGTGGGTTCCGCAGTTTTTTGTACTTTTGCAGTCAGTTAATTTTATCATTCATTTTTGAAAAAAGAAAAATATGGCGATTGAAAAATCAAAAGTGGTTGAAGTGCTCAAAGGAGTCATCTTTTTTGCCAAAGGCGACAATATTGTTGACCTTGGTATGTTGGATGACCTTGAAATTTCGGGCAAAAAAATCAGTTTCCGATTAGTGTTTCCCAGGTTGGACGACCCGGCAGTAAACATTGTGAGTAACGCAGCCACAAAGGCTCTCAAAGAAGAATTTGGTTCAGATACCGAGGTTTCCATCACACCGATCACTGAAAAAGAAAAGGGCAGAGGTCCGCTGGCCGGTGTAAAACATATTATAGCCGTGGCTTCAGGCAAAGGCGGTGTCGGTAAATCAACCGTAGCTGCAAACCTTGCCGTGGCCTTGTCGAAAACCGGCGCCAAGGTTGGCCTTGTGGATGCCGATATTTATGGTCCATCAGTACCTATTATGTTTGGAGTGGTGGACGAAGCACCCGGCATGACGGTCAAAGAAGGCAAACAAATGATCTTGCCCTTGGAAAAATATGGGATACGTCTGCTTTCAATCGGGTTTTTTGTGGATACCGACAAACCGCTCATCTGGCGTGGTCCCATGGCGACAAGCGCCCTCAACCAGTTGCTCTCGGATGCCGACTGGGGTGTGCTCGATTTTCTTGTGATTGACCTCCCTCCGGGGACAGGCGATATTCAGCTCACATTGGCTCAATCCTATTCCATCACCGGAGCCGTGGTGGTGACTACGCCGCAAAAAGTGGCTTTTGCTGATGTCCGGCGCGCTGCAACCATGTTCCGCCAAGACAAACTGACCATTCCTTTGCTTGGACTGATTGAAAATATGGCTTATTTCACGCCAACGGATATGCCTGAAAAACAATATTATATCTTTGGGAAAGGTCATGGACAGGCCTTTGCCGATGCGCTCGATATCCCGCTTTTAGGCCAGATCCCCATTGTGGAGCAAATCACCAAAAGCGGCGATACCGGAAGCCCCATAGCTCTTGATGATGATAGTCCGGTGGCCAAAGCCTTTATGGAAGTGGCCAGCAAAATCAAGGCAATGGTTCGTTAACAAATTGTTTTATCTCACTCAATCCAACTAAAAATGTCTGACAGTAAAGAAGTTTTAGAACGTAAGGTAAAAAACCTGATTGAACAGGTGAGACCTTATCTGCAACAGGATGGCGGCGATATCAATTTCGTGAATATTACCGATGATATGGTCGTCAATGTTGAGCTTACCGGAGCATGCGGAAGCTGCCCTTACAGTACCATGACCCTTAAAAATGGTGTGGAAAGCACCATCCGTAAAGCAATCCCCGAAATTAAAAGCGTTGAAGCCGTTAACTTATTCTAAGCTATCGGCTGAACAAAAAATCCGGTGAACTCTGTAGTGGTTTACCGGATTTTTTTGCAAAATAAATACTGGATTTCAGGGAATGAATTTGCTGCCGATGGGCATTCGTCGCCCCGCCCCGAAAGCTTTGGACGACACCCTCAAAACCGGTGCAGCTTGTTTTCGCTTATACTCGTTCAGGCTTACCAACCGGAGAACCTTTGCTACCGTTGTGGCATCGAAACCTTCTCTGATGATTTCGGCAGCGCCTTTTTGGAGTTCGATGTGGTGAAAGAGTATCTGGTCGAGAATGTTATAGTCAGGCAAACTATCACTATCCTTCTGGTCAGGCCTCAGCTCGGCCGATGGCGGTTTGGTGATGGTGTGCAGCGGAATGATTTCTTTTTCGCGGTTGATGTAATGCGCCAGTGCATAAACCTGTGTCTTATACACATCGCCCAACACGGCAAGCCCTCCGTTCATATCGCCGTAAAGTGTTCCGTATCCAACAGCAATCTCACTTTTATTACTGGTATTCAGCAGGATTGACCCAAACTTATTCGATACGGCCATCAACAATACCCCACGGATTCGGGCCTGAATGTTTTCTTCGGTAACATCGGCGGGTTTGTTTCGGAAAACGGGTTGTAGCTCATTGATAAAGGCGTCGAAAAGTGGTGCAATTTCAATGGTTTCAGTTGGCGTACCAAGATTGCGTGCCAGATCGAGCGCATCGGTGATGGAATGAGGTGTTGAATAAGCCGAGGGCATGAGTAGGCCCGTTACGTTTTGTGCTCCGAGAGCGCTGACGGCCAACGCCATCGTAACGGCCGAGTCTAATCCGCCCGAAAGCCCAAGCAAAGCCCGGCTGAAGCCTTGTTTCACAAAATAATCCCGTATGCCCATCACTAAGGCATCATGAATGAGTACGATCTCGTCCGGCAAGGCATCATTCGTCATTACAAAGCCCTGCCGAAGTATGGATAGATCAATCGTTTCGATGGCTTCAGCAAAAAACGGTAAACGATGTGCCAACTGTCCTTTGTCATCAAAAACCAAACTGCCGCCATCAAAAAGAATGTCGGTCTGTGCTCCGGTCTGGTTTAGAAAAATAAACGGAAGACCAGTTTTTAGGGCGATTTTTTGCAACGATTCTTGCCTTTCGGCAGCACGTGAGGCGTGAAAAGGCGAAGCAGCAATATTTAGGATAAACTGGGGTTGATGCTTTTCGATTTCTCTCAGCAAAAATTCTTCGTCCAACGCAATGTGGTCAACAAGGCCCTCGCCGATAAGGACAAAAAATTTGATGCCTTTGAAATGAAGGACAGAAGATTCGTCGCTGCAATCAAAATGGCGCGACTCGTCGAAAAGGTCGGTGTTTTTTAATTGGTGTTTGTGAAAAAACCGAACCTCGCCTGCATGACAGAAAGCTGCTGAATTAAAAAATCTTTTGTTGTCGGCCTCGACCGGACTTGGAATCCCGATGATACATGCAGTTTTTTCGCAGGCATCGGCAATCTGTTTCAGGCTTTGGGAGCACTGTTCGCCAAAACTGTCATATTCCAGAAAATCGTTTGCGGGAGTTCCGCCAATCGCCAATTCAGGGAAAACGACCAAATCGGCTTCAAGGGCTTCGGCTTCACGGATGGCCAAAATGATTTTTTCGGTGTTTCTTTCAAAAAAACCATTCTGGAAATCGAGCTGTGCAAGGGTAATTTTCACATTATCTGTTGTTTAAAACAGGAAGCCGAGCTGAAGCTCAAGGAAATTGGCGATGCCTTTGTTTTCAATTTTGGGGTCAACGGTGTTCTGATCTTTCAGGATGTCGAACAGGTTGTTGTTGAAGCGGATGCCTGCCGTAAGTTTGGAGCTGCCGCCAAGATTGTAATATGCTCCGGCTCCCAAAATCATCGCAAAACGGCTGTATTTCACTTGTTTGTTCACATTCACACCTTCTTTGATGTCCGAAGTTCCCTGATTGTCAACAAAGGTGTCGTCGGCCTTTGCGCCGGTACAGAATCCGAGCCCAAAACCTGCTTCGCCATAAAAAGTGAACTCGTTCACTTCATCGGTTTTCATGCGCATCACGGCCGGAATTTCGATGTATTTAAGATGTAACACACGGTTCATGGTGCCAGTGGTAAAATCCGAAGCACCTTCAAGTTTCATCTTGTGAGGATAGCTATAAGCTCCGTTCAGATAGATGACATTGAATCCGCTATGAATGGCATAATTTTCCATGATATTCACATCGGCCATAAATCCCCAGTTGAATCCTGCTTTTACACCGTTTCTTTCATAACCGTCAGAGGTGGGTTTTATCCAGGCAATGGAAGGGCCGAGTTTGAAACCAAACTGAAATGCTTTTTCTTGTGCAACAAGCTGTCCGGCAAGAAAAACAAAAACTAAAAAAGTAAAGATTCGTTTCATAAAGATGCTTTTTTGGGCAAATTTACAAAGAAAATCCAATGGCAACTAATGAAACAAATATGTAGAGAAATTGT
>JACFNF010000067.1 GCA_019454985.1 Bacteroidales bacterium
CATCTATTTTACCGATGGTTCTTATTTGAGCGTTCTCATTCCACATTATCCAATAGACAGCCTTGTGCACTTGGGCCAGGTGGAAGGCGATTACATAAACCGTGCGTTTTATACACAACTTGAAGTCAATCAAGCACTTTACAGCGATGTTTATGAAACACGGATAACCATAGACCCAACATCAGAACAAAGCACTGAGCACAACTATTTGTTTGCAAAAAACTATGGTTGTGTGAAATTTAGCAGCCAGGTCGCCGGGCAAAACACCAAAGAGGAATGGGTATTAAAATCATCGGCGCTTCTCCCACTCGAATAGCCTGAATCTACCGCCGGTTATCAAGCCGGTTTAATGCTTCGATGGCCAGAGGGTGATTCGTCTCGCGGCGAAGCACTTCCTGATACACCTCGCGGGCGTTTGCATACTGGCCAAGTTCTTCCATTGCCCTTCCTTTGTTGTATAGGGCATCCACATAATTTGGATCATTTAGCAAGGCATCCTCAAAATACCGGATAGCTTTTTCATACTGATTCAGGTAAACAAGATTGAGATAACCCAGGTTGAAAAGCACAAATTTGTTGTCCGGAACAAGTTGTAACAATGTATCATAGTGCAATTCGGCATCTTCCACACGATCGTTTTCCTGATAATAAAGAGCCAGTTGATAACGGCCTTTGTATTGTTCCGGAAAAAGCCGTACTGCTTTGAGCAAGTACTGTTCAGCCAAAGGATTATGCCTGATGGTGTGTATGATCCCCAATTGCATCAAAGCTTCGAAGAAAGCCTCTCTCTGACTGAGTGCCAGCTCAAAATTACGCACGGCATTCGATGTATCGGTATTGGCTAAATAAATCAAACCTTTTACAAAAAGCGCATCAGGGTTAAAAGACTGGACGGCTAACGAGCGGTCGGCATAAATCATCGCTGAGGCTTTCTCATCCATCATCAAATACAACTCAGCCAATCTGAAAAAAGGGACGGGATTCTGAGGGTCAAGAATTGAAGCTTGTTGTAGGGCTCCGCTGCATGCCTCAGCCTGACCCATTTTCAGATACACCTCGGCAAGCGTCAGGTAAAAATCAATATTCTTTCCATCAAGCTGCAACGCCTTGTTCAAATCGGAAAGTGCATCTTCGTAATTGGCCGTTGCCAAATAGTATTTTGCACGCTGATGAAGGGCGTCTTTATCTGAGTGATTATTTGAAATCAGCTTGTTCAGCTCGTCAAGTTCCTTGACTGTCGTCAGGTTTTTTCCCTCGTCAGCCTGATCAGACTGGCATGACATGATGGTTAAAAACGCGATCAAAACAAGGAATGGCCACTTTATTTTCATTCGGGCAAGGCTTAATAGATAGGGAAAACAGGCGGTTTGTATTAAATGGCGAAAATGCCAACCATTAAACCGCAAGCTTTCAAACTGTTTTTTCGAGCGCTTCTTTGATTTTCGATTCAAGTTCGGTGGCCAACTCGGGATTCTCGCTGATCAGGTTTTTCACTGCATCGCGTCCCTGACCGAGGCGGGTTTCGCCATAACTGAACCATGATCCGCTTTTCTTGATAATATTCAGTTCCACTCCCAAGTCAATGATTTCGCCGGTTCTGGAAATCCCTTCACCATACATGATATCGAACTCAGCCTTGCGGAACGGAGGTGCAACCTTGTTTTTCACCACTTTCACCTTAACCCGGTTTCCCGATACATTTTCTCCTTCTTTAATCTGGTTCACCTTGCGGATATCGAGGCGTACCGAGCTGTAAAATTTAAGGGCATTTCCGCCGGTTGTCGTTTCGGGGTTTCCAAACATCACCCCGATTTTATCGCGTAATTGATTTATAAAGATACATACAGCACCGGTTTTACTGATGGTTGCTGTAAGTTTGCGCAAAGCCTGCGACATCAGTCTGGCTTGCAACCCCATTTTTGAATCGCCCATCTCGCCTTCGATCTCACTTTTGGGTGTGAGTGCAGCCACAGAGTCAATCACAATCACATCAATAGCGCCGGAGCGAATCAGGTTTTCTGTGATTTCGAGCGCCTGTTCGCCAAAATCGGGTTGTGAAACCAAAAGGTTCTGGATGTCAACGCCTAATTTTTGGGCATAGAACCGATCGAAAGCGTGTTCCGCATCAATAAATGCAGCTATTCCTCCCTGTTTTTGGGCTTCGGCAATCACATGCAAAGCAAGGGTAGTTTTGCCGGAGCTTTCAGGGCCATAAATCTCGATCACCCTTCCCTTGGGGAGCCCATCCACTCCCAAAGCAAAATCAAGGCCGATTGAACCCGTCGAAATTGACTCAATCTTTTCAATTGCATCATCGCCCAATTTCATGATGCTACCTTTTCCGTATGTTTTTTCAATATTCCCGAGTGTTGACTCAAGGGCTTTCAGTTTTTCCAAACGCAGTTTTTCGGCGTTTTCTTTTGCTTTCTCCGTAGTCATCGTTACAAGTATTTATTTGGGTATGATTTGATTTGTATGGTCGTCGGTTTTAACTTTTTTGATCACATCTTCAATGATTCCTTTCTCATCAATGACAAAGGTGGTACGCAGTAGTCCTTCGAAAAGCCTGCCATACATATTTTTCTTACCCCATGCTCCATAAGCTTTTATAATATTCAGTTCGGGATCGGCTAGGAGTGGGAAAGGCAGGTTATATTTTTCCGAAAATTTCTGATGCGATGCCTCGCTGTCAGGGCTTACGCCTATCACAACATAACCGCGTGCAAGCAGTAGATTATAGTTGTCGCGCAAATTACAGGCTTCTTTCGTACAACCCGGGGTATCGTCTTTAGGATAAAAATACAATACCATTTTTTTACCCAGGAAATTGGAGCTATCTATCAGATTACCAAATTGATCTATTCCCGAAAATGAGGGAGCTTTATCACCTTTTTGCAGCATAACTATCGTTTTTTGTTACACAACAAAAGTACGTTTTTTCAGTGAAAACAGGCTAGATGTTTATTGTTTTGTTTCTTTTAAGCCTTTCTGATACCAGTCGCACAGCCAGGCCAAACCACATTCATGACAATGCGGATTCCGTGCCGTACAGACATATCGTCCATGTAGGATTAGCCAGTGATGGGCTTTAGGGATTAATTCTTCGGGCAGATATTTTACGAGCTGTTTTTCTGCTGCCAAAGGGGTTTTCGCATTTTTCGTAAGACCCAATCGCTCCGACACCCTGAAAACGTGAGTATCAACCGCCATTGCCGGTTTGTTATAAACCACGGAGGCAATGACATTTGCCGTTTTCCGGCCTACTCCGGGTAAGGTTTGGAGTCTCTCAATGTCGTCAGGTACAATTCCACCAAACTCTGAAAGCAGCTTTTGCGCCATCCCGATAAGATGCCGGGCTTTATTATTTGGATAAGAGCATGATTTGATCAACTCAAATACTTCTTCGAATGGCGCTTTTGCTAAGTCTTCCGTTTTCGGAAAAACCTTAAAAAATTCGGGAGTAATCAAATTGACCCTTTTATCGGTACATTGTGCAGACAAAATAACGGCAACGATTAACTGATAGGGCGACTCAAAAACCAATTCGGTTTCAGCCACCGGCATCGTTTCTTCAAAAAACCGGATAACAGCTTCGAACTTTTCTTTTCGTTTCAAAACAGTTCTATCAGGAAAGCTAATTCAAAGGTAATTCAATTTTTTCACCATTGGTTGTTGTGCAAAAGTCCACAGCAGCGGCGTACCATGACAGAGCTTTCAAGGTTGACTTTCTGGCTGATACATCGTAATTTTGTTTAAGAGCCTGTGCAATTTGCACAGCCAGACAGAAGTAATCCTCGGAATCGTTTTGATGAATGAAGGCTGGTAAGGTAGATGTTTTCTTCATACAATCTGTTTGGTTAACAATCACAAGGATAACGGCAAAAAATTAAAAGTATTATGTAAGGGAAAAATAAAAAACAACAAAACCCCGCCGGGTTATCCGTGCGGGGTTTTCTGTAGAGGTTGGC